>JBARCH010000032.1:0-5093 GCA_049793875.1 Pseudolabrys sp. | reverse complement strand
CATGTATTCTCTGCACATCATCTTATAGCATGCTTGCCTAAAAGCAATATCTAGAATACATCTTTATTGTCATGGGAGGCGGGAGAATTCGCATGCGTCTGACCGTTTATACTGATTACGCGCTGCGTCTGCTGATGTATCTCGCACTCAAGGACAACGGCCTCGCCACCATCGCCGAGATCGCCAAAAGCTATGGCATCTCGCGGAACCATCTTATGAAGGTCGCCTATCAGCTCGGCCAGGCCGGTTACGTCGAAACATTGCGTGGGCGCGGCGGCGGATTGAAGCTTGCAAAACCGGCGGAGACGATCGGGCTTGCCGATGTCGTGCGCCACACCGAGCAGGACATGGCGCTGGTTCCATGTTTCAAGCCCGTCGATGCGCCTTGCGCGATCCGTCCGTCCTGCGAATTGCGCAATGCGCTTGCGCGCGCCAGCGCCGCATTCATCGACGTCCTCGACGAGTATTCTCTAAGCGATCTCGTCAAGCCGCGAACGCCGCTCAGAGATTTGTTGTCAATGCAGTCTCCGGGCAGGCGCAATAATGCGCGGATCGGCGCGCGTCTCTAGGAATAGCGGAATGCCGCAAGAACAAAAGTTTGGTCTGGATGTCATTGCCGGTGCGTTATTGCAAAGCGAGGGCGACGCCATCGTGGCGTGCGACCGCGAAGGCATCATCCGGCTCTGGAATCCCGGCGCGGCGCGGATCTTCGGCTTCACGCAGAGCGAAGCCCTCGGCCAGTCGCTCGACATCATCGTCCCGGAGCGGCTGCGCGTGCGCCATTGGGACGGCTACAACACCATGATGCGTACCGGGCAGAGCCGTTACGCCGGTGGCGACATGCTCTCGGTGCCGAGCAACCGCAAGGATGGCACACGGCTGTCGATCGAGTTCACCATCGTCCCCGTCAAGGACGCGCAAGGGCAGATCATCGGCCTCGCCGCCATCATGCGCGATGCCACCGCGCGCTTCGAGGAACTCAAGGCGCTGCGGCAACAGGCGCGCGACAAGGTCGGCTGACCGGCACTGGACCTGAGCCGCCGGCCTGACTAGCGTTGGCGTTCATGCCGGTGCTTCCCTCCGCCCGCGACTACGACACGATCTATCGTCAATTCCGCTGGCAGGTGCCGGCGCGTTACAACATCGGCGCCGACGTCTGCGACCGCTGGGCGGCCAATGAGCCGGACCGCCTCGCCATTCTGCATGTGCAGCCGGACGGGCGCGAAGAGACGATTACATACGGCTGGCTGCGCGAGACGTCGAACCGGCTCGCCAATGTGCTGCGCGCGCACGGCATTGAACAAGGCGACCGTGTCGCCATCCTCTTGCCGCAGGCGCCGGAAGTCGCCGCCGCGCATATCGGCATCTACAAGCTCGGCGCGGTCGCGTTGCCGCTCGCCATTTTATTCGGCGTCGATGCGTTGAGTTTCCGCCTGCAGAATTCCGGCAGCAAGGCGGTTATCACCAATGCGCTGGGCCTTTCGCGCATCGCGCAAATCCGCGATGAACTGCCGGATGTGAAGCTGGTGCTTTCGCTCGACGGCGCCAGCGACATCGCGCTCGACTTCGCCGCGACGCTCGCACGCGCATCCTCCAATTTCACGCCCGTCGATACGTCCGCCGACGATCCCGCGATGATGGTCTATACGTCAGGCACAACAGGTCAGCCGAAAGGGGCGCTGCACGGGCACCGTGTGCTGCATGGACATTTGCCCGGCGTCGAAACCTACGCCGATCTCTTTCCGCAACCCGGCGACCGTATCTGGACGCCTGCGGATTGGGCATGGGCCGGCGGCTTGCTCAACGTGCTGTTGCCCGGATTGCATTACGGAGTGCCGGTGGTCGCGCACCGGTTCGAGAAATTCGATCCGGAGGAAGCCTACGCGCTGATGGCGCACGCGAGGGTCCGCAACGCTTTCATTCCGCCGACGGCGCTGCGCATGTTGCGCGCTGCGCCCAATCCGCGCGGCCGCTACGACATCAACATGCGGTCGATCGGTTCCGGCGGCGAAACGCTCGGCGCGGAAACATACGAATGGGGCAAGTCGGCTTTCGGCTTGGCAGTCAATGAATTCTACGGCCAGACCGAATGCAACATCGTGCTGTCGTCCTGCGGCGCAGCCGGCGTGTCGCGGCCCGGCGCCATCGGCAAGGCGGTGCCGGGGCATATCGTTGCAGTGGTCGACAGCGAAGGCCGCGAAGTGAAACCGGGTGAGGTGGGCCAGATCGCCGTCAAGCGGCCTGACCCGGTGATGTTCATCGAATACTGGGGCCGGCCGGAGGCCACGCGCGAGAAATTCATCGGCGACTGGATGACGACCGGCGACCAGGGCGTGATGGACGAGGAAGGTTACTTTACCTTCGTCGGCCGCGACGACGATGTGATCTCCTCGGCAGGTTTTCGCATCGGGCCCGGCGAGATCGAGGATTGTCTTATCCGCCATCCGGCGGTGGCGCTTGCCGCCGCAGTCGGCAAGCCGGACACGCTGCGTACGGAGATCGTGAAGGCTTTCATTGTGCTCAAGAAAGATTACGCGGCGTCCGATGCGCTCGCCGCCGAGATTCAAAGTTTCGTCAAGACGCACCTTTCCGCGCACGAATATCCGCGCGAGGTCGCCTTCATTGAGGCGATGCCGATGACGACAACGGGCAAGGTCATCCGGCGCTTGCTGCGCGAGAAGGCGTGAATGCCCTAGCGGGCGAGTCGCCGCCGCGTCACAACAAACAGCATGATCGACTCGGCAATGAGCGCCAGTGCGGTCGCGACGGCTGCGCCCTCGATGCCGATGCGCGGAATAAGCACGATGCACAGACCGAGATTGATGGCGAAGGCGATGGCGTAAACGATCGCGCATTGCCGCTGTTCGCCCAGCATGTTGAGCAGCCGCTCCGCCGGTCCGACCGCCGCGCGCGCCAGCATTCCGGCGGCAAGAATGAACATGACTGTGTAGCCCGACACGAAGCTGGCACCGAATAGCGATAGCAGGGGCCGCCCGAATGCGAGAATGAGCGCGCAGATAGCGAGCGACGGCCAGAACGTCCAGCGGATGGTCTCGCCAAAGAATTTCTTGAGCCGGTCGCGGTCGCCGGCGATGTGATACTCGGTAAATTTGTGCGTGGTGGCGCCGGCGATGGCGAAGTAGACGAAGGCCACGACGGCAAGAATGCGCGCGGCGGCGTAATAGACCGCAACTTCGCCCGGCGAGCGATAGTATTCCAGCGTCAGGATGTCGATATAGGTGAGCAGCAGGTAGAAGCCTTCCACCATAAGGATCGGCAGCGAGGTGGCGAGCCAGACGCGCGGCTCGTAATGCCTCGGCCCGGCCGGCACTTTTTGTTTGAGCCGGTGGTTGAGGATGGCCGTCTGGGCGAGTGTCACCATCCACGTGGTGACGGCGGCGAGGGCCATTGCGGTCACCGCATCGGTCGCGAAGGCGAACAGGTAGACCGCACCCATCAGCAGCGTGAGCAACAACTGCCGCCAGATATAGAAGGGCATCAGCGCGAGGATCGGCCAATCGTAAGATTGCGCGATGCCGAATTGTGTCTGCACCAGGCCGTAGATCGGCATGGTGGCGCAGGCAAGATAAAGCGGCACGACGAGGAAGCGGTCGAGATGCGGCGCAAGCAGCGTCACCACGATCGCGCCGACCGCGCCGACCGAAGCGGCAATGGCGAATGCAAGCCAGCGGCTGCCGGTGAGGAATCCGCGCAGACGGTCGAACGCTTTAAGCTCGGTATATTCCGGAATGAAGCGCCGCGCACCCGAGCACAGGCCGCCGTCGGTGAGCGCACCGATCATCAACACCCACGTCCACACATAAATATAAATGCCGAATTCGAATTGTCCCATCCAGCGCGCGAGCAGAACTTGCGAGACCAGCGCGAGCAACGCGCTTGCAACGCGCAGGAGGAAAACCTTTCCGGCGACAAGTTGCGCGAGGCGGCTATCGCTGCGGTCGGCGAGCATCGTCTTGGCGCGCGCAATCACGCTCGCCGGCGAAAACGGCGTGCGCGTGGACGTCACTTGCTCGGAACCGATAAGGGCCAAAAGGTGCTCCAGGCAACCGGCATTGCCGCGCCGAATGCGCGCTCGGGCCTAGCAAGAAATTGTTAAGAATCGGTTGGGCGGCGCGCGGCAATCGCGCCGATTAGCCAGCAAATCCGCCGTTATCGAGGAAGGCTTGTTCCTCCGGCGTCGTGCTGCGTCCAAGCACGGCGTTGCGATGCGGGAACCGGCCGAAGCGGTGGATAATATCGGCGTGCTCTTCCGCATATTTCAGGTTTTCGAGACGGGCCGCGCGATAGAGCATGATCGCGCGTTCCTGATCGGCCATGTCTTCGGAGTGGACGAACGGAAGATAGAAAAAGCCACGCAGGTCGTCCGGAAACTGGCTGTCGAAGCCACGCACGATGGCGCCGGCCGCCACCGCGCGCGCAAGCGGATCGGTGGCGAAAGCGCGCGCGTCGCCGCGGAACATGTTGCGCGGAAATTGATCGAGCAAGATGAGCAATGCGAGTGCACCCTGCGCGTCATTCTCCCAGGCGCTGAGCTTGCCGGCTGCAGCGGCCTCGTGCGCCGGCAGGAAGCGCTCACGGATTTCGTCGTCGAAAGTCGCATCCTTTTTGAACCAGCGATCCGGCCCGGCCGATTGCCAGAACGAGACGATGTCGGCGGCGCCCGGAAGCGCGCTCATATCCGCACCTCGCCCTTGCAGATGCGCGCATAGAGCGCCGCATCGACGGGCACGAATGCCCCGCTATCGTGATCGTTGAAGTAGATCGTGTCGCCGGTCGCGGCCGGATCGAAGCCTTGCTTCACCAGATCCATTTTCTTTTGTTTGAATGTGGCAGTCACTTCGATGGCGCCGCGAATGCGCAGGAACAGCGGGCGCGCATAGTCGGGCAGGCTTTGTACCAGATGCGCACGCAGCGCGGCGAGGTCGAGCGCGCCGCCTGTCACCAGCGCTGCCATGCCGGCGCGCCCGTCCTTGCCCGGCAGCGGTACGCCATAGACGTTGACTTCCGCCACGCCGGGGAAGCGGCCGATCGCTTCCGCGAACTCGGATGTCGAGACGTTTTCGCCTTTCCAG
>JBARCH010000031.1:0-11766 GCA_049793875.1 Pseudolabrys sp. | reverse complement strand
GGATAATATCTCGCGCGAGCGAGACTCGTTCCTGGCGTGGATGAAAACCAACGTGCTGGAAAAAGGCCCTGAGGCCTTCGCCGTGCACAGCCGCAAAATGCGCGCGGCGGCGGAGTGACGGTCATGGCCGATTACAAATCCACCGAAATGATGACGATTGCCGCGGCGCGCGCGCTCAGGAATGAGGACGTGTGTTTCGTGGGTATCGGCCAGCCGTCGGCGGCCGCGAATCTTGCGCGCCTGTCGCATGCGCCCAATGTCACGCTCATCTACGAGTCCGGCACGCTCGGCACCAAGCCGACGGTGCTGCCTTTGTCGATCGGCGATGGCGAATTGTGCGAGACCGCGCTTACGACGGTGTCGGTGCCGGAGATGTTCCGCTACTGGCTGCAAGGCGGCCGCATTTCTGTGGGCTTCCTCGGTGGCGCGCAGATCGACAAGTTCGCCAATCTCAACACCACGGTGGTCGGCGCTTACGACAAGCCGAAGGTGCGCCTGCCCGGGGGCGGCGGCGCGCCGGAGATCGCGGTGTCGTGCGGCGAAATCTTCATCATCATGAAGCAGGGCCAGCGCAGCTTCGTAGACAAGATCGACTTCTTCACCTCGATCGGTCACGGCACCGGCGGCGACAGCCGGCAGAAGCTGGGTATCAAGACCAAGGGGCCGACGCGGCTGATTACGGACCTGGCGATCTACGAGCCCGATCCGGAATCCAGGGAGATGATCGTCACCTCGATCCATCCCGGCGTTACGCGCGACCAGATTCAGGAGAATGCGGGCTGGACCGTGCGCTACGCCAAGACCGTCGCCGAGACCAAGGCACCGACCGCTCAGGAGCTCGAAATTTTGCGCGAACTCAATGCGCGCACAGCGCGCGCCCACGGCGAGGCGGCGTAATGGCGAGTAACGGCACGCGCGACGTTTTTCTTTGCGACGCAGTGCGTACGCCGATCGGGCGTTACGGCGGTGCGCTCGCCAAGGTGCGTACCGACGATCTCGCTGCGGTGCCGATCAAGGCGTTGATGGCGCGCAATCCGAAAGTCGATTGGGAAAAGATCGAGGATGTCTATTACGGCTGCGCCAATCAGGCCGGCGAAGACAACCGCAACGTCGCGCGCATGGCGCTTTTGCTGGCCGGGCTTCCGGGCAGCGTGCCGGGCGTGACGCTCAACCGTCTGTGCGCATCGGGTCTGGAAGCTGTCGGGACGGCGGCGCGCGCGATCCGGGCCGGCGAAATGGAACTGGCCATTGCCGGCGGCGTCGAGTCGATGACACGGGCGCCTTTCGTCCAGGGCAAGGCGCAGGAAGCCTTCTCGCGGCAGGCGGAGATCTACGACACGACGATAGGCTGGCGTTTCATCAATCCGCTGATGAAACAGCAGTACGGCGTCGATTCCATGCCGGAAACCGGCGAGAACGTGGCGGAATAATTCCAGGTGACGCGCGCGGATCAGGATGCTTTCGCGCTGCGCTCGCAGCAGCGTGCCGCCAAGGCGATGGCTGCGGGCTATTTTTCTCAGGAGATCGTCGCGGTCGAGGTTTCCGGCCGCAAGGGCGACGTGATCAAAGTCGATAAGGACGAGCATCCGCGCGAGACCACCCTGGAGCAGCTCGCCAAGCTCAGGACACCGTTCCGCAACAACGGCACGGTGACCGCCGGCAATGCTTCCGGCGTCAACGATGGCGCGGCAGCGATGATCGTCGCTTCCGAACAGGCGGCGAAAGAGCACGGCCTCACGCCGCGCGCGCGCATCCTCGGCATGGCATCGGCGGCGGTGCCGCCGCGCATCATGGGCATCGGTCCGGTGCCGGCGACGCGCAAACTCATGGCGCGGCTCGGCAAGAAAATTGGCGATTTCGACGTGATCGAATTGAATGAGGCTTTTGCCTCGCAATCGCTCGCCTGCATGCGCCAACTCGGGCTGGCGGACGATGCCGAACAGGTCAATCCGCATGGCGGCGCCATCGCGCTCGGCCATCCGCTCGGCATGTCGGGCGCGCGGCTCGCGATGACGGCGGCGCACGCCTTGCAGGCGCGCGACGGCAAGCTGGGACTTGCAACCATGTGCGTTGGCGTTGGGCAGGGCGTATCGCTCGCGCTCGAACGCGTCTAACGATCGAAGGAAACGGCCATGTCGCTCGTTTATCCGAAAGAAAGCCTCAGCGTTTTTCCCAAGCACTTGACGCCGGGCTATCGCAGCACGGCCAAGCGCTCGCCGTCGCAGCCGCTGATCGTGATGCCGCATACGCTGTCCGAATTGACCGGTCCGGTTTACGGCCACGATGTGATTCAGGAAAACGACAACGATCTCACTAGGCAGCACAAGAGCGAGCCGCTGGGGGAACGCATCATCGTCCACGGGCAGGTGCTCGACGAAGACAAGCGCCCGGTGCCGGACGTGCTCGTCGAAATCTGGCAGGCCAACGCCTGCGGCCGCTACGTGCACATCATCGACCAGCATCCGGCGCCGCTCGATCCGAATTTCACCGGCGCCGGCCGCACGATGACCGACAGGAACGGCTATTACAAATTCGTCACCGTAAAGCCGGGTGCTTACCCGTGGGGCAATCATCACAACGCGTGGCGGCCGAACCACATCCACTTCTCGGTGTTCGGCCACTCGTTCCTGTCGCGACTTGTGACGCAGATGTATTTTCCCGGCGACTATCTCTTTCCGTTCGATCCGATCTTCAATTCGGTGACGGATGAGAAGGCGCGTGCGCGCATGGTTGCGACCTTCGATCTCGAGAACACGATTCCCGAATGGGCGCTCTGCTTCCGCTGGGACATCGTTCTGCGCGGACGCGAAGCGACGCCGCTGGATATGGATAAACACTAATGGGGACGGGTGCATGCCGTTCTCTCAGCCGTCATGCCCGGCTTTATGCCGGGCATCCACGTCTTCTGTTTCTTGGGTTAGACGTGGATGGCCGGGACAAGCCCGGCCATGACGGTCTCATGAATCGAAATGAGTAGATGACCATGTCCGAAATCACGCCCTCGCAAACAGTCGGCCCGTTCTTTGCTTACGGCCTCACGCCCAAGGGCCGCTGCGAATGGGACCCGAACGGCCAATACAGCTGGAAGGAGACGGTCAGCGACAATCTGGTCACGCCCGACGCGTCCGGACAGCGCATCCATATCGAAGGCTGCGTGACGGACGGAGACGGCAAACCGATCAGCGATGCGATGATCGAGATATGGCAGGCGGACGCGCAGGGGCGTTACGCCAGCCCGCGTGACAGCCGCGCACTGCCTAACGCGGCATTCAAGGGCTTCGGCCGTTCGGCGACGGACAAGAACGGCATCTACAGCTTCGACACGATCAGGCCCGGCTCGGTACCGGGACCCAACGGCAAGCCGCAGGCACCGCATATTGTCGTCTGCATCTATTCGCGTGGCATGTTGCGGCAGGTCTATACGCGGCTTTATTTTGCCGACGAGGCGGCTAATGCGTCCGATCCCATCCTGGCGATTGTTCCGGCCGACCGGCGTGGGACTCTGATCGCGGGCAAGGGGAAAGACGGCCCCAATGGGACCCCGGCCTACCGTTTCGACATCCGCGTTCAGGGCGACAACGAGACGGTTTTCTTCGACATTTGAGCAGGTTCGCAAGCGCCGCTGCTGGCGCCGCGCGTGTCGCCCGCTTTGCCCACCATAGTGTCGTTTCCGTAGGGCGATTGCCCACGCTTTGTCAGTCTCTATCCCAATAGAAAGGCCGCTTGTGCCAGAAATCCTTTTTATTGGGATGATTTAGCTGGAGTCCATTGCCCACCCACTTTGCCCATCTTTTTCTATTGCGTTTTGTGGTTGACGAGCGCGCGGCAAGTTTGGTTCGCTTCCAAGAACAACGGCCATCAGAGCCGGTCAGGAAGCGCCGCCATGAACGAGCAGATTCTTCAGGAGATCACCGATTTTTGCCGCCAGCGCGGCCTGGCCGAATCGACTTTCGGCCGCCGCGCGGTGAACGACGGGAAGCTCGCAAGCCGGCTGCGCAACGGCGGCCGCATTACCACAGAAACGCTCGATCGCATCCGCTCTTTCATGGCGCGCAGCACCGACGCGGTGCCGGCACGCAGACGCCTGCTGTTCGAAGGCGCTCCCATGCCGCAAGCATTGCCGATCGTCGCGCCACCCGCGCCGCCGGTTGCGTCCGGACAGGCGAGTGACGATCCGCAGCGCAATTTCCGTTTCTTCGACAATCGGCAGAAATATCTGCTGTTCGTGAATACCTGCAGCGAGAAATGGGAAGTCGCCAACCGCGTCGGCATCGAGCTGGCCAACATCCATCCGCGGCCGCCGGCCGTGCGCGTGTTCGACGCCGGCGTCGGCGACGGCACCGTGCTCGCGCGCGTGATGCGCACCATGCACGACAAGTTTCCGATTATGCCGCACTACATCGTCGGCAAGGAGATCAGTCTCGAGGATGTCCGGCTCACGCTTCAGAAGATGTCGGACCGCTTCGTCGAGCACCCGTCGACCGTGCTGGTGCTCACCAATCTCGCTTACGCGGAAGCACCCTGGCTGGCAGCGAAATCGTTGAGCGCGGCGACAAGCCTGATCTGGAAAGAAGTGGCGATGGAGGGAAGCTCCGCGCACAGCTTCGAGGAGCAGATCACCGCGCTCGAGCCGTTCCTGGCCGAGAGCTGGAAGGCGAAGGTCTCCGCCAAGAGCGGCAATCCCGTCTATGAGCGTCCGGTAATTCTGGTGATCTATCGCGCCGACCATCGCTTCCTGCTCGACCAGATCGTTCCGAAGCCGGGCGGCACGGTCGCCGACTACGATCTCGTCATCGCGTCGCAGCCTTATCGCGCGCGGGCTTCGCTCGAATTCAAGGCCAGGCGCGTGTTGGCGCCGCTCGCACGTGCGCTTGGGCCGGGCGGGCGCATGATCGCGATCCATTCCTACGGTCACGATCCGGGCATGGAAATCATTCACAAGGTCTGGCCAAACGACAATCCGTTTGCGCACAGCCGCCACGACCTGCTCAAGGAAGTGAAGCACGACCTTGGCCCGTCCGGCCGCGATCTCAACTTCAATGCCTATTCCGATCAGCGCTCGCTGTTCCGTTATGAGATGCATACGCTGCCGTCGGAAATCTCCTCGTCGATCGGTACGTCTACGCTCCTGGCAGCATGGAATGCGGCGATCTACGTGGCGCAGGTTGAGGACGACCGGCTATCCGACGTTAATAGTGACCGCCGCTATATTGAGGCGACGCGTGACGTGTTGCAGAAGCAGGGCGGTCTCTGGTTCTACGACGAGTCGTTCGTCATCTCGCGCCGGCGCGAGTAGCGGGGCATCATGTCGGATGCCGCGCCGCCGCGTCGCATGAGTTTCGCACGTACTTTCTCACTCGATGCAACGCGGCCCACGGCAAGTGAGTTGAGCGAGGTGGCGGGCATCGTCACGCCCGGCACGCCGCTCTATCTCACGTCGGTGGCGGCGCAAAGCAACCGTGAACTCGCTGCTCTTGCCGGCGCGGTGCGACGCGCCGGCCTCGAGCCGGTTGCACATCTTGCCGCGCGCCGTCTCGTCAGCACACAGGACTTGCAGGAGTTGTTGCGCGGCCTGCGTGGCGAAGCCGGCATGCGCCGTGCGCTCGTCATTGCGGGCGACGTCGACAGCAGCGGACCTTATCCCGACGCGCTTTCTGTCATTCAGAGCGGCTTGTTGGGCGAAGCCGGCATCGAGGAAATCGGCATCGGCAGTTATCCCGAAGGGCATCCGCGCATCGGCGCGGATCGCATCGAAGCCGCGCTCGACCAGAAGATCGCGGCGGCGCATGCGGCCGGGCTGCGCGTGCATATCGTCAGCCAGTTCTCATTCGATGCCGACGCCATCCTCGCCTGGCTTAAGCGCATGCGAAAATGCGGAATTATGGCTCCTATCCATGTCGGTCTGGCTGGTCCCACCAGCGTGCCGGCATTATTGCGTTATGCAAGGCGTTGCGGCGTGGGGGCGTCGCTCAAAGGGTTGATGTCCGGCGCGGCCGCGAACCTGCTCGGTCACGTCGGGCCGGACCGCATCATCGAGACGCTTGCGACCGCCGGTGACATTGGTGAGGCGACGCCGCATTATTTTTCATTCGGCGGCATCGTTGCGACTGCCCGCTATGCGCAGAAGGTCGCGGGACTTGTCTCGAGCGATCATGCTATGGCTCAATTGAATTAAGGGCTCTCGCCTTTTCGGGTCGCGGGCCGTTGTCGGAGGAACCACCATGCAAAGAACGAAACCGCCTTTCCGTGCCGATCATGTCGGCAGCATTTTGCGCACCGCGCCGGTCAAGGACGCGCGCACGAGGCGCGAGAAAGGCGAGATCAGCGCCGCTCAACTGAAAGAGGTTGAGGACATCGAGATCGAAAAGATAATCAAGAAGCAGGAAGAGATCGGCCTCAAGCTCGCGACCGACGGCGAATTTCGCCGCTCGTGGTGGCACTTCGATTTCTTCGGCATGCTTGACGGGGTCGAAATCTACGAACTCGACCATGGCATCCAGTTCCAGGGCGTGCAGACCAAGCCGCGCAGCATCAAGGTCACCGGCAAGATCGGTTTTTCCAATCATCCGATGCTGGAGCACTTCAAGTTTCTCAAGGCGCACACCAAGGTCATGCCGAAGATGACCATTCCGGCGCCGAGCGTGATGCACTTCCGCCTCGAGCCGGGCGCGGTGAGCAAGGATTTCTATTCGAACCGCGACGCTATCTTCGACGATCTTGCGGGCGCCTATCAGAAAGCGGTGAAAGCGTTCTACGACGCCGGGTGCCGCTACCTGCAATTCGACGATACCGCGTGGGCCTATCTTTGCTCGCAGGAGGAGTTGAAGAAGGCCAAGGACCGCGGCCTCGACGTCGACCATCTTCAGGAGACCTATACGCGCTGCATCAACAAGGCACTGGAGGCCAAGCCCGCCGACATGACCATCACGACGCATGTCTGCCGCGGAAACTTCCGTTCGACGTGGATTGCATCCGGCGGCTATGAGCCGGTGGCGCAGAACCTGCTGGCCAAGTGCAATTACGACGGCTACTTCCTCGAATACGACAGCGAGCGCGCCGGCGGATTCGAGCCGCTACGCTTCCTGCCGAAAGGCAACAAGGTCGTCGTGCTCGGCGTCGTCACATCCAAGTCCGGGCGGCTGGAGCCGCGCGACGACATCAAGAAGCGCATCGAGGAGGCGGCCAGGATCGTACCCCTCGACCAACTCGCGCTCTCGCCGCAGTGCGGATTTGCTTCGACCGAGGAAGGCAACGTTCTCGCCGCCGACGAACAATGGGCGAAGCTGCGCATGATCGTCGAACTGGCGGAAGAGGTCTGGGGGCGCTGATCGCGCCCTCGCGACGGCGGGGCATAACGCTTTCGATAGACTGCGGGGTGTGGGTCCCTGCTGGCGCTCGTTCTGCTCGCGCGACGACAAAATGAGTCGGCAGGAACCTCATGCAGCGCTCGTCACCACCGTTCCGCGCCGATCATGTTGGCAGTCTGTTGCGTCCGCCGGTGCTCAAGGAAGCGCGCGCGAGGCGTGAGCGCGGTGAAATTACCGCCGATGCGCTGCGTGAGATCGAAGATCGCGAAATCGAAAAGGTCATCGGGCGGCAGCAGGATATCGGCTTCAAAGCTGTAACCGACGGCGAATTCCGCCGCGCCTTCTGGAATTACGATTTCCTCGGCGCGCTTGACGGAGTCGAGGCCTATCTCGGCGAGCGCAAGATCAAATTTCAGGGCGTCAATCCGAAGCCGATGATGCTGCGCGTGACCGGCAAGCTCGGCACGTTTCCTGGGCATCCGATGCTCGACCACTTCCGCTTCGTGAAGGAACATGCGCGCGTCACACCCAAGATAACGATCCCGTCGCCGTCGTCGTTGCATTTCCGCTATGGCCGCGACGCCGTGCCTGAATCGATCTATCCCGACATGAGCGATTTTTATCGCGACCTCGGCCAGACCTACCGCAAGGCCGTTCGCGCCTTTGCCGATGCCGGCTGCCGTTACCTGCAACTTGACGAAGTGAATTTCACCTATCTCTGCGACCCGAAATTGCGCGCGCAGGTGGCCGGCCGTGGCGACGATCCGGAAAAATTGCCGGCGATCTATGCCCACATGATCAATGCCGCGATCTCCGACGCCCCGGCCCACATGGCGATCACGATGCATCTGTGCCGCGGCAACTTCCGTTCGACTTTCGTGGCGTCGGGCGGCTACGAGCCGGTGGCGGAAATCCTGTTCAATTCAATCAATGTCGGCGGCTATTTCATGGAGTACGACAGCGCGCGTGCCGGTGGTTTCGAGCCGCTGCGGCTGGTGCCGAAGGGCAAGACCGTCGTGCTCGGCCTTGTCACCACGAAGTCGGGGCAACTCGAGTCGAAAGACGAACTCAAGCGCCGCATTGACGAAGCCACGAAATATATTTCGCTCGACCAGCTTTGCCTGTCGCCGCAATGCGGCTTCGCCTCCACCGAGGAAGGCAATACGCTCGCCGAGGATGAACAATGGGCGAAGCTCAGGATGATCGTCGAGATCGCCGAGGAAGTGTGGGGGTGAAAGTTGAGCACAGACTGTCATCGCCCGCGCAAGCGGGCGATCCAGTACTCCCGGCTTTCGATATTTGCTGATAGACAGGGATTACTGGATGCCCCGCTTTCGCGGGGCATGACCGCAATTTTTTTCGGAATTGAGCAATGCCGGGCATCGTCGAAAACAAGGTCGCCATCGTCACCGGGGCGGGACGCGGAATCGGCCGTGGCATTGCCCTGCTGATGGCGGCGGAAGGCGCCAGCGTCGTGGTCAACGACGTTGGCGCGGGCCTCGACGGGTCCGGCGCCGATACCGGCCCGGCGCAGCAGGTGGTCGAGGAAATCAGGGAAAAAGGCGGCAAGGCGATAGCCTCGACGCTCAACATTGCCGAGCCGCAAAGCGCCGATCAGATCGTCAAGGCGGCGATCGACGCCTTCGGCCGCGTCGACATTCTCGTCAATAACGCCGGTATTTTGCGCGACCGCATCTTTCACAAGATGAGCTGGTCGGATTGGTCGGACGTGATTTCAGTCCATCTCAACGGCTCGTTCAACATGAGCCACGCGGTCGCGGGGCATTTTCGCGAGCAGGGTTCCGGCGCGCTCGTGCACATGACCTCGACCTCCGGCCTGATCGGAAACTTCGGGCAGGCCAATTACATGGCGGCGAAACTCGGCATCGTCGGCCTGTCACGCGGCATCGCGCTCGACATGGCGCGTTTCAACGTTCGCTCGAATTGCATCGCGCCCTTCGCCTGGAGCCGCATGATCGGCTCGATCCCGGCGGAAACCGACGAGGAGAAAAAGCGCGTCGAGCGATTGCAGCAGATGACGCCGGAAAAGATCGCGCCGCTCGTCGTCTATCTTGCTTCCGATCGTGCCGAAGGAATTTCCGGACAAATCTTTTCCGTCCGCAACAACGAAATCTTCCTGTTCAACCAGACACGGCCGATCAAGACCATGCACGATCCGGACGGATGGACGCCGGAAAAGGTCGGCCGGAATTTGAAGGCGGCATTCGGGTCCGCGCTCACACCGCTCGACCGCTCGGGCGACGTGTTCAACTGGGATCCGCGATAAAAGTTGTCATGCCCCGCGGAAGCGGGGCATCCAGTACTCACCGAGCCGGCAGACTATGTGCAAACAAAGAGAAGCCGCGTTTACTGGATTGCCCGGTCAAGCCGGGCGATGACAGGTTTTGATATGCCCATCGTTTACGAAAAATTGCTGGCGCTGAAGATCCCCGAGGTCGAGCACACTTACGGCCCCAAGGATTGTATCCTCTACGCGCTGGGTCTCGGCTTCGGCCATGATCCGATGAACGAGGACGAACTCCCTTTCGTCTACGAGAAAAACCTCAAGGCGCTGCCGACCTTCGCGCTGGTGCAGGGCTACACGCCCTATTGGCTGCGTAATCCGGATAGCGGCGTGAACTGGACCAAGGTCATGCACGGCGAGCAGGGCTTCGTGCTGCACAAGCCGGTCACGCCGCAAGGCAGCGTCCTCGGGCGCACGCGCATCGTCGAGGTGATCGATAAGGGCGAAGGCAAAGGCGCGCTGGTTTATTCCGAACGCAAGGTTATCGACAAGGCGACCGGCGCGGCGCTGGCGACGTTGACGCAAACGACGTTCTGCCGCGCCGATGGCGGTTTCGGCGGACCGAAGCGCGAGACGCCGGTGCCGCATGGACTGCCCGAACGCGCGCCGGATGCGGTATGCGACTTGCCGACGCGTCCGGAAATGGCTCTGATTTACCGGCTTTCCGGCGACATCAACCCGCTGCACGCCGAACCTGACTTCGCCAGGGCCGCAGGCTTTCCGCGGCCGATTTTGCACGGTCTTGCCACTTTCGGTGTCGCTGGCCACGCGCTGCTCAGGACGATTTGCGGCTATGATCCGGCGCGGCTGAAAGCGATGGCCGGCCGGTTCTCCGCGCCCGTATTCCCCGGCGAAACAATCCGCACCGAGATATGGCGCGGCAATGACAACGATCCGGGCGTGGTAAGCTTCCGTTCCCGAGTCATCGAGCGCGACGTTATCGCAATCAATAACGGCCGCGCGGAAATCAGCGGGTAGTCGATGAGCAAGCGTGCATCCGAGCAGACCGACGAGTTCGCGGAAATCCGCGACGGCGTGCGTGCGTTGTGCGCGAAGTTTCCCGGCGAATATTGGCGCACTCTCGATCGCGACCGTTCCTATCCGACTGAATTCGTGAACGCGCTCACGCAAGCCGGATATCTCGCCGCGCTCATTCCGGAAGACTACGGCGGCAGCGGGCTCGGTATCCGTGCCGCCGCTGCGATCCTCGAAGAAGTTCAGGCTGCGGGCTGCAACGGTGCCGCATGCCACGCGCAGATGTACACCATGGGCACGGTGCTGCGGCACGGTACTGCCGAGCAGAAGCAATGTTACCTGCCGGCGATCGCGAGCGGCGAGTTGCGCCTGCAAGCCTTTGGCGTGACCGAGCCGACATCCGGCACCGATACGCTTTCGTTGCGCACGACCGCGCGGCGCGAGGGAAATCATTACGTCATCAACGGCCAGAAGATATGGACCTCGCGTGCGGAGCATTCCGACCTGATGCTGCTGCTTGCGCGCACGACGCCAAAGGAGCAGGCAAAGAAGCGCACGGAAGGCCTGTCGGTTTTCCTGGTCGACATGCGGCTCGCGCAAGGCACCAGCATCTCCATCAACCCGATCCGCACCATGATGAATCACGCCACCACGCAAGTGTTCTTCGACGACCTGCGCGTGCCGGCGGAAAACCTGATCGGCGAGGAGGGCCAGGGCTTTCGTTACATCCTGTCCGGCATGAATGCCGAGCGCATCCTCATTGGGGCGGAATGTATCGGCGATGCAAAATGGTTCATCGCCAAAGCCTCCGCTTACGCGAAAGAGCGCGAATTGTTCGGCCGGCCGATTGGGCAGAATCAGGGCGTGCAATTCCCGATCGCGCGTGCCTACGCGCAAATGCGCGCGGCCGAATTGATGGTGCATGAAGCGGCGCGGCTTTACGAAGCCGGCAAGGACATCGGCGCCGAAGCCAATATGGCGAAGCTGCTGGCCGCCGATGCGTCATGGGCCGCCGCCGACATGTGCGTGCAGACGCATGGTGGCTTCGGATTCGCGGAGGAATACGACATCGAACGCAAATTCCGCGAGACGCGGCTCTATCAGGTGGCGCCGATCTCGACCAACATGATCCTTTCCTATCTTGCCGAACACGTCCTCGGCCTGCCGCGCTCGTATTGA
>JBARCH010000030.1:0-4711 GCA_049793875.1 Pseudolabrys sp. | reverse complement strand
CCCTCGAGCAGCGCGCGGATGCTGTGCACCCCGGCAGAAGGCACCGGCCGGTGGCCGGTCACAGTGAAGGCGAACTTTTCGTGTTCGGTGCCGACGCGGAATTGCGCCTTCGGCTTGCATCCCGCTTCGAGCCAGGCGACGAGTTCGTCGCGGCTCTCGATAGGCGTCATGTTGATCTGGTCGCGGGCCATGCGGGGGCTGGTCGGTCCGGCAAAAAGGGGGCGACCTTAAACATGGGGGCGCTTAAAGGGCAATGCGCCGGCGGCCCTCGTTCGTGCTCATCTAGGGATGACAACATTGATTCAGCAATGAAATTCTATGTTCTCTTTTTGTTCTTTTTTCGCTACCAGCTCTGCTCTATGAAAGAGGCCGATGACTGAATTCACCCCCCATCAGGATGCCGCTCTCACCGCCGTATCGGACTGGCTGAAATCCAGGCCCGGCCGCAACGGCACGCCGGCTGTGTTCCGCCTGTTTGGCTATGCCGGCACCGGCAAAACCACGCTCGCCCGGCACATCGCGGATGGCATCGATGGCGAGGTCAAATTCGCGGCCTTCACCGGCAAGGCTGCCTCGGTGATGCGCGGCAAGGGCTGTGCGGGCGCCTCCACCATTCACAGCCTCATCTATCGCGCGCGCGAAAGCGGCGAGGAAATTCCGAACTTCGACCTGTGGGACGAAGCGCCGGCGTCGAAAGCTGACCTCATCGTGATCGACGAATGTTCGATGGTCGATGCCGAACTGGGCCGCGATTTGATGTCGTTCGGCGTGCCTGTGCTTGTGCTGGGCGATCCGGCGCAGTTGCCGCCGATCCAGGGCGGCGGCTTTTTCTCCGAGCACGAGCCCGACGTCATGCTGACGGAAGTGCATCGGCAAGCCGAGGGCGATCCGATCATCCGGCTGTCGATGGGTATCCGCGCCGGCGAGCCGATCGAGCCCGGACGTTACGGCGAGACCGAAGTCGTGCGCCGCAGCGATCTCGATCCGCAGCGCGTGCTGGAAGCCGATCAGGTGCTGGTCGGCCGCAACGTGACCCGCCGTTCGTACAATGCGCGTATGCGCGAGCGGCGCGGCTTCACCGGCACGATGCCGGACGCCGGCGACAAGCTCGTCTGCCTGCGCAACAACCGCAAGAAGGGCCTGTTCAACGGTTCGCTGTGGAGCGTGAAGGACCGCGGCGCGCGCAAGACCGGCATCATGACGATGCGGTTGCTGCCCGACGACGAAACCGCGACACGCGGCGTGAAGGTATCGGTGCGGCCGGAGTGTTTCACGGGCGGGATCGAGCAGATCGACTGGCAGCGGCGCAAGCCTTACGACGAGTTCGACTACGGCTACGTCCTGACCGTGCACAAGGCGCAAGGCTCGCAATGGGACGACGTCGTGCTGTTCGACGAGAGCTTCGCGTTTCCCGAAAGCCGGGACCGCTGGCTCTATACCGGCGTCACACGCGCAGCGAAGCGGCTGACTGTGGTCGTTTAAAGCAACCCTTCCCGCTCGAAATAATCGCGTAAAATTTGCACGTTGCGGCGGTTGGCGCGGAAGCCGACGTCGAAAATATCGCCAAGCACCGGCACCGCCCCGGCAAGCCCCTCGATCGCGACATTGGCAACGAGACGGCCGAAGACGTACGTCGGCACATCTAGCCGATGTGCTTCGTAAAGCAGGTAGCAGGACAATGCCGACGCCGCGGCATCGCCGATTCCCGGAACCAACCGCAGTGCCGCCTCGACACCGAAGCGCACATTGGTACCCGGCACGACGAAGGCGGTATCGAACAGCCTTGCCAGTATGTCGATGCGATCGAGTGCGGCGCGGCGTGAAGTTCCGTGACGCGCGCCGAAGGCATAGCGGAATATGGAATCGACGGGGATGGCTTTCATGCC
Source organism: Pseudolabrys sp. (assembly GCA_049793875.1). Lineage (GTDB taxonomy): Bacteria > Pseudomonadota > Alphaproteobacteria > Rhizobiales > Xanthobacteraceae > Pseudolabrys. The sequence goes on along the minus strand of JBARCH010000030.1, from coordinate 2,825 downwards.
GCCTTAGATAAGGCGCGGCAACGCAAGCACAAGAAATGTGTCAAATGACATGATTGGTCAAAGCTTCAGGCCGCCTGCTTCGGATGCGTGGGGGCGAAACGCCGGTAGAACGTGTCATCGCGTTCGGCCATGTCGAGCAACAGTTTCGAAGGCGCAAAACGCGCGCCGAAGCTTTTCTCGAGCGCCTGGCACAGCGCGACGAATTTCCGCGATCCCATCATGTCGATCCACGACAACGTGCCGCCGGAATACGGCGCGAAGCCGAACCCGAGAATCGAGCCGACGTCCGCCTCGCGCACGTCGGTCAACACGCGCTCCTCGAAGCAACGCGCGGTCTCCAGTGCCTGCATCGCCAACAGGCGGTTCTTCAATTCCGCCACGATGATATTGTCGGGATCAAGCTTCGTAGACTGCAAATCCGCGAGGCCCGGCCACAGCTTCTTTGGCTGGCCCTGCGGATAGTCGTAAAAACCCTTGCCATTCTTGCGCCCGAAGCGACCACGCTTCTCGACCATCTCTTCGAGCAATGCCTTCTGGCGCGGATCGACTGCGGCAGCGCCGAGATCGGCTTCGGTGGCTTTCAGAATTTTCCAGGCGAGGTCGACCGCGACTTCGTCGTTCAGTGAAAGCGGTCCGACCGGCATACCGGCCATGCGACCGACATTCTCGATCATCGCTGCCGGCACACCTTCGACGAGCATCAGATGGCCTTCACGAATATAGGTGCTGACCACGCGCGACGTGTAGAAGCCGCGCGAGTCGTTCACGACGATGGGAGTCTTGCGGATCGTGCGCACGTAATCGAGCGCGGCGGCAAGCGCCTTGCCGCCGGTCTGCTTGCCGATGATGATTTCGACCAGCATCATGCGATCGACCGGCGAGAAGAAATGGATGCCGATGAAACGGCCGGCGTCCTTGAATTCGCTCGCCAACGACGTAATCGGCAAGGTCGAGGTATTTGACGCAAAAATTGTTTCGTCACCGATTGCCGCCTGCACCTTGGCGATGACGTCCGATTTCACCTTGCGGTCCTCGAAAACCGCCTCGATGATGAGGTCGCAATCCTTGAGCATCGAGTAGTCTGCCGTCGCCGTGATCGCACTCATCAACGCTTCGCGATCCGTAACTGTGGCGCGGCCCTTGGCGATACGGTCGCTGACCGCCTTGTGCAGCGCGGCCTTGCCCTTGTCGGCCGTCTCCTGGTCGCGGTCGACCAGCACCACCGGAATGCCGGCCTGCGCACTCACTTGCGCGATGCCCATTCCCATGAAGCCGGCGCCGACGACGCCGATTTTCGCGAGCTTCGTTGCCGGCACGTCGGCCGGCCGCCGCGCCCCTTTGTTCAACTCCTGCATGGAGATGAAGAGCGTGCGGATCATTGCCGCGGCTTCCGGCGAGCGCAAAATCTTGGCGAACCAGCGCGACTCGACGCGCAGCGCCTGATCCATCGGCAACTGCAAACCTTCGTAGACGACCTGCATGATCGCCCGCGCGGCTGGATAATTGTCGTACGTCTCGCGGCGATAGATCGCATTCGCCGGCGGGAACGTCATCATGCCGGCCTTGGAATAAACAGGGCCGCCGGGCAGCTTGAATCCGTCCACGTCCCACGGTGCCTTGCCCTTGCCGCCGGCGATGATCCAATCTTTCGCCGTCTGGATGAGATCGGCAGCCGGCACGATGACATCGAGGAGTTTCATCGCCTTCGCGCGGTCGAGACGAAGCTGGTCGCCCTTCAGCAGCATCTGCAACGCGTCGCCGGGCGGCATCATGCGGGCAATGCGTTGTGTGCCGCCGGCGCCAGGAAATAAACCGATCTTGATCTCAGGCAATCCGACGCGTGCACGCGCATTCTCCGCGGCAACGCGGTAGTGACAGGCAAGACAAAGCTCGAAACCACCGCCGACGGCCGTGCCATTGATGGCCGCGACCCAAGGCTTCCCGCTGGTCTCAAGCCGCCGGAAAACCTGCGAGAGCTTGCGGCTTTCATCGAACAGCATCGAAGCGGCGGCCTCTTCGCCTTGCGTTTTCGCCATCGTTCCGAAAACGTCCATCAGCCGGTCAAGCAATGTGAGATCGGCGCCGGCGCAGAACGTGGCTTTGGCCGAGGTGACGACGGCGCCTTTGATGGCGGCATCGGCCGCAACCTTTTCAACAAGCGCAGCCAATTCCTCGATGACCTCGACGTTGATGACGTTCATCGAACGACCGGCCATGTCCCAGGTAAGTAGCGCAATGCCGTCCGCGTCGACGTCAAAGGTGAAATTGCTCATGTGCGCGGTCCCTTCACCGTCAATACGGCATGCCGTTTCTGTGCAAATAGCGGCGGCCCTTTTCGTCGCGTTCCATGATCAGATCGACGTCGGGATAATGCACACGCTCGGATCTTGCGCGTGTGCCGACTTCGAAATAGATCGCGACGCGGTCGGTACGATTGAACAGCCTGTGCGCGTTGCCGCTGCCGGACTTGAATCCCGCGGCGTCGCCGGGCTTGAGCACGACCTCGACGCCGTTCTCCGCCAGCACCAGTTCTCCTTCCAGCACATAAATGAATTCGTCTTCCTGCTCATGCCAGTGCCGCAGCGCGGAAGCCGCGCCCGGATCGACGCGCGTAATATTGACGCCGAATTGCGTGAGACCCACGGCGTCACCGATTGCCTGTTTGTGACGGCCACGGCATTCGGCCTGGAATTCGGCCGGATAGGCAGTGCCGCTTACTGTCTTCACCTTGTCGATATCGACTTTCGGCATGCGTCGCCCCGTTCAAACGCGTTCGATGATCGTGGCCGTGCCCATGCCGGCGCCGATGCACAGCGTGACAAGCG
>JBARCH010000029.1:0-17903 GCA_049793875.1 Pseudolabrys sp. | reverse complement strand
AGTACGCGCGTGAGTGCGGCGGCGAGCGGCACGGTTTCCGGCGCCAACGGCGAAAGATCGAGGTGCTTTTCAAATCGCACGCGCGCTTCGTCGGCGGAAACAACCTCGAGAAATTGCTCCTGCCGCGCAGCCGCACGCACGCGTGCGAGCAACTCGTCGTTTGTTTGGGGACGCGGCTTGCGTGGATCGTTCACGGCCAGGGCCTCACGGAAACGGGGGTGCCGCTCTGATAGCCTTCGCTTTCCGCAGGAACAAGAATCCAGCCGTTCGCCTGCGCGAGCACGGCGAACGAAAGATATTTCGACGCCAGCGGCGTGGCCTTGTCGCCGTCGCGGCGCACCGGCACGAATTCTGCGAGGCTGACGGTCGAGGAAATCTTGCGCGTCAGCGTGGCCGCCGCGCCGATCTCGCTTTCAGTCGCGCCCGCGAGCCGCGCCAGCATGCGCCGGCCGAGCGTCAACCAAACGGCAAGCACAGCGTCGAGCCTTCCCGGCAACACCAGCACGGGCCTTGATTCAGCGATTCCAAATGCCGCCGTCTCTCCAGGGCTGAGCGCGATGCCATGCGCCGACACGCGGCCGGCGCGCGCCAATGACCACACGCTTTTGTCATTGCGTCCGCTGCCGGTGCCGCCCATGAAGACGATAGCGTCGACGTCTTCGTCGCACAGCACGCTGTCGAGTTCGCCGCCGGCTTCGCCTAACCGCGCGGCGGCGCCGTACCGCTCGACATCGTTGGCTACAAGTTGCGCGGCGGCGACAAGGATTGAGTCCTCACGTGCTGGAACAATGCTCACGCGCGGCTCGCGAATACTCACGCGCGCAATGCCGGCGGCGGCGAACACAGCGAGATCGCCGTCGCGCACGCGCGCACCTGCCGGACGCAAGACCTTGCCCGCGCTACAATCGCCACCTGCCGGCAATACGCCCTCACCCAGCGTGACAGCCGCCACCGCTTCGACGCATCCGCCGCGGACCTGGATCGCCCCGAACGGCGCTACCGCGTCCGTGCCTGCGGGCATTGGTTGCCCGGCTTCGATGCGCGGCGGCATCTGCGGCAACGACGCGGGTGCATAGCCGCCGGCATCACGCGTCGCCTCGGCGCTCACCGCCCAGCCATCCAGTAAAGCGATTGCCACCGCTGGCCGTGCGTTTATGGCGACGACGTCGGCCGCGAGCATGCGGCCGCGCGCGGCTGCAAGGTCAACATCGCGCGCCACCACAGGGTTCGCGGCGGCATCCACCGCGGCCAATACCGTGGCCAGCGGCGTAAGCCGCGCGATCGTCTGATTGGCTTCCGGCATCGCGACCATTTTCATGCGCTTGACGCTTGTATCCATCTCAGGTGCATTGTAGCTCATTCGCCCGTGCGCTGGCGCCCTTTTTGGCCTATGGAATCAAGGGTTTCGCCGCTTGCCGTTAACCGGACCGCTTATGCAGGAAAAGACGATGAATCTGCGCGGCCTGAAGTGCCCGCTTCCGGCGTTGCGCGTGAAAAAGGCGCTATCCGCGCTCACCGCCGGTGACCTGATCGTGGCGGAATGCACCGATCCGCTTGCCGCAATCGATATCCCCAATTTGCTGCGGCAGACCGGCGACGCACTCGAAGGCAAGGCCGAGGCCGACGGCGTCCTCACGTTCCGCATCCGCAAGCGGTAACCGTGAACCGGCCGCCGGTACCAACAGTGGAACCGTTTGTGATACTTTAGCCACTGTCTTGGGCGACTCTCTCAACCGGCACAATGCAGACTGACTCGGACGACTTCATCCCGCCGTACCCGCCACGCATGCGCAGGCCTCCGTCGAGTCTGCGCAGGCTGATGCTTGGACGCCGGAATTTTCTGGCGATGTGGGAAGAAGTCGCCTTCGAACTCGAATTCTCGCACGCCAGGATGTTCATGCGGGAAACTTTCCTGTGCAACAGCCCCGACGCGGTGCAATTCGCCTTCAGCCAGAAGAATGCGAGCTTCGAGCGCAAGGCGCCGCAAATGCGTTACGCGCTGGAGCCGTTGCTCGGCGACGGCCTGTTCATCAGCGACGGCGAAACGTGGCGCAAGCGAAGGCGCATGATCGCGCCGATCGTGCATGTGTCGCGGCTTTCGGCGTTCGCGCCGATCATGGTTGAAGCGGCCGAAGAGGTGCGCGACCGCTGGTCGAATGCGGAAGGCGCTACTTTCGACGTTCTGATGGAATCGGCGACGCTCACTGCCGAGATAATCTGCCGCACGCTGTTCGGCCGTAAACTCGGGCACGATCATGCACGCCAGATCGTCGAAAGCTTCAGCGAATACCAGCGCGTCATTGGCCAGATCGATCTCCTGTCGCTGCTCGGCCTGCCCGACTGGGTTCCACGCTGGTACAGCGGCGCGATTCGCCGGTCGGTCCGGCGCATCCATGATGTGCTGGACACCGTCATCAAGAATTACCGGGCACAGAAGGCCGACGAGAATTCGGTCATCGAGCAATTGCTCGACGCGCGCGATCTGGAAACCAACGAACCGCTCGATCCGGAAGCGCTGCGCAATGAAATCGCCGTCCTGTTCATGGCCGGTCACGAGACCACCGCCAATTCGCTGACCTGGGTCTGGTATCTGCTGTCGCAGGCGCCGAAGGTGGAATCGAAACTTCATGCCGAACTCGACAGCGTGCTCGGCAGCCGCTCGCCTGTCTTGGCAGATCTGCCGAATCTCGTTTACACGCGCGCCATTTTCGACGAGGCATTGCGTCTCTATCCACCGGTGCCAATCCTGCCGCGCGAGGCCCTGCGCGACGAAGAATTTCGCGGCATGCGCATTCCAAAAGGATCGCTGCTGTTCGTGGTGCCATGGCTGCTGCACCGCCACAAGCGACTGTGGGAAAAGCCCGATCACTTCATCCCCGAACGCTTCTTGCCGGAAAACTCCGCCGGCATCTCGAAATTCGCCTACCTGCCGTTCAGCATCGGCCCGCGCATTTGCGCCGGCATGTCGTTCGGCCAGACCGAAGCAATGCTGTGCCTCGCGACGCTGGCGCAGAAGTTTGCACTGCGGCTCAAGCCCGGTCACGATGTAAAGCCGATTTGCCGGTTGACCTTGCGGCCCGAAGGCGGATTGCCGATGTCGGTGCATGCGCGCACGCCACAAAGCGAACTGGCGCCGACGCCACCAGCGGCGACAACCGGCTGCCCGATGCACCATGGCTGACGCCAACGACGCTCCTCCATTTGGCTGGATCTTCGACACCGGCGAGCGCCGCCGTCAGGCTTTTCGCTATTGGGTCGCGGACACCACGCTCGGCTTGCTCAACACGGGCCTGCACTACGGATTGCGGTTGCTGCCGATTTCCGCCTGCTCGGCGCTCGGCGGCATGATGGGCGCATTCGCCAAATACCGCTACCGTGAGAGCGACGTGCGCGCGCGGAAGGACTGGAAAAGACTGCGGCCGGACGAGGCCGATGAAGCCTCGACCGATGCCGCGATGAAACGGCTCTGGCGCAACGTGGGCCGCACCATGGCCGAGTTCTCCGTGCTCGACCGGCTGTGGCCATCGGGGCGCATCGCTGTCACCGGGCTTGAACATCTCGACGCCGCGCGTGCGACCGGAAGGCCGCTGATGTTCCTCGGTCTGCACCTCGGCAACTGGGAAACGATTCCGGTCGCGCTGCTGGCGCAGGGACTGCGCGGCGCCAGCATCTATATCGTGCCGGAAAACCGATTCGATCATGCCGTCGCCAATCGCGCGCGCGACCGCATCGGCGGTGCTTACATCAAGGCCGGCCGCAATGCCGCCTTTGAAGCGATCAAATTCATCCGCAGGAAGAAGCAATGCGTCCTGATGTATGTCGATGAGCTCGCGCGCGATCGCGTCTGGGCGCCGGCATTCGGGCGTCCCCTCCGCGCGGAAGGCAACATCGCCTACATCCAGCGGCTCGCCCGTGTGGCCGGCGCGATTATCGTCCCACTCTACAGCACGCGCGTACATGGGCAGGCACGCTTTGAGGTGACGATATTGCCGCCGCTGAAGCTCATCGACACCGGCGGGCGCGACGCCGACATCATGGCCAATGTCGCGATGATCGACGCGACGATCGACCCGATTATCCGCGCCCACCTTGACCAGTGGTATTACGTGCTCGATTTCGAATTCGACGACTGACGCCGGCCGCGTCACTTCGGGTCGGACACCGTGAAACGGAACGGTCCCGTGCTCCAGCGACGGAGCCTGTCGGGCAACATGCCGCCGATGCGCGTCACCAGACCGAACCAGAATGGGAAAACGATGGTCGCCTTGTTGCGCGCCAGGCCGCGTCCGATCAGCGCTGCGGCTTTTTCGGCGGACATTTTGAACGGCTTCGGACCCGACTCGCGCCGCAGCATCGGCGTGGTGACATAACCCGGACAGATGACGCTGACACCGACACCGTTCGGCGCAAGCAGCGCGCGCAACGATAGCCCGTAACTCAGCACCGCCGCCTTGCTCGCGCTGTAGCTCGGCGCATCCGGCAGCGGCACGAAACCCGCAAGCGAACTCACGATCGCGATCTGCCCGCGGCGGCGCGCCATCATCGGAGTCAGCAGCGGCTGCACGGTGTTGAGAACGCCGAGCACATTGGTTTCAACCAGGGCATAGGCCTGATCTGCCGGCTCGATCGCGGCATCGGGCCGCCTTCCCTCCATGGTTCCGGCATTGGCGATCACGAGGTCGACCGGCGACGTGCGATCGAAAGCGCCGATCCATTTCGTCATTTCGGCGCGGTCACGGCTGTCGATGACAGCAGTCGTCGCCGCCGCGCCCAGGCGACGGCATTCGGCGGCAACGTTTTGCAGACGTTCGGCATTGCGGCCGAGCAGGCCAAGCGTACCGCCGCTCCGCGCGTAATGCAGGGCGAGAGCGGCGCCGATGCCGCTCGATGCTCCGGTAATGAGAACGGTTCGTGCCATGAATTCAGCAATCACAACCGGCGCCGGACGACTGTGCCCCCGGTCGACGGCTCAAGCCGGATACCCCGGTACGTTCAGTGTCCGAATGATTTCGGGAATTTTTGCCAGTTCCTCGGCGGTTACATCGATCGCTGTTTCGATATCCCGATCCGTATGCGCCGCCGTGAGGAAAAAACGCAGGCGTCCGGTCTTGGCCGGAACCGCCGGATGAATGACCGGCAGCACGTTGATGCCGCGCTGGAATAGCTGCTGCGACATCAGGACCGCGGGAATGGAATCGCCGACGATGACCGGACACACCGACGTGCAGGCGCCGGTGCCGGTATTGAGCCCGCGTTTTTTGGCGTATTGATCGAAGTATTTTCCGTTGTGTTGCAGCTTCGCCACCCGCTCCGGCTCGCGGTGGAAAATTTCCAATGCCTTCTCGGCACTGGCAGCGATCACTGGCGGCATGCCGACGCTATAAACGAACGCACCCGTCAAAAGCCGCAGATAATCGATCATCACCGCCGAACCCGCGATGTACCCACCGCAGCCGACCAGCGTCTTCGACAGAGTGCCCATCCAGATATCGATTTCACGCGGATCGACGCCGTAATGCTCGGCAAGGCCGTAACCGCGTGCGCCCAAAACGCCGAGCGCATGCGCTTCGTCGATCATCAGCCACGCGTTATGACGCTTCTTGATTTCAATGAGTCGCGGCAGGTCGGGGAAATCCCCGTCCATGCTGTAGAGGCCCTCGACGACGATCAGCGCACGCTCGAATTTTCCGCGCACGGAGGTGAGAATGCGATCGAGATCGTCGAGATCGTTGTGCGCGAAGCTGCGGCGCGTGGCGCCGGACAGCACGCCGCCCATGACCGCACTGTTGTGGACGACAGCGTCCGATACCACCAAATCCCTGACGCCCGCGAGTTGGCCGATTACGCCGACATTGGTGGCGTAACCGCTGACGAACACCAGCGCCTCTTCGGCGGAATAATGGTCGGCCAGCGCGCGTTCGAGCGAGCGATGCGGGGGACGTTCGCCCGACACGTGGCGGCTGCCCGAGCATGAAATTCCGTAAAGCTCGACCGCAGCCTTGGCGGCTGCGATGATTTCAGGATGGCCGTTCAGACCCAGGTAGTCGTAACAGGAGAAGTTCAGCAGGCTGCGGCCGCCAATCACCGTGCGGGCACCGGCCATGCCTTCGTGCAAGCGAAAGTAAGGATTTTTGAGCCCGAATTTTTCGCCGATCGAACGCTGCAAGCGCAGCTCTTCGTATCCCGGCAGCGTTGAGAAATCGGTGAGCCGTTTGGCGAGAGAGGCAGTATCGACACTGCCCGTCGAGCGCTGCATTGCCTCGACGCGGGAAAACAGCTTTTCACGTGCGTCGCCGGGCAGGACTTCGTCCTTGCTCAATTGAGCAACCTCTTCACATTCGGCACGTCATTGTCGAGCAGGTCCTTGGCCGATGCAAGCTGACTGGCCTCGATTTTCTCGACATGCTGTTCGGCAAGCGCGGCGAGGACAGTGTCGGAGCGGCCGCCGGGCACGGTGACATGTGCAATGATCTCGTCCGCAACACCCAGCACCGTCAGCGTCGCCGCGCCGGCGAGCGAAATGTCCATGGCGAAGGATTTTTCGAGGTTCATCACCAGTTCAAGCGCCATCAGGGAATCAAGACCTATTTCTCCGAGCGGACGGACGCGGCTGATTTCCTCCTCGCGCGAACGCAGGACGTGCGCGACCTGCGTCACGATGATATCGGCTACCTTTCGGCGCACGACATCCATGCTCTCGGTCTTGACCAGCGTGCGCAGATCAATGCCGGTGCCTTCGCTTTCGGCATTCCCGCGTGCCGTATCGACGAGGTATGCGTAAGTCGGCGAGCGCAGCACCGGCAGGCGGCTGCCGCGGAACGATCCGTCGTTGGGCGAAATCGTCATCACCGCGAGGTCGCCGGCATCGCCCGGTTGTTCCATCGCCTGCGCCATCAAATCCAGCGCCTCGCGCGCCCGCATGCCGCTGACACCGGTCAGTTTCTTCAAATTGCCCTGCAATTTGTCGCTGCGCGCGACCACCCCGACATCGATGATCGGGCCCCAGCCGATAGCGAGCGCCGGCAAGCCCTCCTGCCGCCGGCGGCGGGCAAGGCCTTCCATGTAGGCGTTGGCGGCAACGTAATTGCCCTGGCCGGGATTGCCCATCATCGTGGTCACTGACGAGAACAGCACAAAATAGTCGAGTGGCTGGCCGCGGGTGACGAGGTCGAGATTTTCCGCGCCGGCAATTTTCGGCCTCAGCACCCGGTTAAACCGCTCGGCGTCGAGATTCCTGATGATCGCGTCGTCGAGCACCATCGCCGCATGAATGACGCCGACGACCGGCGGCATCGTGGCCTGGATTTTCTCAAACCGGCGCTCCAGCGCACGCAAATCCGCGACGTCGCAAGGCTCGGCCATAACCTTTACGCCGCGCTCGGCAAGATCGCGCAGCACGGCTTTGGCTTCCGCGGTCGTCGCGCCACTGCGACTCATCAAGACAAGATGGCGCGCGCCATGATCGGCGAGCCACTTGACGGTCTCGAGGCCGAAGCCGCCGAACGCGCCGGTCACAAGGTGCGTTCCGCTGGCGTCGATGACCAGCGGTTTGTTCGCCGCACGCACCGAGCCTGCTTGCGGCGGACGCACCACAATCTTTCCGATGTGGCTGGAGTGCTGCATCAAATGGAAGGCTTCGAAGACGCCGGAAGCTTCGAACAAACTGTACGGCAACGGTGTAAAGACGCCTTTCGCGAACTTCCGCATGACTTCGGCATAAATCTGCGCGCCGAGCACAGGCCGGCCGGAAATCAGTTGATCAAGATCGACGCCGAAATAGCTCAGGTTTTTCCGGAACGGCCGCAGACCGATGTGCGTGTTGGTCACATAGTCGCGCTTGCCGAGTTCGACGAAACGCCCGAAAGCGCGCAAGCAGGCGATGGAACGTTCCATGGCCTCGCCTGCGAGACTGTTGAGCACGACATCGACGCCCGCGCCGGTGATGCCACGAACATCGTCGACAAATCCGGTCGAGCGGGAATCGAGAACGTGACGGACGCCAAGAGCGGTGAGAAGATCGCGCTTGGCCGGCGAGCCCGCTGTGGCGACGATCTTTGCGCCCACGGACTGCGCGATCTGGATGGCGGCCATGCCGATGCCGCCGGCCGCTCCGTGGACGAGAACCCACTCGCCCTTTTTCAGCCGCGCCAGCGTGACGAGCGAGTAATAGGCGGTGAGGAATGCGACGGGGATCGTTGCCGCTTCCTCGCATGACAAGTTTGCCGGCAATTTCACCGCATGCGGAGCATGCACCGTAGCATGCGTGGAAAACGCTGACGCAGCAAAGGCAACGACACGATCGCCTACTTTGAGTTTTTTGACAGAAGAACCGACGCGCACAACACGGCCGGCGCATTCGAGGCCAAGCGTGGGGCCGGTAAATCCGTCTTCCAGCATGTCGTCCGGCAACATGGACAGCGTCCACATCAGATCGCGAAAATTAAGGCCGGTCGCTTCGACCTGGATTTCTACTTCGGCGGCATCCGGCCTCCGGCGCGGGCACGGCTTCCAGGCCAAACGCTGCCCAGGGCCGAGACGCCGCTCCAATCTTGCGGCTTCGGCCTTCGGACCCTTGCGGGCGGCAACCGCGCGCTTGAGCGGCTCCACGCGAATCGCACGGAGCGCATCGCCATCAATATGGAGTTCGGTCTCTTCCGTTTCCGACAAGATAATTCTTCTGACCGCTTCCGCAGCCACGTTGCTCTTGACGTCGGCGGCGATATCAATACGGCGCACGTCGATCTTGGGATATTCGTTTGCAAGCGTGCGCGAAAACGCCCATGCGCCTGCTTCCACCGGACGGGGCGCGGCAGAGCCGGATTTCATCGCGCCGAAAAAGATAAGCCAGAGCGTGGCTTGCGAAGTTCCGATTTTTTCGGCGCAGGATTTTATTTCCAGACAACGGCTGGCAAGCGCCTCGATGGGATCACGGTAAGTATCGTTTCGCGACGGCACCAGCATGACATGCTCTGGCAAGAAAGCCGGAAAATCCGCCAGTTCGGTCATAACCGTCGGGATCAATCCGCTTGATCGCGTCAAGGATCCAAGTTTGGCCGAAATTGCAGACTGGCTGGAAGACGTCACAATCAGAATCTGCTTTGCGTTTGCAGGCTGTTCAATACCTTTTGCCTGCGCCGCGCCGCCCTGCGCAACGACAAGCGATGCGACGTCTGCTCCGCAATGGATGAGGCGCACGTCAGAATCGGCGAAGCCTGCGCGCTCGATGTCCAGGCTCCACTGATCGGCCGAGCGCAATGGCCCAACCGGATTGTCGATCTGCCCCTTGCCGAACCAGTTTGGGTCGAGACCGAACAGGATATCCTTGAACAGCGATTGGCGCGGCTCGATGGCGATCAAGAGCGCATTTGGCGCCAACAGGCGCTTCAACTCGCCAAGTCCCATATCGGGCGGCAGGCGGCACAAGCCGCCGGCCGAAACGATCAGATCGTACAGACCGAGCTTGTCGGATTGCGCCGCATTCAACAGCGTAAATTCGCCGCCATTCGAGAGGGCAAACTCAGCGCGCTCGTGCCGCCGTTGGTCCGGCTCAAAGACGGTTAGATGGATGTCGTTGTCCCGCTTGAGCGCAGTGAACGATTCGGCGAGCGGGCCGAAGCCAAGCTGTAGAACACGAATGGCACGGTCCTTGGGCCGAATTCCATCAATCTCCGTTATGAGATGCAGCAGGATGTTGCTTGCTTCCGGCACCGTACGGGTGGTGCCGTCGTAGAAATCCATCACCGCATTGGTAAGTATCGATTCCGGCAGACTGACAATGGCGCGATCGGCCATCGCCCGCTGCGCGACGCCCGTCATGGCGCCCGCCAGTAGAAGGTCGGAAGCCATCGACGGATATTCCACCGCGATCGCTTTCACGAGCGTCGCCGAATTCGGCAGCGAACCGTCGTTGATCAAAGTCCACAGGCCGTCCTCAAAACTGGCCAGTCCGGCGGCTTCCAGGTTGGTGAGAATTCTGGTGAACCATGGCCTTAATTCTTCGGGCAGCCTGCACCGTGCAATCAGCAGATCGACATCGATTGCGCCGTCATCGGCCAGAGCCCAGGCGATCTCATAGGCGGCTGCGGCCGCCCATCCCTCGACGAGCATTGGCCCTTTATTTTTCGGCGCTGCCACGTCCGCGGCGAACAACGATCGCGCCTTGATCATGACGTCGCGAACACCCGCGGTCACGCCGGTAGCGTTCGCGACCGTCCCATCGATCAAATGCGGCCGCTCCACCAGCGCGACCGTCTCGATCGATCCGATGCGCTTGACGGCGACAGCCTGACAGCGAACGCCGCGCAACACGGCGATAATCTCATCATCCGCATCATAGATGTAATAGTTGGCAAAAATGGCGCGTTCGGATTTGCTCAGGAATTCGATGACAGTGCGGACGGGGACGGCGCCGGCAACATGCAGAATGGCTTCGTCGAGCCGAACCGGGATATAAGTCACGCCTCGTTCGATCGCGCGCAATTCCGGCAGTGTGGCGAACACGCCATGAGTACAGGCGTCGAGTCGCATCGGATCTAGAATGAACTGTCGCGATGTCGATGGCGGCGCGAGATGGACGCTGACCAGATTGCCGGTTCGCCCCAAATTACCTTCATGCAGAATCACGTTCTGCACCAGCCGGAACGCCGGGCCGTAGTGAAGGCCGCTGGAATCCGCCAGATGATAAATGACGTCGCCGTCCACACGTAGCCCGGCGTCCGAAGGCAGCGGCCGAGGCACGGGCCTTTCGGCCGCGCCGTGTATCATCTTGCCGCGGCAATGCAAAAGCCATGCGACTTGCGACAATCGCGGCCGGCTGAAGATTTCGACCGTGTTCGACCCGGGCGAAACGCGCGTCATGATCTCGCGCGACTCGCCGTTGGTCAGATCGAGGGGCTTGAGTATTTCAAAGTCTGCAATAATAACGCTTTCGGCGCGAAACCATTGCCGTGCGACCGACAACGCGATCTCGAGGAAGCCGGTGCCGGGGAAAACAATCTGATCGCCCAATTTGTGGTCGACGAGATAGTCAAAAACTGTCGTGTCGATTTGCGAATACCAAACCAGAGCGCTGTCGGTGTGGCGGAACCCACTGAACGGATGCCGCCAATGCTCGGCACCGACTGCTTCCGTCGTCGCAGTGACGCGGAATGACTGTTGCTGCCAGGGATAATGCGGCAAGGAAATGCCGGCGCCCGGGTCTTCGCCGAACGCAAGGTCGAGATTGATTTTGGCGCCGCTGACCAGCGAGACCGCGATCGCCCTGTCGAACGGATCGGTATCCGCATCGCTGCGATCGAGCACAGCAATGGCCGTGCACGACTTCGGCTCGTCCGCCACGCAGTCGGTGATGTGTTTCAGCAGCGTTCTGCGCGGCCCGATTTCGACGAAATAGCGCGCGCCGAAGGTCGCCGCCGCCGCGCGCACCGCGTCCAGGAACTGCACGGGATCGCGCACGTTATTCCACCAGTAACGCGCATCGAGCCGGGAACCGGGCAAGCATTCGCCGGTCACCGTCGATATGAAGGGGATGTCGCCCGCTTCCGGCTTGATGTTCTTGAGATCGGCCAGAAGATGCGGGCCAATCGGCGCCATCAGCGCCGTATGGAAAGGATAGTCGAGATCGAGGTCGAGCATGGCGATGCCGCGGGCGTCCGCCACATTCTTGAAGGCCGCGAGCGCTTCGATCGTACCTGCGATAGTGACCGCGCGCGGGCTATTGATCGCGGCGATGTCGACACCTTCGACCACTTCCGTGATCTTCTCGACGATTTCCTGAGGCGCCAGGATGGCGGCCATTCTTCCCGCGCCGTGGGCCAATTCCTGATGCTTGCTGCGGAAATAGATAACTTCGACAGCGGCGCGCAGGCTGAGTATCCCCGCAGCCTCGGCAGCCGCAATCTCGCCGACGCTATGACCCAGCACCACCGCCGGACGAAGGCCGCGCGCGCGCAGCACCGCTGTGGCCGCACTTTGGATCGCGAAAATAATCGGCTGCGCAATGCTCGTGAGCGGAAGTCTGCTGTGCAGCGTATCGCTGAACAATGTCTCGGCCAGCGACCATCCGGCCAACTCCTTGAAGTGGCCGTCTATCTGGTCGAACCGGCTGCGAAACAGCGCATTGTGCCGGTAAGCCGATTGGCCCATGCCGACCCATTGGCTGCCGTTCCCGGAATAAACGAATGCGACGGGGATGTTTTCGCCAATTGCGGTTCCGGTCGTAAAGAGATTGCTTTCCTCACCCGCCAGAAACGAATTGAGTCCCTTGACCACATCCTGGCTGTGCGAACTCGAAATCACGATACGGTTCGACAAATGATCCCGCCGATGGATCACCGCCCTCGCCAGCGTCGCGGTATCTTGATTGGAAAGAGTGCCGGCCTTCCCGCGGTACTGCGTCGCCAGTTCGATCAACGCAGCCTTGCTCTCCGCCGAAAAAGAGAACAGGCCGCCACCGGAAAGGCACGCCCCATTCGGGGCCGGCGCCTTCTTGCCGGCAGCAATGATGGCGTGCGCGTTCGTTCCGCCGAAGCCGAAGGAACTGACGCCGGCAATTTGCTGGGCCGCATCGGGCAACAACAGCGGCTTGTTGCAGAGCGTCAGATTTAGATCGTCGAAATCGATGTTCGGGTTGGGTTCGTTAAAGTGCAACGATGGCGGCAAGATGCCGTGATTGAGAGCCATGAAGGCTTTCAACAATCCGGCCATGCCCGACGCGGGTTCGAGGTGGCCGATATTTGTCTTGATCGATCCGATCGGCAACGCGTTTGAACGCGCGCGCCCGACGCTGCGGCCGAGCGCGTTGGCTTCGATCGGATCGCCGGCAGCCGTTCCGGTGCCGTGCGCCTCGATGAATGCAAGCCGGGCGGGATTAAAGCCAGAGCGCGTATAAATGCGTTGAAGCAACGTCTCCTGGGCCGCGAGAGACGGCAATGAAATTCCGTTGGTGCGGCCGTCGGAATTGACGTCGGTCGCAAGAACAAGACCGTGAATCGGATTCTTGGCTGTTTGCGCGACGCTCGCTTTTCGCAGCACCAGGACGGCGCCGCCTTCAGCGCGCACGAATCCATCGGCGGCCGCGGAAAAGGCTCGGCACAATCCGGTCGGTGACAGCATCGAGGCTTGCGAGAACGCGATGAACGATGCCGGGCTGGCGATTATATTGATGCCGCCGACGATCGCCGTGTCGATACGGCCGGCACGCAAGGCCTCGACCGCTTCATGAAACGCGACCAGCGCAGACGAGCACGCAGTATCGACGGTGATGCTGGGGCCGCGCAAATCGTAGATGTGGGAGATACGGTTGGCCAGAATTGCCAGCGCGGTACCGGTAGCGAAATAAGAGTCGGCGCTCGCATAGTCGCCGAAGAAGCCGTGACCGTAGTCAGTTTGAGAAGCGCCGACGAATACACCGACATCGGTCCCTTCGATCGATGACGGACGGATCCCTGCGTCCTCAAGCGCTTCCCACGTTAACTGGAGCAGGATGCGCTGTTGCGGATCCATTTGCTCGGCTTCGCGCGGCGAAATGCCGAACACGCCCGGATCGAAACCCCACGGATCGTCGATGATGCCCGCAGCCCACGTGTAGCTCTTGCCGCGCTCCTGGCGGCGCGGGTGACCGAAACGATCGAGGGAAAAACGATCGGGCGGGACGCGCGAAATAGCGCAACGCCCCTCCAAAAGCATCGACCAAAGCTCGGTGGGAGAATTGGCGCCTGGAAGCCGGCATGCCCATCCAACCAGAGCGATGTCGTCACGCAAATAGTGGACCGAGTTCACCCGCGCCCCCAACACCCGCCGCCGCGGTGACCGTCCCGCAGGCATCCCAGCTCAAGGCATGTGTTGGCATGCTTATGGCGAAGTTAGGTCTATTTCACAAGGGTTAGGCAAAAATGCTGCGGCGCACAAATTCCCAATTCGGTAAATCAGGTGGCGGTTTGTGCCTCGCACAACTTTCGGCAATGGAATCCTTCGGTACAAACGGTCATAAGAACGAGAGGGAATTTTTGGGGATACATGACGGACCTCGATATTCGGCGCTCCAATAACGGCTGGATTCAACCGCTGGAGCGCCCGGCGCTGGCGTGGCTTGTGCGCCGGCTCCCGGGGTGGGCAACCCCTGCACAACTTACGATTGTAGGCTTCGCCGGGGCTCTGGTTGCCTTCGCGGGCTACGCCCTCGCGGCCCGAAACCTGGCGTGGCTGTGGCTTGCCACATTGGGGCTCGCCATAAACTGGTTCGGGGATTCGCTCGACGGAACGCTCGCGCGTCATCGAAAAATCGAGCGAGTCCGATTCGGATATTATCTCGACAACACGATCGATGTCGTCGAGCAATTTCTGCTGGCGGTCGCGATCGGGCTTTCAGGAATCATTCGATGGGATTTGTCCTTTCTCGGTCTTGCCGTTTTTCTGATGATTTCGCTGCTGTCGTTTATTCGCGCTTCCGTGTCGGGTGAATTTCAGATCGCGTATGGTGGCATTGGCCTGACCGAATTCCGGATCGTTCTGATCATCCTGAACGCCCTGGTCTTTTGCATTCCGCCGGAGCGACTGGACTGGTTCGCGCTGCCGATGACCTATCAGAACATTCTTTCAATCACATGGAGCATCTTGACCCTGATAACCTTCCTGTTCGGTTGGATTACGCAACTCCGCAAGCTGGCCGCGGAAGACCCGCCTCACGCGTAGCGTACTGATGCCGAAAGCCATCGCAGCACTCCTGGGGTGGTTGAGTGCCTTTTACACCACATCGAAGTGATGATTGGCGGTCGACCAGTCGTGGCTGAGTGTCGTGATGGTTTGCGTGGCGAGCACCTGATTGCCGGAGGCATGGCCATTGAGTTCGATCGCCTGCTCCACGCCGCTGTCATCGTGAATCAGGATGTCGTCGATCCCGTCGCCGTTAAAGTCGCCGGTGCCGGCGACATGCTGTGTCGACGTCAGCGTGCAGACATTAAGAATATGCGCGATCACCGCGCCGTCCATCTCCCATAACTTGACGGCGCCACTGTCGCTCACCAGCAGCATGTCGCTGTTGCCGTCACCGTTGAAGTCGCCGAGGCCCTCGATGTGCGTATCGAACGCAAGGCTGTGCACATTTGCCTTCGCCAGCAATTGCACGCCGCTCGCGGTCCCCTTGGTCTCCCACAGCTGGATCGTGCCGAGCCCACCGTCGTTGCGGATCACGATGTCGGCGTTGCCGTCGCCATCGAAGTCTCCGGTGCCGACGATGTTCCGGCCGGCGGGCAGCGTCCCGACACGCAGGTTGTGCAGCACCTGCGACCCGCTCGAAACCCCATTGAACTCCCACACGTTGACGACGCCGGTACTGTCGTTCTGGAGAATGGCATCACTGATGCCGTCGTGATTAAAATCGCCGATGCCCGCAATATGGAACCCGTCAGGCAGCCTGTTTGCCCGCACGTTGGCAAGCAGCGAGTTGCCATCCATCTCGTAGAACCGCAGCGCGCCACTGTCGTTTGCCAGTAGCAGGTCGCTGTTACCGTCGCCGTTGAAGTCGCCGATACCGTCCACATGGAAGCCTGCCAGGACCCTGCTACTGGGCAGGCTGGCCAGCACCTGATTGCCACTGGCCGCGCCGTTGAGTTCGTAGAGCCGGATCGCATTGTTCGCAGCATCGACCCAAACCAGATCGCTGATACCATCCACGCCGCCGTTGAAGTTTCCGGCGTAGCCCTGATCCGACTCGACACCGAGAATAACGCCACCGACCTTGTTGCTTTGCAGGATCGCATTGACCGTATCGCCGGCATGAATGCCGTCAAGCTGCGCGATCGGTACGTAATTCGTGCCATTCGCGGTGCCATCGGCATCGACCATCAGGAATGTGCCGTGGTCGCCATTGTCGAACACGTGCACAAGCGCGCTCGCGCTTTGCCCGCCGACAAAGGCCGTCTGCACGATCCCGGAGGTGTCGATCTTGTCCTTCTCGGATGCGCTGAAGTGCCCCGTGTTGCCTTGGTCGTAGTCCGTGATAACATCGAACATCGGGGTTCCAGCAAGCGCATCGGTGAGCGCTGCTGCATCGATCACGAATTTGTCGGAACCGCCGCCACCTGTAAGCGTATCGAGGCCTGCGCCGCCAATAAGCGTATCGTTTCCGGCAAGACCGTTGAGAACATCTGCGAGGTGTGTACCGAGCAAGACATTGTCGTTCGTGTCGCCTGTAACGGTCTGCGTTGACGCATATTCCACCGCCTTGTCGGCCTGAATCAGGCCGGCACCCGTTCGATTGTCGAAGCCGGAATCGAAGCCTGCGGTCGCTGGATCATCCATATCGATCGCAGAATCTTCGAGAAGATTTAGAACGTCGCTATATGTCAGGGCACCGTTGGCTTGGAGCATGAGCGCCGCCACCGCTGCCGCCGAGGGCGCCGCCGCCGAAGTACCGAAAAAATTCGGAAAGCCATCGCCGTCGGTGTCGGAGCCAAAAAACGTCGTATCCCCGCCATCGACCGCTGTAATTTCCGGCGTCTGACGGATTTCCGGGGTTGCCAAGGCGTTTCCGGCTGCGTCGAACAGGATTCTCGTGGGACCGCCGGAGGAAAAACGCTCGACAATCGGCGGTGACAGCCCAAACGCGGGCGTATCCGAGTAGTCCGCAGCCGCCACCGCGATGGCATTCTCCGCCGCGGCGTGGCCATAAATCGTACCTGCATTGGTATTGAGGCTTGACGTTCCGAGCACCACGCCGGCACCGTCATCACGCGCCGTCAACTTGAAATCTGTCGGCGCTACG
This sequence comes from Pseudolabrys sp., assembly GCA_049793875.1. Lineage (GTDB taxonomy): Bacteria > Pseudomonadota > Alphaproteobacteria > Rhizobiales > Xanthobacteraceae > Pseudolabrys. Next base: position 1,141 of record JBARCH010000029.1, on the reverse strand, counting down.
CCACTAAAGAGTCCGACAGCGAGATCGAAAGTTGCCGTGGCTCCCTTGTTCGTGAACGAGATGATCTCGACCGGATCATGGCCGATGTTGTCGCTGATCGACTGAGAAACGACCGCTCCGCCGGAGTTATAGAGGAAAAGATCGACGTCGCTCTGCGCGCCCGCGCCACCGCTCACGGACTGCGCCGGCTGATTCCATTGCAGCACAAAATTGACCGTGACATTGCGCGGAATCGTTACCGGGAGAAATTGGCTGTCGGCACCCGTGGTAAGCTTGGCAAGCGGTTCGTCGAACGGGCCGATTACGCCGCTGCGCACGAACGCCGCTTCAAATCCTTTGTCCGCATCGTTGGCGGCGGCGGAAAAATAAACTACGCCGTTTGCGGTGACCTGATCGATCGCCTGCGAAACGGGGCCGTCCTGAAAGGCTGTCTCGGCAAAATAACTGACATCGTCGACAATGACTTTGGCGCCGGCGCTTGCAAGGGCGATAATGTTGTTGGCGAAGTTGGCGAGCCCGGTGAAGGCGGTGGCAAACAATATGGAGGCGCCCGGCGCAATATCGTGAACGATTTGCGCCATGCCGCGGCCTTCATCGGTTCCCCCGGCAGTCAGATCCGAAAGAATAGTCGTATTGGCCGGCAGATCGCCGCTTGTGATGTCTGCATTCATCCCGACGAGATCGTTGAAGCTGTCGGACAGCACGCCGACAGCGATGCCATTGCCATCGACCGCGAATGTCGAGCGCGCAGTATCCGCAAGTATTGCGTGGTCGGCCTGATTGGTCACGCTGCCTGCGCTGAATCCCGATCCGGATTCACGCGCAAAGCTCAGGTCAGACACAGTGAGAAGCGCGCCGATCTGCTCGACAGGCAAAATGCCTGACGCCATGTTGCCGAAGCTGCCGCCCTGTTGCAGCCCAATAGCTGCAAGCCCGGTCAGTAGCGTGGCGCCATTGCCGTCTTTAGCGGTCGCGTCGATCGTGACGAACTGACCGCTACCGTGGATACTTCCCGGCAAAGTTTCAACGCCGGAGGTCAAGATCGACATCGCGGCAACGTCAGCCGACTGGCCGGCATAAAGTGAACTAAGCTGGGTATCGAGAATCGAAAGAATGCCGTCTTTTAACGATTGGATGACCG
>JBARCH010000028.1:0-7728 GCA_049793875.1 Pseudolabrys sp. | reverse complement strand
GGCGATCCGCCCCGCACGCGCTGTTCCTTCGGCACCGCGCGCGATCGCCATGCATGGCGCGCCGGCATGGCCGGACGGCTTCACGCACGCGACTTACGCGAACCCGGCAGCGCCAAAGGGCGGACGGCTGGTGCAAGGCGTGCTCGGCACCTTTGACAGCCTCAATCCGTTCATCGTGCGCGGGCTGCCCGCGGTCAATATCCGCAGCTACGTTACCGAAAGCCTGCTCGCGCGCGGCTATGACGAACCTTTCACGCTTTACGCGCTGCTGGCGCAATCGGTGGAGACCGACGACGCGCGCAGCTTCGTCACGTTCAATATCGATCCAGCCGCGCGCTTCTCCGACGGCAAGCCGGTGACGCCCGACGACGTAATCTTTTCGTGGGAATTACTGCGCGACAAAGGCCGGCCGAACTACCGCATCTATTACAAGAAGGTCGCCAGGGCGGAACGTGTCGGCGAGCACGGCGTGCGCTTCGATCTGTCCGGCGCGGACGATCGCGAACTGCCGCTGATCCTCGGCCTGATGCCTGTGGTGGCAAAGCACGCTATCGATGTCTCGACATTTGAAGATACGACGTTCACGGGTTTGGTCGGAACAGGGCCTTATGTCGTCGATGCGGTGAAGCCGGGCACCTCTGTCGTCTTCAAGCGCAACCCGGATTACTGGGGCCGCGATCTCCCGATCAATCGAGGCCTGTGGAATTTCGACGAGGTCCGTTTCGACTACTACCGCGACGGCAACACCCATTTCGAAGCGTTCAAGCGCGGGCTCTATGACGTGCGGGTCGAGCTTGACCCAACCCGCTGGCAAACCGCCTACGATTTTCCCGCGGTGCGCACGGGCCGCGTCAAGAAAGAAGCATTCTCCTACGGGCTGCCCAAAGGAATGTCCGGCCTTGTGTTCAACACGCGCAGGCCGCTTTTTTCCGATGTGCGCGTGCGCGAAGCACTGTTCCTGCTGTTCGATTTCGAATGGCTCAATCACAATTATTTCTTCGATCTCTACCGGCGCACGGCCAGCTATTTCGATGGCTGCGACTTGTCCGCGCATGGCGTCGCCGCGAGCGCCGACGAGCGCGCGTTGCTTGCGCCTTTTCCCGGTGTGGTGCGCGCCGACATCATGGACGGAACATGGTCGCCGCCTGTCACCGACGGTTCCGGACGCGACCGCAAGACGCTGCACCGCGCGCTCGATCTCCTCGAATCCGCCGGTTATGAACTCAAAGGGACAAAACTCGTCAATCGCCGGGACGGCCAGCCGTTTCGTTTCGAAATCCTGGCCAGCACGCGCGACCAGGAACGCCTGGCGCTCGCTTTCAGCCGCAACTTGCGGCGCGCCGGCATCGACACGCAGGTGCGCGTCGTCGACGCCACGCAATTCGAGCGCCGCAAGATCACCTTCGACTTCGACATGCTTGAATATCGTTGGGAGCAATCGCTCTCGCCCGGCAACGAGCAGAGCTTCTATTGGGGTTCAGCCGCGGCGACGCAGGAGGGCAGCCGCAATTACATGGGCGTCAAGTTGAAGGCGGTCGACGCCATGATCGCCGCGCTCCTTGCTGCACGCGAGCGGCCGGGCTTCGTCACCGCGGTACGCGCGCTCGACCGTGTGCTGCTGTCGGGCTTTTACGTCGTGCCGCTTTATCATTTGCCCGTGCAATGGGTGGCGCACTGGAACCGGATCGCGCACCCGCAAAAGACATCGCTGTTCGGCTATCTGCCGGAAACATGGTGGCAGGAAAAAGCATGATCCTCGGCGACGGCGACAACACGGCGGAGACATCGGGCCCGCGCTCCACGCTCGACGATATCTTCCGGCAGGCTGCCGTGCGCCACCCGCGCGCCATTGCGCTTGCCGATCCCCTCGACCGCGCGCGCGTGACCGACGGCACGCCACGCCGCCTGAGCTACGCGGAAACGGACAGGCTTGTGTCGGCGCTCGCATCGCGCTTGCGCGGGCTGGGCCTACAGACCGACGCCGTCATCGCGATGCAGTTGCCGAACACGGTCGAGAGCGTGATTGCGTTCCTCGGCGTTCTGCGCGCCGGGATGATCGCGGCGCCGCTGCCGCTCCTTTGGCGCAAGGCCGATATCGCCGCGGCACTCGGCCGCGTCAGCGCCAAAGCCTTCATCACCGCCGCCCGCATCGGCGACACCGCGCACGCCGAACTGGCGATGCAGACGGCCGCGGAATTGTTCTCGATCCGGCATATCGGCGTGTTCGGGAACGCGCCCGACGGCACGGTCCCGCTGGACGCACTGTTTTCCGTGGGCAAGGATGAAACGCAGCAGCCGGTCGCGCGCGCTGGCAATCCCGTCTCGCATGTCGCCCTCATCACATTCGACGTCGCCGGCGACGGGATCGTGCCGGTCGCGCGCAACCACGCGCAACTGATCGCCGGCGGGCTCGGGCCATTGCTCGAAGGCCGCATCGCAACCGACGCGACCATCCTCTCCGCAATGCCGATCAGCTCGTTCGCCGGTACAGTGCTGACGCTGATGCCGTGGCTGTTGTCCGGCGGCACGCTGGCGTTGCACCATCCGTTCGATCTGGAATCTTTTGCCGCACAGCGGCGCGCTTTGCATTGCGACGCGCTGGTGCTGCCCGGCCCGCTGGTCGCGCCGCTCGCCGAAGACGGCTATCTGGCCGGCGAAAATCTCAAGACCATCCTGTCGTTCTGGCGCATGCCGGAGCGGCTCGATCTTGCCCCGCAGTGGACGAGCGACGCTGCGCTGGTGGACATAATGGCTTTCGGTGAAATCGGCCTCATCGCCGCGCGCCGCGATGCGGACGGCATACCCGCGGCACTCCAGCCTGGCGCCATCGGCGCGCCACGCGGCTTTGCCGGCGCCATGCCGGTGATCGATATCGACCGCAGCGAAAACGGCACACTTGTGATGCGCGGACCGATGGTGCCGTCGCACGCCTTTCCGCCCGGCACCGATCTCCATCTGAAAACGAGCGCGGATGGCTTCGTCGATACCGGTTACGGTTGCAAGTTCGAAGCCGACGGCAAATCGCTCGCCATCACACGACTTCCCGCCGGGCTCATCGGCGTCGGCGGCTATCGTTTCGTCGTACGCAAGCTCGACGCGCTGATGCGGGAATGTGCGCCCGGCGGCACGGTGTTCGCATTGCCCGACGCACTGACCGGGCAACGCTTCGCCGGCACCGCGCCCGACCGTGCCGCGGCAGCAACGGAACTTACCCGGCGCGGCCAAAACCCGCTCATTACAGGCGCATTCCGCTCCGCCAAAACCGCCGTTGCCGCCTGATTAAACGGGCCCGTTGACGCGGCGTTAACAGCGCGGCGGCTAAGGTCGCGCCGTCCTGTAACCGGTGTGCGCGCATCCGATGTCCCTGCAAGGTCCGATGATCGTTGTTGCCGAAAAGCCGGCGGGCGACGTTGTCGAAGCGCTGCGCGCGGCAGGTGCATTCCCCATCATCGAAGCGAACTGGTCCGAAGCGCCGACCGCCTTCGTCGCGGTCAAGCCGGCCGCCGTCGTGATTGCCGAACCGGGCCCGCCGCCGAGCGAAGCCAATGCGCGCATGCTGTGCCTGCAGATCGCGACCGCCAGCGGCCCGCTGGTACCCACGATTGCGCGCGTCAGCAGCGATCAGGAAATCTCCATTCCGATCGCGTTGCCGAACGACATAGCCCTACCGATCGATCATCTGATCATTCGCCTGCGCTCGGCGCTGCGCGTGCGCGCACTGCACGATACGGTGCTGCGGCGGATCGAGATGTTTTCCGCGCACGGCGGCAAGATGCCCGATCTTCCTGTCGGTGACGCGCTCGACGACGCGACCGTGATGATCGTCGGACGTGGCCCTCTCTATCCTGCCCTCAGCGTCGCTATCGGCGAACGCTTCGGCATGTTAGGTGCCTTGAGCGTCGAAAGCGCGGCCAAGCAAATGGCGACGCGCGACATCGACGGCATCGTGATCGGCGACGGCTTCACGCAGCGCATGGTCGAAGCCTTCCTCACCGTTCTCGCTCACGACCCGCAATACCGCGATATTCCCGTCGCCGTGCTGGGCGACGTGCCGCCGGATTTCACCGAATGGCTGCCGAATGTCGATCACGTCGAGCGCGATCCGTCGCGCGTGGTCGCGCGCATGGTGCCGCTCGTGCGCCTGCATGCATTCGAAGGCCGGCTTCGCCGCATGCTCAAGACCCTCGACGCCGAAGGCATGTTCGATCCGGAAACCGGCCTGCTCATGCGCAACTGCTTCTGGCGTGACCTTGCGCAAACAGTGTCGAACGCCAGCGAACGCGGCAGCGCCCTGGCGGTGGCGCGCTTTTCTTTCGACACCGAGATCGACCAGCGCTACAGCATCGCGGGCGCACGGCTGGTGACGCGGCTGATCCGCGACATCGACTTCGGTTGCCGGGAGGATGATGGTTCCTACATCGTCGCCTTCACGCAAACCGCGTTGCGCGACGCGCATGTGGTTTCCCGCCGCATTGCCACGGCGCTCAAGAACGCCATGACGGAGGCCACCGGTCAGACTGTCGCCGCCGCCAATGTCACGCTGACGGCGATGAAGGCGACCGACACCATCGATACGCTGATGGTCCGCGTGATGGGCAGCCGGGTGGTTGCGGCAGAGTAAGCGGCAACATAGGTTTATCCCAAACGGGAGAAAACCATGCCGAAAAGCCAGCCAGTGCGTGTCGATATCGTCTCCGACGTCGTCTGCCCGTGGTGCTTCATCGGCAAGAGCCGCCTGGAAAAAGCACTCGCGCTCATTCCCGAAACGCCGGTCGAATTGCACTGGCGGCCTTATTTCCTCAACGACTGGATTCCGCGCGAGGGCATTTCGCGCAACGAATACCTCACCACCAAATTCGGATCGCCCGATCGTTATCACGGCATCGCGCAGCGCGTGACCGCTGCGGCGGCCAGCGAAGGCCTTGTCTATGCTTCCGACAAGATCAACCGCCAGCCCAACACGCTCGACCCGCACAGGCTGATCCGCTGGGCGGCGGCGCGAGGTCTCGCAGCGCAGATGAAGCAAAAGCTGATGGAGCTTTATTTCACCGCCGGCGCCGATCTGACCGACCGCGAGGTACTGGTGAAGGCTGCCGCCGACGTCGGACTCAACAGCGACGAAATACGCGAATGGCTGGTGAGCGACAAAGACGTCGCGGAGATCGAGCAAGAGGCGCTGGCGGCGAAGGAATCCGGTATCGACGGCGTTCCCTTCTACATTCTCGACGGCAAGTTCGCGATCTCGGGCGCACAGGCGCCGGAATACCTGGCGCAGGCGATCATCCGCGCGGCGCAGGAGGCCGAAAGGCCGAATTCCGACGCGGCGGAATAGATCCAGCTTTGCACCACGCACAGGCTGTCATCATCCGCGAAAGAGAACGATCCAGTACTCACGGCGTAGACAATCTGCGCCCGCGTTTACTGGATGCCCCGCTTTCGCAAGGCATGACACAACACAAGATTAGATTCTGTGCACGCTGAACTCACGCCGCCTTGGTTGTTTTCTCCGCAATCGCCGCCAGCTTGCGCAAAATTTCGGTCGTCCCCTTGAGCCGTTCGACTGCGGTTTCCCAATCCTCGAAGAACACGACCTTCTGATCCGGCCGCACCCGCGCGTCGCTGCCGCGCTCGCGGATGAAGGCGATAAGCCTTTCAGGATTGGAGAAGATATTGTCGCGGAACGAGAGCACGACGCCTTTCGGCCCTGCGTCGACTTTCTCGACGTTGGCGAGGCGGCACAGCGCCTTGATGGCCACCACCTGCAGCAGATGCTCGACCTCGGGCGGGAGCGGCCCGAAGCGGTCCACCATTTCGGCGGCGAATGAATCGATTTCGCGTTCGTCCTCCACCTCGGCCAGCCGCCGGTAGAGCGCGAGCCGTACCGACAGATCGGCCACATAATCTTCCGGAATGAGGACCGGCGTACCGATGGTGATCTGGGGCGACCAGCGGTCGGCGGCCGGCGCGGTGATCCCCGCCTTCAGACTCATGACGGCTTCTTCCAGCATCTGCTGGTAAAGCTCGAATCCGACCTCCTTGATGTGGCCGGACTGTTCGTCGCCAAGCAGATTGCCGGCGCCGCGGATGTCCAGGTCATGCGACGCGAGCTGGAAGCCGGCGCCGAGCGTATCGAGCGATTGCAGCACCTTCAGCCGCCGCTCCGCCTGCGCCGTGATCTTGTGCTGCGCCGGCAGCGTCAACAGCGCGAAGGCGCGCAGCTTCGAACGTCCGACCCGGCCGCGCAATTGATAGAGCTGCGCCAGGCCGAAGCGGTCGGCGCGATGCACGATCAACGTATTCGCAGTCGGAATGTCCAGGCCCGACTCCACGATCGTGGTCGACAGCAGCACGTCGTATTTGCCGTCGTAGAAAGCCGACATGATGTCGTCGAGCACGGTCGGCGGCATTTGTCCGTGCGCAACGCCGACGCGCACCTCCGGTACGTTCTTGTCCAGAAAATCCTTCGCGCCAGCCAGGTCCTCGATGCGCGGGCAAACGTAGAACGATTGTCCGCCGCGATAACGCTCGCGCAGCAGCGCCTCGCGCACCACCAGCGGGTCGAACGGCGACACGAATGTGCGCACCGCCAGACGATCGACCGGCGGCGAGGCGATGATCGAAAGATCGCGCACGCCGGTGAGCGCAAGTTGCAGCGTGCGCGGAATCGGCGTCGCCGTCAGGGTCAGCACGTGCACCGAGGAGCGCAGCGCTTTCAGCTTCTCCTTGTGCGCAACGCCGAAGTGCTGCTCCTCATCGACGACAAGCAGCCCGAGATCCTTGAACGCGATTCCCTTGCCGAGCAGCGCATGCGTGCCGACGATGATATCGAGGCTGCCGTCAGCGAGTCCCTGCTTGACCTTGGCCAATTGCGCCTGCGGCACCAGACGCGACGCCTGCGCGACGTTGATCGGAAAGCCGCGGAAGCGTTCGGAGAAGGTCTTGAAGTGCTGGCGCGCCAGAAGCGTGGTCGGCACCACCACCGCCACCTGCTTGCCGCTGATGGCGGCGTTAAAGGCCGCGCGCAGCGCCACTTCCGTCTTGCCGAACCCGACATCGCCGCAGATGAGCCGATCCATCGGACGGCCGGAGGATAGGTCGTCGAGCGTCGAGGTGATGGCCGCCAACTGGTCGTCAGTCTCCTCGTACGGAAATCCGGCGCAAAATTCGTCATAGGCGCCCGGCCCCACCGTGAACCTCGGCGCTTCGTGCAATTGCCGTTCGGCCGCGATCTTGATGAGTTCGCCCGCGATCTCGCGGATGCGGCTCTTCATGCGCGCCTTGCGCGTCTGCCAGTTGCTGCTGCCGAGACGGTCCAGTTCGACGTTTGTCTGCTCGGAACCGTAGCGTGAGAGCAGATCGACGTTCTCGACCGGCAAATAGAGTTTGGCGCCATCGGCGTAATGGATTTCGAGGCAATCGTGCGGCGCGCCCGCCGCCTCGATCGCCTGCAAACCGCTGAAGCGGCCGATGCCGTGATCGACGTGCACGACGAGGTCGCCGGGCGCCAGACTCGTGGCCTCGGCGATGAAGTTCTCCGCCCGCCGCGTGGCGCGGCGCGGCCGCACCAAACGGTCGCCGAGAATGTCCTGCTCGCTGACGATGGCGAAATCGTCGGTCTCGAACCCGTTCTCGATGCCGAGCACCGCGAGCGCAATGGACGGTCGCGGCAATTTCAATGCGTCAGGCCATGACGCGACGTTCACAAGGTTGTGCAATTTGTGATCGGTG
>JBARCH010000027.1:0-16632 GCA_049793875.1 Pseudolabrys sp. | reverse complement strand
TGGAGATCAAGTGACAGGCAGCGATCGTCACCGGTGGCGCGTCGGGCCTCGGTGCTGCAACCGCTCGCGCCCTCGCTGCGGCGGGCGCAAAGGTTGCGGTTTTCGATCTCAATGAGAAAGGCGCGGCCGACGTCGCCGCCGACATCAAAGGCATCGCGATGGCCTGCGACGTCGCCAGTGCGGAAGGCGCGAAGGCCGCCATCGACGCTGCCGGCACCGTCCACGGACCCGCGCGCATCCTGATCAATTGCGCGGGCGTGGGCCCCGCCAAACGCATCGTGGGCCGCGACGGGCCGCAGCCGCTTGAGGAATACGAGAAAGTCATCCGCATCAATCTCATCGGCACGTTCAACATGATGCGGCTGGTCGCAGCCGCCTTGCAGTCGGCCGAACCGTTTGCCGACGGCGAACGCGGCGTGATCGTGTCGACCGCGTCAGTCGCGGCGTTCGAAGGCCAGATCGGCCAGGCTGCTTATTCCTCATCGAAAGGCGGCGTCGCCGCGCTGACGTTGCCTGCCGCGCGCGAGTTCGCGCAATTCGGTATCCGCGTGATGGCGATTGCGCCCGGCATTTTCGGCACACCGATGCTGCGCGCCCTGCCGCAGGAAGCGCAGGACTCGCTCGGCGCTTCGGTACCGTTCCCCAAGCGGCTCGGCGAACCGCGCGAGTTCGCCGCACTAGTGATGCATTGCATCCGCAACAGCTACCTCAACGGCGAGGTCATCCGCCTCGATGGCGCGCTGCGCATGGCGCCGCGATAGACACATGACACTCACCAATACGCGCACCGTACGCATCGAATGGGGCGATTGCGATCCCGCCGGAATCATTTTCTATCCGCGCTATTTCGAGATCTTCGATGCCTCGACGGCGGCGTTGTTCGAGCGTGCGCTCGGCATGACCAAGTTCAAATTTCTCGCCGCTTACAAATTCGCCGGATTTCCCGTTCTGCACACACATGCGCGCTTCCTCAAGCCGACGCGCTTTGGCGATGATGTGACGATCGAGACAGGCATCGTGTTCGGCACGTCGAGCTTCGAGATCAGGCACCGTCTTAGCCTCAACGGCGAGATTGCGGCCGAGGGCGAGGAAAAACGCGTGTGGGTCGTGCGCGACGCGTCAGGCGCGATGAAATCGCAAGCCATACCCGCCGACGTGATCGCGAGATTCCAGGTGTAGTTTTGCCGTCCTGAAGCGCCGGCATGGCGGAGATAGCGGCCGTTATCCAATTTCCGTCGCTATCCTTTTCAAGGTTTGAAGGAACCGCTTGCGGTCGCGCATGCCGATGATGCGATCGAGATTGCGCTCATGCCGCTGCGCACATTTGTTGAGGCGCGCCAGCGCGCGGTCGCCGTCCGCCGTAAGGCTTAGCCGATAGGTGCGCCGGTCAGCGTCCGTGCGACGGCGCGCCACCAGTCCGCGCCGCACAAGATCCTCCAGCACCGGCGTCAGACTCGATTTGTCGCGTCCGCTCGCCCGGCTTAACGCGGTCTGGCTGATGCCGGGATTGCGGCCGATCAGCGTCAACGCGGCGAAGCGGCCCGGATTTTCACCGATCTCCTTCGACAGATGCGAGAATGCCTGGAACGTCGATTCCTGCGCCATGCGCAGATTGAACCCGATCCATTGCGCGAGCGGACCGAATTTGACCGGTTCCGCCTTACCCTTCGTGCGCGCGCCCTTGCGAGCGGCGCCATTCGCACGCGCCATATTCATTCCCCGTTAATACCGGCAAAATCGCTGGCAGGCCGTCTGCCGCTCGATAGTTTGGTCCCCAACTAAGTCGCTTTACAACGCAGCTAAACTGCGCCTGAATATCAGGAAAATTGGCATTCCAACCGACACCAAATCAGCCATGGAACGTTCGTTCAAGAAGGAAGTGCAGGCGCTGAAACTGGGCGATGGCGAGACCTTCCACGGCGAAGGCATCCTCGCGGTCACCAAGGCGCTGCTGCAGTCGGGTGTCTCTTACGTTGGCGGCTATCAGGGCGCACCGGTCTCGCATCTGCTCGACGTGCTGGTGGATGCCGAGGACATCCTGTCCGACCTCGGCGTGCATCTGGAGACGTGCTCCAACGAAGCGTCGGCCGCCGCCATGCTCGGGGCCTCGATCAATTATCCGCTGCGCGGCGCAGTGACCTGGAAATCCATCGTCGGCACCAATGTGGCAGCCGACGCGCTTTCCAACCTGGCTTCGCCCGGCGTCGTCGGCGGCGCCATGATCATTCTCGGCGAGGATTACGGCGAAGGCGCGAGTGTCATTCAGGAACGGTCCTATGCCTACGCGCTGAAGTCGTCGATGTGGCTGCTTGACCCGCGGCCCGATCTGCCGTCGATCGTGCGCACGGTCGAAAAAGGCTTCGAGTTGTCCGAAGCAAGTCATGCGCCCGTGATGCTCGAACTGCGCATACGCGCCTGCCACGCGACCGGCGAATTCGCCGCCAGCGACAATCGCAAGGGCATCGTTTCCGGTCTCGACAAGCTCGCCGGGCCGCCACGTTTCGAATACGGCCGGCTCGCGCATCCGCCTGTCATCTTCGCGCAGGAAAAATTGAAAATCGAAGAACGACTGCCGGCCGCGCGCGCCTTCATTCGCGAGCATAAACTGAATGAACTCATCGACGGCGACCTGAACGACGTCGGTATCATCGTGATGGGCGGACTGACCAACAGCGTCCTGCGCGCGCTCGAGCGTCTCGGCCTTGCCGATATTTTCGGCGCCTCGCGTGTGCCGGTGCTGGTGCTGAACGTGGTCTATCCGCTGGTGCCGGAAGAGATTCGCGAATTCTGCGCAACCAAGCGCGCGGTGCTCGTCGTCGAAGAAGGCCATCCCGACTACATCGAACAGGCGGTCAACGTCGAATTACGTCGCGCCGACATCCAGACTCGCGTGCTCGGAAAGGGGCTGCTGCCGAACGCCGGCGAGTATGCCTCCGGCGTTTTGCTCAGCGGGCTTGCGGCATTTCTCACCGAGACGCGGCCGAACGGTATCGATGCCGACGCCGTCGCGGGGAAGGCGCGCGACATTCTCGCGGTCCGCGCCAAAACTGCCGAAGCGCTCGGCACCCTGCCCGCGCGCCCACCGACATTCTGCACCGGCTGCCCGGAGCGCCCGGTATTTTCCGCGATCAAGCTGGTCCAACGCGAGATCGGACCGACGCACATCAGCGGCGATATCGGCTGCCACGCCTTCGCAACCTTTGCGCCGTTCTCGCTCGGCAATTCCATTCTCGGCTACGGCATGTCGCTCGCCAGCGCCGCGGCGGTGACGCCGAACATGGAACGGCGCCCGATCGCGGTGATGGGCGACGGCGGGTTCTGGCACAACGGCTTGATCACCGGCGTTGCGTCGAATTTGTTCAACAAAGGCGACGGCGTGTTGATCGTGATGCAGAACGGTTACGCCTCGGCGACCGGGCAGCAATACATTCCATCGAGCGCGGCGAGCAAGGAAGGCCCTGCGCCCGGAATGGATATTGAACGGACGCTGCGGGCGATGGGCGTGAAATGGCTGCGCACCGTGCGCACCTACGGCGTCGCGAATATGGTCAAGACGCTGAAGGAGGCGATGCGCACCGCCGAGCGCGGACTGAAGGTGATCATCGCGGATGGCGAATGTCAGCTTGCGCGCCAGCGCCGTGTGCGCGTCCAGGATGCCGAAAAACTCAAGCGCGGAGAGCGTGTGACCCGCACGCGTTACGGCGTCGATGATGAAATCTGCACCGGCGATCACTCCTGCATTCGTTTGTCGGGCTGTCCATCGCTGACCGTGAAGCCGTCACCCGATCCGCTACGTACCGATCCGGTGGCGACGGTGATCGAGAGCTGCGTCGGCTGCGGATTGTGCGGCGAGGTCGCGCACGCCGCCGTGCTGTGCCCCTCGTTCTACCGCGCGGAGATCGTGCGCAATGCGACCTGGCGCGACCGTTTCGTACACAGGTTCCGGCAAATCGTGATCGGCTGGCTCGGTGGCTATAACGGCAGGGCCGTCGTGAAAACATGAACGAGACGCGCCCACTCAGCATCCTGATCGCCGCGCTTGGCGGCGAAGGCGGCGGCGTGCTCACGAACTGGATCGTAGCCGCGGCAACCGACGCCGGCTTCCCGGTGCAAAGCACATCGATTCCCGGCGTCGCGCAGCGCACGGGCGCCACCACTTATTACCTTGAGATCCTGCCGGTGAAGGCGGCGGAACTGGACGGCAAGCGCCCGGTACTGGCGCTCACGCCCGGTATCGGCGACATCGACGTGGCAGTGGCGAGCGAGTTGCTCGAAGCCGGACGTACGATCGCCGGCGGATTCGTCACGCCGGATCGCACATTCTTCATCGCATCGCTCAGCCGCTTCTATGCCATGGACGAAAAGATCGCGATGGGTGACGGCCGCTTCGATCGCGACAAACTCATCGCCACGATCAAGGAACATTCAAAAGACGCGCTGCTCGTCGATATGGATACGCTGGCGAAACAAAGCGGCTCTATCATCAACGCCGTGATGCTTGGCGCCATTGCGGGCTGCGGGCGGCTGCCGATTTCTGCCGAACAATTCGAAGCCGCGATCCGCGCCGACGGCAAATCTGTCGACGGAAATCTGCGCGGCTTCCGCGCCGGGCTCGAAGCCGCGCGCGCGAAGATGCTGCCTGTAAAAACGCAGGAACAGAAAAAGCGCGCGCCCACGAGCACCGAACTGATCGAGCACGAAGTTTCGTATTCCCTGCCCGCATTGGCGCAACCGATCGCGATCGAAGGCATTCGCCGGCTGATCGCCTACCAAGGCGTGCGCTACGCGCAGCTCTACCTGAACCGGCTTCGGACACTCGCCGACCTCGATACGCACGGCAAACTGATGAAGGAAGTCGCCCGCCATCTCGCGGTGCGGATGTCCTACGAGGATGTGATCCGCGTCGCCGAAGCCAAAATCGCGCCGGCGCGCATGCGGCGCATCGCGCACGACGAGTTGCACGCGAACAGCGAGCCATTCACCGTGCACGATTTCCTCAAGCCCGGCATCGAGGAATTGTGCCAGGTGCTGCCGCCGTTCCTGGCGCGACCGATCATGCGCTATTCGGCGCGCAAAGGTTGGCTCGGGCGCGTCTATTTCGGCATGGAGATCAACTCAACCTCCATCTTCGGATTCCTGCGCTTCAAGATGTTGGCGAGCCTCAAGCACTGGCGCCCGCGCGGCTATCGCTACGCCCAGGAACAGGAAGCGATCGAAGCCTGGCTCGCGCTGGTCGCCGAGGCAGCGAAACTTTCGCCGGAGGTCGCCATCGAGGTCGCCGAATGCGCCCGCCTGATCAAAGGCTATGGCGATACTTACGCGCGCGGCAGCGCCAATTACCGCGTCATCGAGGCGCGCGTGATCCGGCCCATTCTGGGTGGACAGATCGCGTTGCAACGCGGCGCCGACGCCATTGCAAGCGCGCGCACGGCCGCCCTCGTCGATCCGGATGGCGAAAGCCTGGCGAAATGCCTCGCGGCTCTCAACCCGCAGCCGGATCTGCGCATCGCAGCGGAATAGAGCGGCACGCTCCGTACCGTTGTAACCTTCCCGCCTGTCGAGTAAAAATGCCGCAACCTGAGGTTTCATCCATGTCCGCCGTGCCGACTCCTCGCGCAGACCGCGCGCCGATTGCCGCCGAAGCCTTCTTGCGCGCCCTCGCAGACCACGGCGTCGACTATTTTTTCTGCAATCCCGGCACGGACTTTCCGCCGATCGTCGAAGCGTTCAGCCGCGCCAAGAAAACCAACGCCAAGGTGCCGCGCCCGGTACTGATCCCGCATGAGAACATCGCGGTCGCGATGGCGCATGGCGCCTACCTCATGACGGGCCGCCCGCAGGCAGTGATGGTCCACGTCAACGTCGGCACTGCCAATACGCTCAACAATCTCACCAACCTGTCGCGCGAGCGCGTGCCGCTCATCCTTGCCGCCGGCCGCACACCGATCACCGAAAAGGGCTCGTTCGGCTCGCGCAGCCGGCCGATCCATTGGGCGCAGGAGATGTTCGACCAGGCGGGCATGGTGCGCGAGATGGTAAAGTGGGATTACGAACTGCGCACGCCCGGCCAGATTGGCGACGTCGTCTCGCGCGCAGTCGAGGTGGCGAGTGCGCATCCATGCGGTCCGGTCTATCTGGTGCTGCCGCGCGAACCGCTTTCGTCTCCCTTGCCGGAGCCGGTCGGCCCGATCAAGCCACGCTCGCCCGCTTTGCCGGCACACCCCGATCCGCGCGCGATTGCCACGCTGGCCGAATGGATTGCTGCCGCCGAACGGCCGCTGATCGTCACAGCGGCGTTGCCGAAAAATGCTGTCGCGCCGCTTCAGAAAATTGTCGAGCGTTGCGCCATTCCGGTCGTCGCGCATGGT
This sequence comes from Pseudolabrys sp., assembly GCA_049793875.1. Classification (GTDB taxonomy): domain Bacteria; phylum Pseudomonadota; class Alphaproteobacteria; order Rhizobiales; family Xanthobacteraceae; genus Pseudolabrys. The sequence goes on along the minus strand of JBARCH010000027.1, from coordinate 10,264 downwards.
CCACGCACGCTTTGCCTGCCGTCGAGCCATCCGATGCATTTCGGCTTCGAACCCGGCGCAATGATTGCCGACGCCGATCTTGTGATCGTGCTGGAATGTGACGTGCCGTGGATTCCGAGCCTGCAACACCCCACCGGCGGCTGCCGCGTCGCGCATATCGGCGAAGATCCGTTCTTCTCGCGCTATCCGATGCGTAGCTTTCCAAGCGACCTCACCATCCAGTCCGATCCGGCCAACGCCTTGGTGGCGCTCGGCGCGGCGCTCGAACAGCGACTGCAAATGGCCGATGCGCGCATCGCCGCCCGCCGGGGCCGCCTCACCGAACGCATGCGCACGCGCCGCGCGCAGCTCGCAAAGGATTCCGCGCCCGGGCAGCATATTTCGCCGGAATATTTGTCGCGCGTCATCGGCGAAGTGCTCGGACCCGAAGCCGTCATCTTCAATGAATATCCGCTGCGGCCCGATCATTGCGCGCGCGAAATTCCCGGAACGTTTTTCGGCCTCAGCCCCGCCGGCGGCCTTGGCTGGGGCTTCGGCGCGGCGCTCGGCGCCAAGCTCGCGGCGCCCGAAAAGCTCGTCGTCGCCACGCTTGGCGACGGCGCCTACATGTTCTCCAATCCGACCGTCGGCCATTGGGTTTCCGGCCGGCACGAACTGCCGATCCTCACAATCATTTTCAACAACAGTCGTTACGGCGCCGTACGTCGCGCCACACTCTCGATGTTCAAGGACAGCGCCGCAGGCGAGGACGATGGGCGCACACTCGCCGACCTCAATCCGGCGCCGCCCTATGACGAGATGGCCAAGGCACAAGGCGCCCACGCCGAGCGTGTCGAGCGTCCCGCCGACCTTGCGGACGCGCTCGCCCGCGCACGCGATGCTGTGCTCATCGAGCGGCGGCAGGCGCTGCTCAACGTGATTTCTCCCTACTGAGGCCGGATAACAGCAAACCTCGCCGGTGGCCGGGCGGGTCTGTTATGCAGGCAGCTTGCTAGGTGACGAGACGCCGCGCACGTATAAGCAGGTTCCTTCGAGACGGGATCACAGAAACCAAGTTGAGAGGCCACGATGCGAGTTGACGCCTTTACGCATTTCATTCCGCCAGCGTTTTTCGACAAGCTCGTCGACAGCGGCTATCCCGACATCGGCAAGCGCATGCGCGGCGTGCCGAGCATCCACGACCTCGACGTTCGCATGAAGGTCGTCGACACGTTTCCGGACTATGGACAGATCCTGACCTACCCGATGCCGCCGCTGGAGCTGCTGACCAAGGGTGCGCAACTCGACGAATTTGCGAAAATCATCAACGATGGCTTCGCCGACATTTGCGCGAAACACCGCGATCATTTTCCCGGCTGGGTGGCGCAGATTTCACTCGATACGCCTGATGCCGGCGTGGCCGAAAGCGAGCGCGCGATCAGGAACGGCGCTCTCGGCGTGCAGATTTACAGCAACATCGCCGGACGGCCGCTCGACGATCCGGCGTTCGAGCCCTTCTTCGCGGCCATGAACAAGATCGGCAAGCCAATCTGGCTGCATCCGGTGCGCGGCGCGAATTCCCCCGACTACCTTTCCGAGAGGAAATCGCGATACGAAATCTGGTGGGCGCTCGGCTGGTCCTATGAAACGACGGCTGCCATGTCGCGGCTGGTATTCTCCCGAATCATGGACAAGTATCCGAACCTGAAGGTCATCGCGCACCACTTCGGCGGCATCGCACCGATGCTGGAAGGCCGTATCGGGCCCGGCTGGGACCAACTCGGCGCCCGTACGTCCGACGAGGACCTGACGGTCCTGCGCAAGAGCCTGAAAAAACGGCCGCTCGATTATTTCAAGCACGACTTCTATGCCGACACCGCGGTATTTGGCGGCGCGCCGGCAACCAAATGCGGCTTCGAATTTTACGACATGGACAAGATCTTGTTTGCGTCCGATTGTCCGTTCGATCCCGAGAAGGGTACGATGTATACGCGCGAAACGCTGCGCATCCTCGATGAACTCAATTTGTCGAAGGCCGACCGCGAGAAGGTCGACCACGGCAATCTCGAGCGCATTACAGGCGTGACGTTCCCGAAATAGGAAGCCGTTATTCGGCGGCATTCGCGAAAAGCGGACGAGTCCGGATTCCATAAGCGCGGACCAGCCTTATGGATTCCGGGTCCGCGGCTTTCAGCCGCGACCCGGATTGACGGCGCTGTGGGCCGGCGCCACGGCCGGCATGAAAAGCCGGCGGCCATCTGCTAGCGTCAGCTTATGTCCATCGCTGAACCCATCGGCTCGTCCGAACCCGAGACCCCCTCACCTGACGACAATGGCCGCGTCACGCCTGCGATGGCGCAATACATCGAGATCAAGACCGCCAATCCGGATTGCCTGCTGTTTTATCGGATGGGCGATTTCTACGAAATGTTCTTCGAGGACGCGGAGACGGCGGCGCGCGCGCTTGGCATCATGCTCACCAAGCGCGGCAAATATCGTGGCCGCGATGTGCCGCTGTGCGGTGTCCCCGTCATTCGCGCCGACGAATATCTGCATCGGCTGATCGCGCTCGGTCATCGCGTCGCGGTTTGCGAGCAACTGGAAGACCCGGCGGAAGCGAAGAAACGCGGATCGAAGAGCGTCGTGCGCCGCGACGTGGTCCGGCTGGTGACGCCGGGTACGCTGACCGAAGACACGCTGCTTGACGCCCGCCGCAACAACTATCTGCTGGCGATCGCGCGCGCGAAGCTGTCATCCGACGATGGCGACAGCCGTTTCGGCCTCGCCTGGATCGACATCTCGACCGGCGAGTTTCGTATCACGGAAACGACCCGCGCTTCGCTTCCGGCCGAGATCGCACGGCTTGAGCCGAGCGAAATCCTCGTTTCGGACGCCCTGTATTCCGATGCCGATCTCGTGCCCTGGTTTCGGACGCTGCCGGCGGTGACACCACTCGCGCGCGACGTGTTCGACGGCGCCACCGCCGAACGCCGCCTGACTTCCTTCTTCTCGGTCGCGACCAGTGAAGCATTCGGGGCTCTCTCCCGTATCGAGCTCGCCGCGGCCGCGGCTTGCGTCACTTATGTCGAGCGCACGCAAATCGGCCAGCGACCGCCATTGTCGCCACCGTTGCGCGAAAGCGCAGGCGCCGCGATGGCGATCGACCAGGCCACCCGCAGCAATCTGGAACTGGTGCGAACACTCGGCGGCGAGCGCAAGGGAACGCTGCTCGACGCGATCGATCGCACCGTCACCTCGGCCGGCTCGCGGCTTCTTGCACAAAGACTGTCCGCTCCTCTTACCGATCCGGCGGCGATCACGCGGCGGCTCGACAGCGTTTCGGCATTCCTCAACGACGCTACCGCACGCATCGATACGCGCGCGCGATTGCAAGCGGCCCCCGATCTCGCCCGTGCGCTGGCGCGGCTCGCGCTCGACCGCGGCGGGCCTCGCGACCTCGCCGGCATTCGCGACGGGCTCGTGGCGGCCGTCACCCTCGCCAAGGCACTCAAATCGTTGCACGCGATTCCCGACGAAATCGCGGAAACGGCGATTGCGTGCCGCAAGACCGACCCCAAGCTGGCCGATGAGTTGGCCGCCGCACTTGCCGACGAACTGCCCGCTTTCAAACGCGACGGGGGATTCGTGCGTCATGGCTACGATGCAGCGCTGGATGAGGCACGCGCGTTGCGTGACGAATCGCGCCGCGTAATTGCTGCCTTGCAGGCGCGCTACGCCGAAGAAACCGGCATCCGGATTCTAAAGATCCGGCACAACAACGTGCTCGGCTATTTCGTCGAGGTGACGGCGCAGCACGCCGAGAAGCTGACGACGGCGCCGTTCAATGCAACCTTCATCCATCGCCAGACGCTCGCCGGCCAGGTAAGATTCACCTCCACCGAACTCGGCGAACTGGAAGCAAAGATCGCCAGTGCCGCCGACCGTGCGCTCGGGCTCGAACTGGAGACATTCGACCGCCTGAACGCAGCGGTTGTTGCGCAAACCGCCGCGATCAAGGAATGCGCCGAAGCTTTGGCTGTGCTCGACGTCACGAGCGCGCTCTCACATTTTGCCGCCGAGCGCGACTGCGTACGGCCGGAGATCGACGACAGCCTGCAATTTGTCATCGAAGGCGGCCGTCATCCGGTCGTCGAACAGGCGCTGTCGCGTGACGGCACGCCCTTTGTCGCCAACGATTGCGATCTTTCGGCACCACAAGATTCAGATGGCGGCCGCATCTGGCTCATCACCGGCCCTAACATGGCCGGAAAATCCACGTTCCTGCGGCAGAACGCGCTGATTGCGATCCTGGCGCAGATGGGAAGTTTCGTACCAGCCAAGCGCGCATCTATCGGCGTTGTGGACCGGTTGTTCTCGCGCGTCGGCGCGGCCGACGATCTCGCGCGCGGGCGCTCAACCTTCATGGTCGAGATGGTCGAGACCGCCGCAATCCTCAATCAGGCGGGGGAACGCTCGCTCGTCATCCTCGACGAGATCGGGCGCGGCACCGCGACGTTCGACGGCCTGTCGATCGCCTGGGCATCGATCGAACATCTGCATGACGTCAATCGCTGCCGCTCGTTGTTCGCGACGCATTTCCACGAATTGATCGCGTTGTCGGCGCGGTTGCCGCGCCTGCACAACGCCACCGTGCGCGTAAAGGAATGGCATGGCGATGTGGTGTTTCTGCACGAAGTCATTGCAGGCGCCGCCGACCGTTCCTACGGCATTCAGGTCGCGAAACTTGCCGGTCTGCCGGCTGCCGTGATCGAACGCGCCAAGCTGGTGCTCGCCAATCTCGAAGCCGAGGATCGCGGCACCCCGAAGGGTTTCGAGGATCTGCCGCTATTCGCGGCAACGCCAATGCCGCGCCCGGCCATGCCGGATAACGATCTGCTGACAAGCGCGCTAGCCGCGCTCAACCCGGATGAAATGTCGCCGCGTGAGGCGATGGAAGCGCTCTACGCGCTAAAGGCGAAACTCGCGAAATAGCGTTCGCCCAGGCGCCGCGCTAGGATCGGCGCCATGATGAATGTCCATGACCGCAAGCAGGCGGCGGAGGTCGAGGCGCAACGCTGGATCGAGGCGTTCGAAGCCGCATTGAACGCGCAAGACGCCGCGGCGGCGACTGATTTGTTCCTGCCCGATGGACTCTGGCGCGACGTGCTGGCGTTTACCTGGACTATCCAGACCACAACAGGCCGGCCCGCCATCGCAGCGATGTTGCAAGACACGCTCGCGCGCACGCAGCCGAGGAACTTTCACATTCCATCCAAACGGACGTCGCCGCGCTGGGTCAGACGCGCCGGCACCGAAGCGATCGAGGCCCTGTTCTCGTTTGAAACTGCATTCGGCTCCGCCAATGGCGTATTGCGGCTGATGCCCGAACCGAAAGCGCCGTCACTCCTGCGCGCATGGACGCTCGTTACGACCTTGCAGGAGTTAAAAGGTCACGAGGAGTTTTCGCCGCACGGCGCGGATGACGATTCCGGCTTGCGCGACTTTGGTGCGGCGAACTGGCTCGACCGCCTCAACGAGGCGCGTGCCTACAAGGATCGCGATCCGGCCGTCATCGTGGTCGGCGGCGGCCAGGCCGGGCTCTCGATTGCCGCGCGCCTGCATCAGCTCGGCGTCGATACGCTGATCGTCGATCGGCACAAACGCATCGGCGACAACTGGCGCAAGCGTTACCACTCGCTGACGCTGCACAACGAAGTGCACGTCAATCACCTGCCCTATCTGCCGTTTCCGCCAACGTTCCCGGTCTACATCCCCAAAGACAAACTGGCGAACTGGTTTGAATCTTATGTCGAAAGCCTCGAGCTGAATTTCTGGACCGGAACCGAACTCGTCGCCGGCAACTACGACGAGACGAAAAAGTGCTGGCAGGTCACGCTGCGGCGACCGGACGGCAGCGAACGAATCATGCGGCCGCGCCATCTTGTGTTCGCGACCGGCGTAAGCAGCATTCCGTCATTCCCGAATGACGTGCCTGGGCTCGGCGCATTCCGCGGCACGATGGTCCATTCCGGCTCTTTCGAGGATGCCGAGCAGTGGCGAGGCCGCAAGGCGCTGGTGCTTGGCACCGGCACCAGCGCACACGACGTGGCGCAGGAACTTCACGCGCATGGCGCTGACGTTTCGCTGATTCAGCGCAGCAAGACTTATGTCGTCAGTCTGCCTGAGGCACAAAGCGTTTACGCCATTTATTCCGAGGGCATTCCGTTCGAGGATTGCGACCTGCTGGCGACCTCGTTTCCCTATCCGGTACTACAGCGCTCCTACCAGCTTTCGACTGAAAAGAGCCGCGCAGTCGACAAGCCGCTGCTCGACGCGCTCGCGGCACGCGGCTTCCGCCTGCACTTCGGCGAAGACGATACCGGCTTCCAGATGATGTATCTGCGACGCGGCGGCGGCTATTACTTCAACGTCGGCTGTTCCGATCTCGTCGTCAAAGGCGAAATCGGACTGCTGCAATACGCTGACATCGAAACCTTCGTGCCGGAAGGCGCACGCCTGCGTGACGGCCGTGTCGTTCCATGCGAACTGTTGGTGCTGGCGACCGGCTACAAGAATCAGCAGGACACCGTGCGCGCCTATCTCGGCGATGAGATTGCCGATCGCATCGGACCGGTGTGGAATTTCGACGAAGGCGGCGAATTGCGCAACATGTGGAAGCCGACCGGGCAGCCGGGATTGTGGTTCACCGCCGGAAGCCTGGCGCAATGTCGAATCTATTCGCGCTATCTCGCAATCCAGATTAAAGCGCGCGAAGAGGGCCTGCTGAACTAATTCGGGCGCCGGCGATTCCGCGGTTACACGGCGACGCCGTGCCGGCGCGCCAGCAGCACCAGCAGGCTCCAGCCGATGGAAACGGCAAGCGCCGCCGACAGTCCGGCGGCTACGCCCCACGGCTCCGCAGTAAAATGCAAAACAGCGACGCAGACGCCGAAACCGAGCAAGCCGAGCACGGCGTTGGAGAGCACCGCGGCCGTGGGCGCACCGCCTGCCCGGCGATGCAAAATAATGATGATGCTGGTCATCACCACCGGGAACACTGCCAGCAAGCCGCTGCCGTAAGGGCCGATGCGGAAGCTGAACGTCACCACGACACCGACCAGGACGGCGACCAACACGGCACGCAGGATGAGTTCGTACCAGCGTGGATTGAGCGGGGGCATCGTGACATGGCGGAACGGCCGGACGATCCAAAGGCCGACGCCGATCGCAGCCGCGTTCATCGCCAGCGCCGGCTCGAACGACCATTGGTACGAATTTACGGCAAGCGCCAACGCAAGCCATACGGCATACGCGCCGCCGAGGCTGACGGTTAGCGAGCGCTTCTGCGCAAGCTTCGCATAAGTCGCAGCGAACACGGCATTCACCGCGTTGATCGCCAGACTTGCAACCGCGCTCTGCGCGATAAAATGAGCGTCGTGATCGAGCGCAAGAAATACATAAACCGGACCCGCACCGATCGGCAGCGTCGCCACCAATGCAGCGACCAGGGGTCCGGCGCGCTCAGCCGTTATTGTCGCCGCCAGCACAAAGCCGACGGTGATCGCCATCTTCAGGAAGAGCGTAAGCGCAAAATAAAGGTCGGGGGACATCTGACAGCGCGGACATGACCACGCCGGCCTGCCCGGCGCAAGCCGCACCCGTGCATGACAGGTCGCCGCTCAGGCGCGCGCCAGCTTTACCTCGACCGGCGGACCGCTCTTGATCGTCTGATAGACGACGCAATAACGCTCGGTGAGCTTGAGCAACTGGTCGAGCTTTTCCTGCGGCGCGTCAGTTTCGAGATCGAAGCGCAAACGAATCTGCGCGAAGCCGACCGGTGCATCCTTGGCGACGCCGAGCGTGCCGCGAAAATCGAGATCGCCCTCGGCCGACACTTTGCCGGACTTCAGCGGAATATCGAGCGCGGTTGAAACCGCCTTGATGGTAACGCCGGCGCAGGCGACCAGTGCTTCGAGCAGCATGTCTCCCGAGCACAATTCCATGCCGGAGCCGCCGGTCGCCGGATGCAAGCCCGCAACGGCGAGCGCACGGCCGGTCTCGACCTTGCAAGAGATATTGGTGTCGTCGAGCGTGCCTTTGGCCTTAAGCGTGATGTAAGCCGCGTTCGGCTCGCTCTTGTAGCGATCCTTGATCGGCGCCTGCATCGCGCGCAATTCATTGGCGTCCATTTTCTGCTTCCTTTTTATCCTTCCCCTTTCGAGGGCCGGATCAAGATGCGGGCGTCAGCACGATACGGCCGACGACTTTTCCGGCGCGAAGCTGTGCCATTACGTCGTTCACATCGTCAAGCGGACGCGTTGCAACCGGGACGGGCGGCAATCCTGTGCGTCGCACGAGATCGATCAGTTCGATCGTCTCCGGCACGCTGCCGACATAAGAGCCCTGGATCGTCAGCGCACGCATCGGCAATGGCGGCAGCGACACGGTAACGTCGCCGCCGAAAAGACCGACGATAATGTATTTACCGCCCTTTATGAGCGAGTCGATGCCGAGCCGCGCGGTCCCGGACGAACCGACGAGATCGATCACAGCCCACGCGCCGCCCTCGGTCATGTCGATAATCTGTTGTGCGGCATTCGGCGCAGCGCCGTCGACCACCGCCTTCGCGCCACCCTTCATTGCGGCGTCGCGCTTGGCCGGATCGATATCGACGACAATCGCGCTATGGCCGCCCATCGCCTTGTGCAACGCGAGGCACATCAATCCAAGACCACCGGCGCCGATGATGACGGTGGCGTCGGTTTTCAGCGACGGTCCGACTTTCTTCAGCGCACCATAGGTCGTGACGCCCGAGCATGCGAGCGGCGCCGCTCTCTCTGGAGGAAGATCGCCGATGTCGATCAAATAGCGCGGATGCGGCACCATCAGGTAGTCCGCGTAGCCGCCATTGCTGAATACGCCGAGACTCTTCATGGCGCGGCAGAGATTTTCTTCGTCGCGTTTACAAAGCGCGCATTGGCCGCAACCAATCCACGGATGCGCGAGCACACGCGCGCCGATCTTGACGCCCTTGGCATCGGGCCCCACGGCAACGATTTCGCCGACGTTTTCATGGCCAAGCGTGACCGGCAATTTCATGCCGCGATCCTGCAAGCTCATGCGCTTGCCGCCGCCGAGGTCGAACCAGCCATCGTTGAGATGCAGGTCGCTGTGGCAAACGCCGGCAGCGATGACTTTCAACAGCACCTCGGTGCCGGCCGGCTTTGGCGTCGCCTGCTCCCTGAGTTGCAACGGCTCGCCGCAGGTACAAACCTGGTACATACGCATGGACTGGCCCTCGCACGCATGATTTTAGCGCGTGGATGGAAGCATAGCAGCCGGTTAGACGAGGGTCACCACCACAGCGCGGCGCCTGCGCCGGCGCGCGTCTCGGTATCGTCCACGCGCACAGGGCGTTCCAGCGAGCGGTCAAGCGCGGCAAGAACACGCCGCTTGGCGAAGTCGAAAGCAGCCGATTGACGGTCGCGCGGCCGCGGCAAGTCGGCCTCGATCTCCTCGAAAATGCGGCCGGGCCGGGGACGCATCACCATGATGCGATCAGCGAGGACGATTGCCTCGTCGACGTCGTGCGTAACCAGGATCAACGTCGGCCGCGAGTCCGCCCACAGATCAAGCAAGTGGTCTTGCAGATCGGCGCGCGTGAAAGCATCGAGCGCGGAGAACGGTTCGTCGAGCAACAGCACTTCGGGGCGAGGCACCAGAGCGCGCGCGATCGCGACACGCTGCGCCTGCCCGCCGGACAATTCGCGCGGCCACATATTGGCTTTGTCGGTCAGCCCGACACGCGCGAGCGCCGCACCGACACGCTCAAGCCGCTCGGCGCGCGGCCGGCTCTCAAGCCCGAAGCCCACATTGTCGGCGACGGTCAGCCACGGCAGCAGCCGCGGTTCCTGGAAAATGATGCCTATTTCCTCGTGTGGCCTGGTGATCGTCACGCCATCGAGAACGACGCGGCCCTGGCTTGGCGTATCGAGTCCGCTGATGGCGCGCAGCATCGTCGATTTACCGCAGCCGGAGCCGCCGACGACGGCAACGATCTCGCCCGGTCCCACCGAGAAGCTCACGCCGTCAAGCGCGCGCACACCGTTCGGATAAGTCTTTCCGACGCGCTCAAGGATAAGCATCAGTCCGTCTCCGTGCGCGCGCTGAAGCGGTCTTCCCAGCGCAGAAACGGCGCGGTGGCGATGACAATCAGCCAGTCAGTAATCTTTCCGATCACTGCGAAGGCAACGATGGCCGCGACGATCTCTGCGGGTTTGCCGAG
>JBARCH010000026.1:0-17636 GCA_049793875.1 Pseudolabrys sp. | reverse complement strand
TCGGCCACATCGCCGGCGATCAGCGCGGCGTCGCGCGGCCGGCACAGGATGCCGCGAATGACGTCGGTCACCCGCACGCTGAATTCCGGCGGCCCGGACACCACACGCGCGCGCGTCAGCGCCATGTGCTCCCAGGTCCAGGCCTCGCGTTCCTGATAGTCGGCGAAACCTTCGATCCGCGTCGCCAGCGGGCCGGACTGGCCCGAAGGGCGCAAGCGCATATCGACCTGATAAAGCGCGCCATAGTTGGTTCGCGCCGTCAGCGCATTGATCAACCGCTGCGTAAGCCGTGCGAAATATTGCGCGCCATAGAGCGGCCGCTTGCCATCCGAATCCGGGTGCGCCGCATCGAAATCGTAAACGAGGATGAGATCGAGGTCGGAGGTCGCGGTCATTTCGTAACCGCCGAGCTTGCCCATCGCGACCACGGCGGTCTCCTGACCCTTCAGCCGGCCGTAGGTGCGGGAAAAATTATCGGATACCGCATGGTGCACGGCACGGATCACCGCGTCGGCGATGCGGGCGAAGGCCTCGCCCGCCTGTTGCGCCGTCACCGTGCCGGAAAGGATGCGTACGCCGATGAGGAACATGTATTCGAGCCCGAACATGCGAATGCGCTCGAGCAAATCCTCGTCGTAAGTCGCTTGCGCCAGCGCCGCCTCGAGCCGCACGCCGAGTTCGGTCTCGCTCGGCAGCGCGCCGAAAAAACTCGGATCGACCAGCGCGTCGATCACCTGCGGATGACGCGCGAGCGTGTCGGCAAGCCGTGGCGCTGCGCCAAGCACGAGGGCGATCAGCCCGATCAATTCGGGATTTTGGCGCAGCAAAGACAAAAGCCGTCCCGCCCCGCGCAGATTGTCGAGGAAATGGTCGAACAACACGAGCGTCGCGTCGGGATTTTCCGTGCGCGCAAGCTGCTCCAGCAGCACCGGCAACAGTTCCTGCAATTGCGCGCGCGCAGTCTCGCTCTTGAGAGAACGATGCTCGCCGGCAAGCCACTCACGCACGGTGGATGAAGCCTCGAGCGGCGCGCGGAAGCCCAGTTCCGCAAGGCGGTCGAGCGTCTTGTGGTCGTCGCCACCGGCGGGGAAATGGAACGCCGGTTTGTCGGCACCGGACGCGGCCTCGAACAGTCGCGCGTAGTGACCCTGTACCTTGGTAAGATGCTGGAGCAGCACGCGCGCAAACGCGTCCCGGCTGTCATAACCAAGGAAACGGGCAAAGCGCTCAAGGCCCTCTTTATCGTCCGGAAGACTCTGCGTCTGTTCGTCATTGACCATCTGCAGCCGGTGCTCGACCGTACGCAGAAAATGGTAGGCCGCCGTCATCTCATCGCGCGCGTCAGCCCCGATCCAGCCCCCTTCGGCAAGCTTGGCAAGCGTGGTCAGCGTCTCCCGATCGCGCAAGTTCGGATTGCGCCCGCCCGCAATCAGTTGCTGGGTTTGCGCGAAGAATTCGATTTCCCGGATACCGCCGCGACCAAGCTTGATGTTGTGGCCTTCGACCGAGATCTCGCCGTGGCCACGATAGGCATGGATTTGCTGCTTCATGGCCTGCACGTCGGCGACCGCAGCGAAGTCCAGATATTTGCGCCAGACGAACGGCGATAATTCGTTGAGGATTTTTTCACCGGCCGCAATGTCGCCGGCGCAGGCGCGCGCCTTGATCAGGGCCGCGCGCTCCCAATTCTGCCCAACGCTTTCGTAATAGGTCGACGCCGCCGCGGTCGAAATCGCGATCGCGGTCGATGCCGGATCGGGCCGCAGCCGCAGGTCCGTGCGGAATACGTAACCGTCGGCGGTGCGCTCCTGCAGCAGCTTCACCAGCCGCTGGGTAATCCGCACAAAAAGCGGTGCGGGCTCGATCCCCTCGGGCAATGCCGCCGCTGCCGGATCGTAGAAAACGATGAGGTCAATATCGCTCGAATAATTGAGCTCGAACGCCCCCCTCTTGCCCATCGCCAGCACGATGTAGCCGCTGCCCTCCTGCGGCTGTTTGCGGTCCGGCGGATTGAGCTTGCCGTCACGCGCCGCATCCGCGAGCAAAAATCGCACCGCCGCGTCGACGGCGTGATTTGCGAGATCGGTAAGCGCGAGGGCAGCCCGCATCACGGGCCACACACCTCCGATGTCGGCGAGCGCGATCAGCAGCGCCGCTTCGGATTTCATTCTGCGCAGAAGCTGCTTTGCCTGCGTCTCGTCCTTGCTCGCCGCAATGGCGCGCGTCGTGTCGTCAAGCAAGGCGGCAAGATGTCTGTCGGGATCGGCCTGCAATACGCGCAGCAAACGATCCGAATCTGAACTCACAAGATCCCAGAGATACGGCGAATGATCGGCAAGCGCCGCCAGGAGCGTACCGAGTTTGGCGTTTGCGGCGAGCAGCGACTTGACGCCGGCGGTTTGCCCGCCAAGCCATTCGTTCACGCGCTGCCGCGCCGCCTCCGGATTGACCAGCTCCGGCGCGCCGACGATGCGCGCCGCCAGCGTATTACCGTCCGGCGCCTTGCCCGGCTTTTTTGAACGCTTCATTGGCGCAAGGGTTATCTCACCCACGCGGGAATTGGGAGAGCACCCGCCGCATTGGCGGCCTGCTATCCGGCAAAGCCCGGTTGCGGGCCGCCGCGCGGCAGCACGATCGTGCTTTTAAGCCCAGGCTGGTTGTCCTCCAGCGTCAATTCGCCGCCATGCAGCCGCGCGACCGCCGCCGCAAGGCTGAGACCCAATCCCGACCCCGGCTGTGACCGGCTCTGCTCGAGCCGCACGAAACGCTCGACCACGCGCGGCCGGTCGCCTTCCGGAATGCCGGGACCGGCGTCCGTAACGGAGAGTAAAATGCGATCGCCGTCGTTACGGGCACGCACCACGATGTTGGGCGCTTCGCCGTTGACCGGCTTTTGTTCGGGGCCGGCATATTTGATGGCGTTGTCGACCAGATTGGCGAGCGCCTGGCTCACCAGATCGCGGTTGCCCTTGACCGGCGCAGCCGCTCCCGCATCGATTGTGAGCGTAATTCCTTTCTCGTCGGCAACAGGCTCATACAGTTCACCGACGTCGCGCGCGATCTCGGCCGCGTCGAAATCGTTCATGTCCTCCCGCGCCTGTCCCGATTCCGCGCGCGCGATCATAAGCAGCGCGTTGAAGGTACGGATCAGGCCGTCGGACTCGTCAATGGTGCTTTCGAGCGCGGCACGATATTCGGTCTCGTTCCTGGCCGTGCGCAGGGCCTCCTCGGAGCGGTTGCGCAACCGCGTGAGCGGCGTTCTCAAGTCATGCGCGATATTATCGGAGACTTCCTTCAGTCCCCGCATCAACGCCTCGATGCGCTCAAGCATCAGATTTAGATTTTCCGCGAGCCGGTCGAGTTCGTCACCTGTGCCGGCAACCGGCAGGCGCTCGCCAAGATCGCCATCCATGATCGTGCGCGTCGTCTCCGTCATCGCATCGACGCGGCGCAGCACGCGGCGCGTGACGAAGAACCCGCCAAGCAGTCCGAGTATGACGACGATGGCGACCGACCAGCGGCCGGCCGACAGCACGATGTGATAGAGCCGTTCGCGCTCTTCCAGGTCGCGGCCGACCAGCAATCGAAAGCCACCGGGAAGCTGGAACACCCGCACCAAAGCGTGATGCTCGGTACCGTCGGTTTCATCGAGACGGCGATAGGCGGATTCAGCCCAGCCCGGATTATCGAGAATACCGGGCGCGAGCGAGCCGACATTGCCGGCGAGCGACTCGCCCGCAAACGTGGTGACAAGATAGAGGCTGGAGCCGGGCCGCCGCGCCCGCGCGTCGATGACGATGACCAGACGGCGAATGCCGCCAATCCGATATTGCTCGGACAGGCCGGTAATCTCGGCGTTGACGGTATCGGTGATCTGTTCGGTGATCAGGCGCCGCGTATTGAGCGCGAAATAGACGAGCAGGAATGCCGCGAACAGCGCAAAAACGACCAGATAAACCAGCGTCAGCTTGAACGTGGTCGTCCGAAACAGTTTACCGAGCGCCGTCACGGATCATGTATCCCGCGCCGCGGACCGTATGCAAAAGCGGCTGGGAGAAACCTTTATCGATTTTTGAGCGTAAACGCGAGATATGAACGTCAATAACGTTGGTTTGCGGGTCGAAATGGTAGTCCCACACGTTCTCCAGCAGCATGGTGCGGGTCACGACCTGGCCGGTATGCTTCATCAAGTATTCGAGCAGGCGGAATTCGCGCGGTTGCAGGGAAATCTCTTCCTTGCCGCGGGTAACCTGATGTGAAAGCCGGTCGAGCGCGAGGTCGCCGACGCGATAGACGGTTTCCTCGTGGCGGCCTCCGCGGCGGCGCGACAGCACCTCGACGCGCGCCAGCAGTTCCGAGAACGAATAGGGCTTGGAAAGATAGTCGTCGCCGCCCGCGCGCAGGCCCTTGACCCGGTCGTCCACCTGTCCAAGCGCGGAAAGAATGAGTGCGGGCGTATCGATATTCTTGCCGCGCAACATGCCGATCAACGAAAGCCCGTCGCGCTTGGGCAACATGCGATCGACGATCAGAACGTCATACTGGCCATCGAGCGCGAGGGCATAACCTTCCTCGCCGTCATTGGCCTGGTCGGCAATATGACCGACCTCGCGGAATGCCTTCACCAGGTAGTCGGCAGCGTCGCGGTCATCTTCGATGACGAGAAGGCGCATAGTAGTCCGATCCGGTTGCGCATCGGCCGTCCGGCCGGAGGCGCGCTGTCCGTAAATATCCGCATAAGTGGACATCGGCTACACCAGATCCAGTCAAATCCCGCCCCGCGGCCTTCCTCCTCCAGTTCTCAAACTTTTCGGCAAGGCTTTGCGCCCCCAAGCCTCGCGTTCCCCAATGCGCGAGGGGGTGGCGGGTTTGGCCCGCCACCCCCCAACGACCCCGCCCCAGCGGGGGCGACGGATGCCAGGGCCGGAGTTCATTGACCGGAACGGAGGCACGGCACACGCGCCATCCGATCCGGGTATTGGTCGGGACGGACACGAGGCCCGTCCCGCTGGGTTCGTCCCGCCAGCGGGGGCGACGGATGCCAGCGGTACTCTCCCAAGCTCGTTCACACCGCCTTCAGGCTTTGCCGACCGGAAGGGCGACAAATTTCGTGTTGTCGCCCGACTTCACCCGGACGAGCACCGTGTGCTTGCCTTCCGTACGCGCACTGGCGATCACCTTGCGCACGTCGGCTGGCGTTGAAACCGATTTCCCGCCGATCTCGATAATGACGTCGCCGGAAGAAATGCCATGATCGGCAGCGACGCCGGACGGATCGACTTGCGTGACCACCACGCCCTGCTTTCCCGCACCGGCGACGCGGTCGGCGGGAGCGAGCGTGAGGCCAAGCTTGGCCATGTCGGCGGTGTCGGACGAACCGTTATTGTCCTGATCCGCACGCGCTTCCTGTTGCTTCGGCATGGTGCCGAGCGTCAGGTCCACGGTCTTTTCCGAACTGTTGTGCAGAATGGCGAGTTTCACCGAAGAGCCGGGCGGCATTGCGCCGATTTTCTTGGCGAGGTCGCGCGCATCCTTTACGTCCTTGCCGTCGACCGAGATGATGACATCACCGGCTTCGATGCCGGCTTTCATCGCGGGGCTGTCCTTTTGCGGTTCGGAAACCAGCGCACCTTTCGCCTTCTTGAGACCGAGGCTGTCGGCGATCTCAGGCGTCACCGGCTGTATTTGAACGCCGATCCAGCCGCGCGTGACGGAGCCGTGCTCTTTGAGCTGCGCAACGACGCTCTTTACAGTGTCGGAAGGAATGGCGAACGCGATGCCGACCGATCCGCCTGACGGAGAAAAGATCGCCGTATTGACGCCGATCACGTTGCCTTCGGTGTCGAAAGTGGGACCGCCGGAATTTCCTTTATTCACCGGCGCATCGATCTGAATGAAGTCGTCGTAGGCGCTGGCGCCGATGTCGCGGCCGCGCGCCGATACGATGCCCGCCGTCACGGTGCCGCCGAGGCCGAACGGATTACCGACCGCGATAACCCAGTCGCCGATGCGCGGCGTGGTTTCGGAGAGCTTCACATAAGGGAACGGTCCGTCATCGACCTTGATGAGCGCCAGATCGGTCCGCGGATCGGTGCCGATAACCTTCGCTTTATGAATCTTGCCGTCATCGGTCGTGACCTGAACGCTCTCGGCCTTCTCGACCACGTGGTTGTTGGTGACGGCGTAGCCGTCGGGCGTGATGAAGAAGCCGGAGCCCTGCCCGGTAATGACGTTATGACGGCCGTGACCGTTGTCGCCGCGCGGCATGTCGGGCATGCCGAAGCGCCGGAAGAATTCGCGCAGCCCCGGCGGAATTTCCTTGTCGCTGAGATTACTGTTCTCCGAACCGCCATCGACGCGAACGCGAACCGACATGACCGCCGGTTTGACCTTTTCGACGATGTCGGCAAAGCCGACCGGCGCCTGCAGCTTGTGCGCCTGCTCGCTCAAATTCTGCGCGAGCGCAGCCGGATAACCTGTGGGATTAAGGCCAGGCGCAACGATCAGCGCTGCGGCGCCGAGGCTGGCGATGGTTGTGCCGAGAAGAATAATTCGGCGCGTAGAAAAGCGCCGTGAGGTGGCGGGGGTGACGCCCAAAGCCATATTGAAAATCTCCGTATCGAACCGCGCCCCAGCGCCTGTTTCGATTCCGAAGATGGGATGCGTTGCCTTACCGCGCCCTGTCGGGCGCATTACAGTTTTGTAAGAATCGCCGCCAAAGCGCGGTTCCCCGCACGTTCCGCCACAAAAAAATGTGAATGAATCTCGATACTAGTCGTTTCCGGATTCAACCAAAGTCGCGAGCCGCGCCTTTTCCTCGGGCGTCAGCATCGGATCAATGGAGGTATCGGGCCGCCGTTTGCGGATCCAGAAGATGAGGCCGATCGCCCCAAAGACCAGAACCGCGGGCGGCAAGCCCCAAAGCAGCAAGGTCTGCGGTTCCATTCTCGGTCTGAGCAGCACGAATTCGCCGTAACGCGCGACCAGGAAGTCGAGCACCTGTTGGTCGCTGTCGCCGGCCGTAAGCCGTTGCCGCACCAAAATGCGCAAGTCGCGCGCCAGCGGGGCAGCCGAATCGTCAATCGACTGGTTCTGGCAAACCATGCAACGCACTTCGCGCGAGATATCGCGTGCGCGCGTTTCCAGCGCCGGATCTTTCAACATTTCGTCCGGTTCGACCGCGAGCGCCGGCGCTGTCAGCGTGAGCAGGACAACGATGAGATGAAGCCAGCGCATCCAATCCCTACTCCGCCGGCTGCATTGCCGTTTTCGCCGCCGGCTTGGGCGCGCCGACGCGCAGCCGCCGATCGGACAAAGACAGCGCACCGCCGAAAGCCATGATTACCGCACCGAGCCACGTCAGGAGGACAAGCGGCTTGTGATAGAGGCGAATTGCTATCGAGCCGTCGGCATTGGCATCGCCGAGCGAGAGATAGAGTTGGCTTGCACCGCGCGTCATCAGCGCGGCCTCGGTCGTCGTCATGCTGCGCGACGGGAAGCTGCGTTTCGATGGCCTCATGACGCCGATCAGGACGCCGCCTTCGCGCACCGTGAATTTTGCCGCCTGCTCGCGGAAGTTCGGGCCTTCGCGAGGCACCAGACCATCGAAAGTGAGATCGTAGCCACTGATCGAGACCGTTTGCTGCGGCTTGAGCGAAACGATGCGCTCCTCGCCCCATGTGGTCGCGCAGACAATGCCGAGCAGCGTGACGCCGAGCCCGAAATGCGCAACGGCTGTGCCGAAGGTGGAGCGTGGCAGCCCGAAGCCGCGCCGCAACGCCGCCCTGAAAGACACGCGGAATAACGCGCTGCGCTCGGCGAGGTCGACAACCGCACCCGCCATCACAAACAGCGCAAGGCCGATACCGAATGGCGCCAGCGCCGCTTTGCTGCCCATCGCCGCGAAAGTGACGGTGATCGCAACGATCGCAACGCCGAATGCCGCCATCAGTCGCTGCGCGACGCCGAGAATGTCGCCGCGCTTCCAGGCCAGCAGCGGGCCGAAAGGCATCGCGAACATCAACGGGATGAAGAGCGGCGCGAAGGTAACGTCGAAAAATGGTCCGCCGACGGAAATCTTGTCACCGTTCACCGCTTCCAGCGCGAGCGGATAAAGCGTACCGACGAATACCGTCGCGCAGGCCGTCGTCAGGAAAAGATTGTTGAACACCAGAGCGCCCTCGCGCGAGATCGGTGCGAACAGGCCGCCCTGCTTGAGCATCGGCGCCCGCCAGGCGAACAGCGTCAGCGCGCCGCCGATGAACAGCACCAGAATTCCGAGGATGAAGACTCCGCGCGTCGGATCGGTGGCAAAGGCATGCACTGAGGTGAGCACGCCGGAGCGAACGAGGAACGTGCCGATCAGCGAGAGCGAGAATGCCAGGATCGCGAGCAGGACGGTCCAGACCTTGAGCGCGTTGCGCTTTTCCATCACCACCGCAGAATGCAGAAGCGCGGTGCCGGCAAGCCACGGCATCAGTGAGGCGTTCTCGACCGGGTCCCAGAACCAGAAGCCGCCCCAACCGAGTTCGTAATAGGCCCAGTACGAGCCCATCGCGATGCCGACGGTGAGAAACATCCAGGCCGCGAGCGTCCACGGCCGCACCCAGCGCGCCCAGGCGGCGTCGATGCGGCCTTCGATCAGCGCCGCGATCGCAAACGAAAATGCGATCGAGAATCCGACGTAACCGAGATAGAGCAGCGGCGGATGAATCGCGAGGCCGGGATCCTGCAGGATCGGATTGAGATCGCGACCCTCGAACGGCGGATTGGCGATGCGCAGAAACGGGTTCGACGTGAAAAGAATGAAAAGATAGAATGCCGTCGCGATCCACGACTGCACCGCCAGCACCAGCGCCTTCAGGCTCGCCGGCAGGTTGACGCCGAACGCCGCAACGGCCGCGCCGAAGAGCGACAGGATCAGCACCCACAACAGCATCGAGCCCTCGTGGTTGCCCCAGACGCTGGTGAATTTATAGATCAGCGGCATCATCGAGTGCGAATTCTCGTACACGGTCGCGACCGAGAAATCGGACGTGACGTAACAGGCCGTCAACGCGCCGAACGAAATCGCCACGAACAGGAATTGCATCATGGCGGTCGAGTTCGCGAGTTGCATCAGCGTCGCATCGCCCTTGCGCGCGCCGATCACCGGAACGACGCCTTGAATAAGCGCGAGGCCCAGCGCCAGCACCAACGCGTAATGGCCAAGTTCAGGGATCATCGTGGCTTTGCTCCCGCCAGTTCGCCGGTGCTTTCCTGCCATCGGCCGGACTTCTTCAGCGCATCGACAACTTCACGCGGCATATACCGTTCGTCGTGCTTGGCCAACACGGTGTCCGCCTTGACCGTTCCGCCCGGCTCGACCGTTCCTTCCGCCACCACGCCCTGCCCCTCTCGAAACAGATCGGGCACGATGCCCTGGTAGGTGACCGGAACATCGGTCTTGCCGTCTGTCACCTTGAAGCTGATGTGCAAATCGCTGCCGCGCGTGAGGCTGCCGTCTTTCACCAGCCCGCCGAGCCGGATGCGTGTGCCCGGCGCCACGTGTTTTTCGACGATGTCGGTCGGCGAATTGAAGAACACGATCGAGTCGCGCAGTGCGCTCAGGACCAACGCGAGGGCCGTCGCCAGAACGGCGAGGCTGCCGCCGATCAAGACCAAACGTCGCTGCTTGCGGGTCATTGCCGTTCTTTATCCTTGCGCATGATCTCGTCTGAAAGCCTGCGTCCACTCGGGGTCATGCGTTTCAGCCTTCAAGCCCCAGCCCCTTGGCCAGTTCGTTGACACGCTGGACCTTGCCGGGATCGCTCGCGAGCGCGCGGCGCGCATCGGCCGCGGCGGCGTTCGCCTTGTCGCGTTCGCCGAGCACCATATAGGCACGCACCAGCCGCAACCAGCCCTCGACATCAGAACCGTTCTCTTTGAGTTTGCCGGCAAGCTGCGCGACCATGCCGCGGATCATCGCGCCACGCTGCTCGGTGGTCATGCCGGAGGCAGCGGCGACATCCGCCGCGCTCGGTCCAGGCTGCGCGGCGTTGCCGGCAGCAGAAGACGCGCCCGCCGGTTCATCGAGACTTGCGAGCGCGTGTTGCACCGTCGCCGCCCACGGCGCGCCGGCGGGCGCATCTTTCAGCATGCCGCGCCAGATTTCCGCGGCCTTGTCACGTTTACCGTCTTGCTGCGCGGCAACACCGACGAAGAATTTCGATTTGAGTTGTTGCGGATCAAGCGCAAGCGCGCGCTCGAATGCCGCCTTTGCGTCCGTGGTGACGATGCCGTTACTGGCAGCGACCAGTGCCTCACCGAGGTTCGCCTGGCGGTCCGCCGTCTCGCCGCTGATCGCAATCACCTTGCGCCACGCTTTTGCCGAATCGTCGAAACGGCCGAGCCGCAGATAGACCGGCGCCAGCACTTCCCAGCCGCGGCCGTCCTGCGGATTGCGCTCGAGCCGCGCTTCGACCTGCGACACAAGAGTCGCGATCGACTCATTTGCGTGCGTCGCCGCCTGCAGCCGCTCCGCCAGAGGTTCGCCCGGCAACTGCGGCGAGCCGAGCCGCATATAGATCGCGGTCGCGCAAACCGGCAGCAAAATCAGCCCGGCAATCGCGGTCCCTCGCCGCCGCCACAGCGAAGGGATTTCCAGCGCAGGCTTTGCTGCTTCTGCGGCGTCTGCCGCCGCGATCAGCCGCCGCGACACCTCGACCCGCGCGGCCTCCGCCTCGGCTTCACCGATCAGCCCGGATTTGCGGTCGCGCACGATTTCGTCGAGTTGGTCGCGATAGACCTCCATATCGTTGCCGGCGCGCACAACCGTGCGCCGTCCGAGCGGCCACAAAACGGCGAAAATCGCCGCGGCTGTCATCAGCGCGAACACGAACCACAACGTCATAGGTCATTCTACCCGGCCAAGCCGCCCGCATCGGGGGCGGCAGGCACGGGCTTACATCAGGCGCAATGATGGCGGCAATGCGCGTGTTTGACCGCTCAGGTCAGCGGCGTCCAGCTACCGTCAGGGTTACGGCAGGCCGTGCCCCGGGCGGTCTGCGGCGTCCCGTCAATGTAGATCGTCTCGGTATAGGCACGGCAATTGCGGCCGTCCCGCGCGTAGGATGGGCCGGGAACCACCGAGCCGTATCTGCCGCTATCGGGATTGCGCCAGGCAACCGGCGCGCCGGATGGGCCACGCTCAAGCGCATCCATCTCTGCGGCATAAGCGCGGCGTTTGTCCTCGTCATCGAGCGCGGCACCGATGCGGTTGCCGATCAGGGCGCCGACGCCGGCGCCGATCAACGCACCTGCGACATGCCCACCAACCCCGCCGCCGAACTGCGAGCCAACGGCGGCTCCGCCGAGCGCACCTACCAGCGTGCCGGTGTTTTCTCTCGGACCGGTGCCGTTATCGGGGTCACCCGCGCAAGCGCAAAGCGCCGCACCAAGGCCCACAATGACAACAAGGCGCGTGCAGATTGAGCGTGCCGGCATGATCCCCCCTCACAAAAGTCGAATCCAATCGCAGTTCAGCCTACCCGACCGCAGGATTCAGGCAAAACCGGGGCTCCTCCGCAACCAATGAATGCTTTTTGGCGTTGTTCCGCACGAAATCCGGGGCAGGAGGAATGCGAGTGCTGCACATCTATCAAATTGAGGAAGGCGATCTCAGGGAAACCGGCGCCGAGCCAAGCGAGAACGTTCTGCGCAAAGCAGATTGGATCGACCTTAGCGATGCCACCGACGACGAAAAAAAGACGGTCGAGAGCACCCTCGGCATCACCTTGAAAGCTTTCAACCAGTACGAGCCCTTTCAAATATCGAGCCACTACAGCGCGACCAAAGACCAGATCACGATGACCGGCCTGCTGCTGATATGCAGCGGGGAAAAGGTGCCGGAGCTGATAAAGATCACATTCGTGCGCACAAAAGGCGTCCTCGTCACCGTCGCCGATGGCAGCAGCATGAGCACGCTCGTCAGGGAATGCGAGAACAGCTTTTCGCACAAATCCAGCCGTGACGACGTGCTGGCAACCATGCTCGACATGATCGTCGATCACACCGACAATATCCTCGACAAGATCGGTCACGACCTCGATCGCATCAATACGCAGGTCTTCCAGCATCACGCGACCACCAAGCGGCGGCGCCTGCTGTTAGGGTCGCCGCGCTTGCGCAACCGCCAACTCGAGCGCGTGCTGGCGGACCTCGGACCAAGCCGCGAGATGCTCGTCAAGCTGCGCCGCAGCGTGCTCAGCTTCCGCCGCATGATCGCCTTCCTGCGCGAACAAGACATCGACAAGGAGCTTGAAAAAAAGCTCGAAACTTTCGAACGCGACCTGCATTCGATTGCGGAAGCGGAAAGCGACCTGTCGGCGACCGCCGGCTTCCTGCTCGACGGGGTCGTCGGCTACATCGGGCTGCTACAGAACAAGGTCATGAACGTGTTGACGCTGGTCGGTGTCATTCTGACGCCACCGATTATGGTCGCGAGCATCTACGGCATGAACTTCAAGAACATTCCCGAGCTCAACTGGAATTACGGCTACGCTTTCGCGCTCGGCACGATGGTCGTAACCTCGACCGTGATGTATTTGTGGGTGCGCGTGCGCGGGCTCTAGCCCGCCGGCAGCACAAGCTCGGCGCGCAAGCCGCCGAGTGGCGCGGTGCCGAGCTTGAGTTCACCGTTGTAGAGCGTGGCAAGCTCGACGACGATGGAAAGCCCCAGTCCGGAGCCCGGCTTTGTTTCATCCAGCTTTCGGCCGCGTTTGGCCACCTGCTCGCGCTCCGATACCGAAAGCCCGCGGCCATCGTCGTCCACGATCACGCGCACGGTTTGGCCGCCACCCGATGGCGATCCTTCGCACACCGTTTCAACGGTGACGCGCGAAGAAGCCCA
This sequence comes from Pseudolabrys sp., assembly GCA_049793875.1. Classification (GTDB taxonomy): domain Bacteria; phylum Pseudomonadota; class Alphaproteobacteria; order Rhizobiales; family Xanthobacteraceae; genus Pseudolabrys. Next base: position 4,747 of record JBARCH010000026.1, on the reverse strand, counting down.
TTTGCAGGCGTTATCGACCAGGTTGCCGATCATTTCCTCGAGATCGGGCCGCTCGCCGCGAAAGCGCGCCTTATCGTCGAGGTGTAACTCGATAGCGACGCCGCGGTCGTGGTGAATCTTCTCCATGGTGCGCGACAACGCGGTCACCACCGGCGCGATGTCTGTGACCGTGCCTACCACCGTCAGACGCGCAGCAAGCCGTGCGCGTTCGAGATGGCGCGCGACCTGATCGCGCATGATGTCGGCCTGTTCCAGAATTTTTGCGGCGAACGGATCGCGTATATGCGCGTTGGCTTCGTTCACCATCACCGACAGCGGCGTCTTGAGCGCGTGCGCAAGATTGCCGACATGGGTACGCGCGCGCTCGACGATTTCCTTGTTGGCGTCGATCAACGCATTGGTTTCGCGCGCCAGCGGTTCGATCTCCACTGGAAAGACGCCGGAGAGTCGTTCAGCGGTTCCGGATCGGATAGCGGCAAGGCTGTCAGTAATGCGCTTGAGTGGCGCAAGACCGAATTTCACCTGAAACATGGTGGTGAGCAGCAATACGATCGCGAGGCTGGTAAAAGTAATGATCAGCGCCTGATCGAACTGGCGCGTCTCGTTGGCAATCTCGGCGGCGTCGCCCGCGACCGCGACGAGATAATGCCCTTCATCGCCGAGATCGATATTGCGTTCGACCAGCCGCAGATGCTGGTCTTCAGGGCCTTCAACGTAACCTTCACGCGCGCCATTCGGGCCCGCGGCGACGCCAAAGTCCTGCAGATGCGGCAGTCCGCCATCCCACAACGAGCGCGACGCACGGACGTCACGCTTGTCGGGATCGGTACGCGACACCTGCCAGTACCAGCCCGACAGCGGCAATTCGAACAGCGGCTCGCCGATGGACTGCGGGAATTTGTCGTTGGCGTCCTCCGGCGAGGCAACGTCGGCAACGAGCGTGCGCAGGTAAACATCGAGACGGCGGTCGAAGGCGCGCTCGACCGCCTGCCGGTAAAGCGAGGACAAGACAAAGCCGGTGATAAGCAAAATCACCACTGCCCAGCTCGTGGCGGAAAGGAAAAGACGCAGCGCGAGGGAGTTGGCGCGCATGCGCAATTATGCGTTGGGCGGCGTGAGCAGATAGCCGAGGCCGCGCACGGTCTGGATGATCTCGACGCCGAGTTTCTTGCGGATGCGTCCGACGAACACTTCGATGGTGTTTGAGTCGCGGTCGAAATCCTGATCGTACAAATGCTCGACCAGTTCGGTGCGCGACACCACGCGGCCGGTGTGGTGCATCAGATAGGACAACAGCCGGTATTCGTGGCTCGTCAGCTTCACCGGGTTGCCGTCAACGGCGACGCGGCCCGTGCGCGTATCGAGCCGCACCGGCCCGCAATTGAATTCGCTTTTGGCGTGGCCGGCGGAGCGCCGCAGCAGCGCGCGCACGCGCGCCAGAACTTCTTCAAGATGAAAGGGCTTGGCGACGTAATCGTCGGCGCCGGCGTCGAAGCCTTGCACCTTGTCGCTCCAGCGATCGCGCGCGGTGAGCATCAGGACCGGCATCGCGCGGCCGGCGCGGCGCCAGGCCTCCAGCACCGAGATGCCGTCCATTTTCGGCAAGCCGATGTCGAGAATGACCGCATCGTACGGTTCACTCTCACCGAGATAATGCCCCTCTTCACCGTCGAACGCGCGATCGACCACGTAACCGGCATCGGTCAGCGCGGTGGCGAGCTGGCGGTTGAGATCTGGGTCGTCCTCGATCACGAGGAGGCGCAAGGCGGTACTCCGGTCAGCCGCCCGTGATAACGATACCGTTCGCGGCGTCAATGGTCGCGCGGGTGACTTTGCCAGTGCGGGCGAGCAGAGTCAGCACATAAGCCAACCCCTTGGGCGTGCGGCATAAACGGGCCCGTACCACGTCGACATTGCGGCGATGGCTCCGCACCAGGCGGATCGCATGCGCCAGCGGCACGGCCTGATGGTCCGCCACAGCCGCCCGCTGCTCGGCCTTGGTGAGACAGTTGTGATGGATGGCGTGCTCGGCGGCATCTGCCGACCGCGCGGACGCGACGAAAAGCCCCATCAAAAGGGCCATTGAGAAAAGCCTGAGAACCGACATGGGAGGGGTGTTAAGCGCGTGCCGGTGAACGCGGGCTGAACGCGGAACCTTAATTCGTGGCCATCACTCGCTCGTGAAGCCGGAAAAGGTCGCGTACGCCGAAAGCGGCTCGCGCGGGGAGCGCCAGCCATTGATCGGGGCGGCTTCGTCGGCGACGCCGAGAGCCATGCCCGAATAGATGATAAGAGTGTCGGGGAGATCGAGGAAGGTACGTACGGTACGGTGCCAGGACACCCACGCCTGCTGCGGGCAGGTGTGCAAGCCGTAACCGCGGGCAAGCAGCGTCACCGTCTGCAGCAAGCCGCCGATGTCGGCCCATTGCGCAACGCCGAAGGATTTCTCCAGCGCAAAGAAGATGCCGACCGGCGCGCCAAAGAACTGGAAGTTGCGCGCGTACTGCCGGTAGCGCGCCGGCTTGTCCGCGCGCGGCACATCAATGGAGTTGTAAAGCAACTCGCCGACGGCAAAACGGCGGGAGCGATAGGGCTCTTCCATCGGATCGGGGTAGATGCGGTAATCGCCGCCCTCGCCTTTCGGTAATTCGTCCATGCGCGGCGCCAGCAGCACCTTCAACGCCTCGACGCGCTCACCGGCGATGGCATAAATACGCCACGGCTGCATGTTGCCCGCCGACGGAGCACGCGCTGCGCGTTCCACAATGTCGCGCACCATCGCTTCGGGAATGGGCGTCGGCAGAAAGGCACGGCAGGAATAGCGGGTGGCGACTGCCTTAAACACGTCCATCGGGGATTCTCCGCGTCAGATGTGCAGAGTGTGGCCGCAGCCGCGATGTGTGCCAAGCGCCGGGCCACTACTTCTTGCCCAATATCTTCGCGACCTTCTCGATACTGCGCCCGCCGAAGTAGGCCGTGAGCACGATCATCGCCCACTGGCTCATTTCGCCAGAGAGCGGATCGGTCGTTCCGTTTGTCCAGAAACCGAGAACTTTGTCAAAGACCACGACTTTCCAAACGTAAATGACGAACGCGAAGGCAAACAGCGGCCGCGGCAGCGCCGTGAACCATCTGCCCTGCTCCGTGACCACCGTTTGCGCCGCAAGTTCGCTCTCGCGTTGCTCGACGGCCAGCTCACGCGCGGCAAGCCCGGCGGCGATCCTTTGCGCGTCATTGCCGGCAGTGAGCTTCGCCTGATAGGCAGCGACCGCCGCCTGGGCGAATGGCCCGCCCAGCAAATTGCCGAGCCAGGAAAGGACGGCTGCGAGCATCTAGATTTTTCCCGCCGTGCGTCGGTGCACAAGCTCCGTCACCAGCCCGATCGCGATGACGTAATACGGGACGAATTTCGGTTGCAGCAGCGTGTGAATCGCGCTGTCGACGTTGGGATCGGCGATCAGCGCCTGGCCGCTTGCCAGCAGCAAGCCGCCCAATGCAACCGCACGCGCCCAGAGAATTGTGAGCGAGTGCTTGAACCAGCTTTTGATTTTATCCCACATGATGTTGTCATCCTTTCAGACTGATGCGTGTTGTTGTTTCGCTTGCCGCCAGCGCCAGAACATCCAGCAACCGACGCCGAGCAGCGTGGCGGCCATGACGATGATGCCGATCAGCGCAAGCGGAGCAGCGGATCGGTGAGCCTCACGCGCGAACGCGGTACCCGCCACGGCAGCCACGGCGATTGAAGCTTTTTGCGCGCGTGTATTGAGCGGCACGGCGCCTTTTGCGGCCTGTGGTACGACGGCGGGCGGCATCGACGCCGGAGCGCCGGAGGCAAGCTGCAATGCGCGGGCCTTCACGTCCGCGACGCGCGCACTCCAGCCTTTGCCGAAGACAGGCCACGTTTTGAGCGACCGCAGAAAGCGCAGACGTTCGTCGCAAATCGCAGCGGCCAGCAATTTGGCTTCGGCCTGTTTTGCCGCCGCAATCACGGCATCGCTTACGACGCTGGTATTGTCGGGCAATTTCAGCATCCGCCGCAGCACCCTGCCGCTGCGGCCGATGCCGGAATTCACGCCGTAGTCGAACACCGCGTAATCGACGCCGGCCGGCAGGTCGTCGCACCGTTGCGCATCCCAATAGCGCGCGCGATAGATCGCTTTTGCGTCGTCCACCTTCATCGCGCGCACGTCGGCAGCGGTTGCGCCCAGCTTCACGTCTTTGCGGTAGTCCGCTATCGTGATGCCGAAATTGGTCGGACCACCGGGATCGGACGGGTTGTTGCTATAGCCGCCTTCGTGCGCAAGCACGCGCGCGAGCGCGGCGCCGTAAGATGACGCGGACATGGAACCTCGCATTGATGTGGTCGTGTTCGCCGGGCGGCGGGTCGCATATCGACGTGGAGCAACACTGCAACAATGACGAAAATGTTGTCGAATTATTACAATCAGGACTGGGTTGCCGAAGGCGTGTCGGCGGGGAAGCATCGCGCACTCATCGGCGGCCTATGGGACGAGATCGGCAGCCTTCAGCTCGAATTTCTGCGAGCAAATGGACTGACGCCGCAAAGCCGCCTGCTCGACATCGGCTGCGGAAGCCTTCGCCTCGGTGTCCGCGCGATCGAATACCTGAACGTGGGCCATTATTGGGGCACCGACATCAATGAAAGCCTTTTAGCTGCCGGTTTTGAGAAGGAAATCATCCCGAACGGCCTGGCGCGCAAGCTTCCGCGCGAGAACCTGATCAT
>JBARCH010000025.1:0-7206 GCA_049793875.1 Pseudolabrys sp. | reverse complement strand
CGCCACCGGCGGGTTTTTCGTTGTTTCCGCCAGCCGCAGATCCTTTTGCACGGACAGCGGATCGGGCGTCCGTGGGCCTCGTGCTGGCAAGCTTCGTGCCTGCAGGGTTGGCGTCGCGCGTGCCGCCGTTCTAATCTGGGGGCAACAACGAAACTCAGCGAAAGTGTCTCATGTCTCGGTCGAACGGTTCGGCGCCCATTCTGGTCGCCGGTGGCGGTATTGGCGGATTGGCGACCGCCTATGCCCTGGCGCTCAAAGGCTTCCCGGTCCGCGTCCTGGAGCAATCGCCTGAATTCCGCGAAGTCGGCGCCGGAATCCAGCTCGGGCCCAACGTCTTTCGCGCGCTCGAACGCCTCGGCCTCAAAGAGGCCGTACTTGCCGACGCCCACAAGCCGCCGGCGCAGGAAATGCGCGACGCGCTGACCGGCGAATTGATCGTTAACATTCCACTCGGCGACGGCTTCGAGAAGAAATTCAGGCAGCCTTATGCGGTCAGTCACCGCGCCGACATCCTCGACACCTATCTCAAGGCCTGCCGGGGCAATAACCTCATCACGCTTGAGAACAACCGTCACGTCGACAGCTACGACGACACCGGCGACGGCGTCACCGTCAGGCTCAAAGACGGCGAGCGCGTCACCGGCCGCGCGCTGATCGGCTGCGACGGCATGTGGTCGGCGATCCGCGAGCGCATTGTCGGCGACGGCAAGCCGCGCGTCTCGGGACACATCGCCTACCGCGCCGTGCTCAAGCGCGAGGACGTGCCCGCCGATCTGTGGCGTCCGGACGTCGTGCTGTGGGCCGGCCCGCGCACGCATTTCGTTCACTACCCGCTCCGGCGCGGCGAACTCTACAATCTCGTCGCCGTCTTCCATTCCGATCATTACGAGGAAGGCTGGAACGCGGAAGGCAGCAAGGATCTGCTGTGGCAGCATTTCAAGGGCGAGCGGCCGGAAGTGCTGCGCATGCTCGAACGCATCGACACCTGGCGCATGTGGGTGCTGTGCGACCGCGAGCCGGTCAAGACCTGGACCGCCGGCCGTGTGGCGCTGCTCGGCGACGCCGCCCATCCGATGCTGCAATACCTCGCGCAGGGCGCCTGCATGGCGACCGAGGATGCGGTGACACTCGCGGACAAGGTGGCCGAGCAACCGGACGATCTTCCGGCCGCGTTCCTCGCCTACCAGCAGGCGCGCTACCTGCGCACCGCGCGCGTGCAGATCATGGCGCGCGTCTACGGCGAGTTCTATCACGCGCGCGGCCCGACCGCCGAACTGCGCAACATGATGCTGGCGGGACGCAGCCCCGAACAATCCTATGACGGCGTCAACTGGCTTTACGGCGAGGAAGCCTAGGCATCCCCTTCGCCGCGCAAACGGGAATCCAGAGCAGAACCGGATTCCCGCTAAGGCTGAAGACGAACGGATAACCGCTACGCCGCCTTCGGCTGCGGCCGCGAGGCAGGCTGATCGAGCGGCGCGTTCCAGGCGTCGTAGCCGTAAAGCCAGCTCGTATCGCCGCCGCCGCTCGGCGACATCCAGGTGTTGGCGCTGGAAATCGCCTGGACCACCGACGTGCGCGGCTTGCGATGCGCCTCGTACCGCCTGAACGCTCCTTCGACGTCGTCACCCTGAACGTCTTCAAGGCAGCGCGCCAGCACAGCGGCATCTTCGATCGAGGTCGCCGCGCCCTGCGCCATGTATGGCGTCATCGGATGGGCGCTGTCACCGAGCAGCACCACGCGGCCGTCGCTCCAGCGCTTGAGCGGTTCGCGCTCGAGGATCGCCCACTTATGACAATCCGGGCAGGCCTCAAGCACGTTACGAACGTCGCGGTGGAAGCCCTCGTAGGCAGCGCGCAATTCCTTCACATCGCCTTTCGCCGACCACGATTCACGCGTGAGCCATTCGGCCGATTCCGCCACGCTGGTGACGAAGTAGACTTCGCTCTTCGCCTTGGTGGTGTAGTAGATGACGATGTGACGGTCGGCACCCCACCATTTCGTGCGCGAGGGCCCGATGTCGAAGCCGTTCATGAGCCTGGCCTGAAACACCGCACGGTAGGCGATGCGGCCTCGATGAATGGGCGTGTCCGGCCCGACGATGATGTCGCGCACGATCGAGTGAACGCCGTCCGCGCCAATGACGGCATCGGCCGTGGCCTTGCTGCCGTCCTCGAACGACAGCGTCACGCGTCCGCCGGCCTGATCGAGCCCGACAAGCTTCTTGTTGAGGTGGATGACGTCGGACGGCACCACGGAGGCCAACGCGTCGTGCAGGTCGGCGCGATGCATGCACAGGTAGGGTGCGTTGTAGAGGCTTTCCGGCATCGACAGGTCGTGCGTGATCTCGCCGGTGTCGGCGATGCGGTTGAGATGCGAGATCGGCGCAAAGGCCACCTGGCGCAGGCGATCCTCGACGCCGATGCCGCGCAGCACCTTCATGGAGTTGGGCATCATCTGGATGCCGGCGCCGATCCGCGCAAACTGCGCCGTCTGCTCGTAAACCGCGACATCGATGCCCGCACGGCGCAGCGTCGCCGCCACCGCCAGTCCGCCCATGCCGGCACCGACGACGGCGACCGAAAGCTTCTTCTTACTCATCTACGCTCCTGCTGATGGAAAGATTGCGCCGCCCTATTTCTTCGGAATTCCGGCTTTCTTGATGACATCGTCCCATTTCACGATGTCGGCCTTCAGCCGCGCCATCAATTCGTCCGGCGTGCTCGCCTGCGCCGTGACGCCGACCTTTTCGTACTGTGCCTTGAGATCCGGCAGCGCCAGAACCTCGCGCATTGCCTTGTTCATGGCATCGACGATCTCCTTCGGCGTGCCCTTGGGCGCAAACACGGCATTCCAGGACGTTACCTCGAAGCCCGGAACACCCGCTTCCGCCACTGTCGGAACGTTAGGCCGCGACGGCGAACGCTTCGGCGAAGAAGTCGCAAGAATTCGCAGCGAGCCGCCATTCACCTGGCCTTGCACCGCCGGCGGGAATTCGACCAGCATCTGCACGTCGTTGCGCAGCAATGCGACGACGATATCCGGCGAATTCTTGTACGGGACGATGACGACGTTGAGGCCCGACAACGACTTGAACAATTCCGCGCCAAGATTCTGCGTGCCGCCGACTGCGATCGTGCCGATATTGAGCTTGCCGGGCTGCGCCTTCGCCGCCTTTATGAAGTCGCCGAGCGTCTTGTAACTGGACTGCGCGTTGACCACGAACACCAGGTCGAACAGACCGAGCGTCGAAACCATCGAGAAGTCCTTCACCGGATCGAACGGCAGCTTATTGAACGCCGCGACGCTGATCGCCGTGCCGTTGGTGATAAGCCCCATCGTGTAACCGTCAGGCGGCGCGCTGATGACGGCGCGGGCGGCCTGAATGCCGCCGGCGCCCGGCATGTTCTCGATGATGAACCGCTGGCCGAGCTTTTCGCTCAGCTTGTCCGCCATGATGCGGGTGGTGACGTCGGCAACACCGCCGGCGCCGAACGGCAGGATGATCTTGACCGGTTTCTCCGGCCACTTCGCCTGCGCCGGCGCCGCAAAAAAAGCGAATGCCGTCATCAACGACGCCGCAATCGCCAAGCGCCGCGCAATTGCTCCACCAAATTTTCGCATGTGCGTTTTCCCCTTCGATTTTTTTATTGGCCGAATCCATAAAGCCGCGCCGGGTTATCGACCAGCAAACGGCGTTGCAAATCTGACTCTGGCGCAAATCGGGGTACAAGATCAACCAGATCGGCCTCGTCCGCCTCATGGGTCGCGTTCGGATGGGGAAAATCGGTACCCCACAGCACCCGATCGGGCGCTGCCGTCACGATGGCATGCGCGATGGGCACGGCTTCTGCGTAAGGCGGCATCGATATCCGCTCCGAACCGCAGACCTTGATCCAGCAATTTTCAAGCTGTGCAAGATCGAGCAGCGCGCGAAGACCCGGCTGATCGACACCGCCTTTGCCGGGCACGCGGCCCATGTGATCGATGACGAACGGCACAGGCAGGCTGCGGATCATGTCTGAAAGCGGCACGATGTCGATCGCGTCGAGATGCAACACCACATGCCAGCCGCGTCCCTTGATACGGTCCATCACGCGGTTGAATACCGCCATGTCCGGCGCGCCACCGAGATGCTTGACGAAATTGAAGCGCACTCCCCGCACGCCGCCGCGATCGAGCCTGTCGTAGTCGGCGTCGGTAAAGCTGTCGGTGACAATCGCAACACCGCGGTAGCGTTTCGGGTCGGACGCAAGGCAATCGAGCATCGCCGCATTGTCGCTGCCGTGGCAACTTGCCTGCACAATCACCGCGCGCTCGATGCCGAGATGCGCATGCAACGCGGCAAGCGCCTCCTTCGGCGCGTCCTCCGGCGTATAGCGGCGGTTGGGCGCATAGGGAAAACGCGCGGCCGGCCCGAACACGTGACAATGCGCGTCGCATGCAAGCGCGGGCAGCTTGAATACCGGCTTGCGCCGCTTTGTGAGATCGATGGACATGATTTCCTTGCGGTTGGTCAGTGGCAGCCGGAGATATCGCTGGTGTCTTGTGCGCCGGGCCGCTCGTATTTTTCAAGCCATAATCCGAGCGACGGCGATGTGAGGCCGGACGCCTGCACCTGGCGGAGCGCGATGCGGATGCATGCGCGGGCGAAACGGTCCTCGCTCTCCTTCTCGGAGGGCGCCTTGCCGGACACGACCGCTGCCACGACTTGCGTCTTCAACATGATCGTTTCCGGATCGCCGTAAGCGCGCAGCAGCGCCTGGAATGCGGTGTGTCGCGCCGGCTGGAACGGCTTGGCGCGCCCCAGCGGGTCCTTCGCCGGATGCGCGGGATAGACCGACAAACACGGCACCCACCCGTCCGGGATCGGCTCGGTCGCAGCGTGCGTGCGGCCATGCGCGAGCAGTTTCGGCAATACGTGCGTGTGCGGCCCTTCCGGGCTGCGTCCGTCGTGCGGCGGAATCGGCTGATAGACTTCGATGCGGCCGCATCGGCGGACGAAAACACGATGCGGGTTGGCGGCAAGAATGATGTGCATCGCCGTGCTGTCCGGCGCGAAAACGTTTTTCCCCGTGTGCATGCGCAATTGCGCGGCGACGGCCTGGTCGGGCACGCGGATCAGCGCGTCGACGTGCGGAATGGCAAGACCAAGATCGAACAGGACACTCTGCTTGTCGTCGTCGCGCAGCGCGTCGGTGTCCGGGCCTACTTCGGTGAGAACACCGCGCCGATTCATGGAGGCTGCTTCTGCCGGCAGACACAGCGCGAAATTCTGGTTCCAACTCACGCCGGCCGCCGTCTCGAAAGCCACCGGACGCAGCCCCATCGGCGGCACGATACGAATGCCGCCACGCGGGGTGACGGCCGACATCGCATGCGCCGAAAGATCGAGCGTCACGTCTTCGTCGCGGTCGCGGGTGAATTCTGCGATCGCGCCGAAGCTGCCGAGGCCCCAGTGGCTTTCCGGGTCGGCCAGTTGGCCGGCGATGATCGTGTCGAGCGTGTGATTGTTTGGATCGAGCATGTCCTCACTCTATCGCGCCGGAATATCACCCTGCGCCCAGCCCTCTTTGGTTGCGTCCCTGAATGCGGCGAACCGCCGGGCGGCGATTGCCTCGCGCATGCCGCGCATGAGGTCCTGATAGTAAGCGAGATTGATGGTGGAAAGCAGCACCGCGCCGAGCATTTCGTTGGCCTTGACCAGATGGTGCAGGTAGGCGCGCGAATAGTCGCGGGCCGCCGGATGCGCGCTTTGCTCGTCAAGCGGACGCGGATCGGCGGCGTGGCGCGCATTTTTCAGATTGATCGCACCGAAGCGGCTGAACGCCAGGCCGTGGCGGCCGTTACGGGTCGGCAAAACGCAATCGAACATGTCGACACCGCGCGCCACCGCTTCGAGCAGATCTTCCGGCGTGCCGACCCCCATCAGGTAACGCGGGCGGTCCTGCGGCAACGCGGGCGCAGTCTCCGATACGATCCGCAACATCGTTTCCTGCGGCTCGCCCACGGCGAGCCCGCCGATGGCGTAGCCGTCGAAACCGATATCGACCAGTTTCCTTGCGCTCTCGGCGCGCAAGGCCGTGTCATCGCCGCCCTGCACGATGCCGAACAGCGCATAGCCCGCACGCGCCGTGGCTTCGAACGCGCGCTTGCTGCGCTCGCCCCAGCGCAACGACAATTGCATGGCGCGCTCGATCTCCTCGCGCGTCGCCGGCAGTTGCAGGCACTCGTCCAGTTGCATCGAAATGTCGGCGCCGAGGAGCGCCTGAATCTCGATCGCGCGTTCCACCGTCAACGCCACCATGTCGCCGTTGAGATGCGAACGGAACGTGACGCCGCGTTCGTCCAGCTTGCGCAACTCGGAAAGCGACATCACCTGGAAGCCGCCGGAGTCGGTGAGGATCGGCCCCGGCCAATTCATGAATTTATGCAGGCCGCCCAGTTCCGCGACGCGCTCGGCGCCCGGCCGCAACATCAGATGATAGGTGTTGCCGAGCACGATCTCGGCACCGGTCGCGCGGACGTCGCCCGGCATCAGGCCCTTCACCGTCGCCTGTGTGCCGACCGGCATGAAAGCCGGCGTCTGCACCGCGCCATGCGCCGTGACAACTTCGCCGCGGCGCGCATCGCCGTCGGTTGCGAGTAATTTGAAGGAAAAGGCGGCGTTCATCGGCCCGCAGGATACAACAAACACGCATCGCCGTAGGAATAGAAGCGATAGCCGGCCTCGATCGCGTGCGCGTAAGCGCGCTTCATGGTGTCGAGTCCGCTGAAGGCTGCAACCAGCATGAACAGCGTCGAGCGCGGCAGATGGAAATTGGTCAGCATCAGGTCGACGGCGCGAAAGCGATAGCCGGGCGTGATGAAGATCGCCGTCTCGCCGGAAAACGCCTGGATGCGGCCGCTGTCGTCTACCGCACTTTCGAGAAGCCGCAGCGATGTCGAGCCGACGGCGACGATGCGGCCGCCTTTGGCGCGCGCGGCGTTGAGCGCGTCCGCAACCTCCGCAGGGACCGTGCCCCACTCCGAATGCATCGCATGGCCTTCGGTATCGTCGGCTTTCACCGGCAGGAAGGTGCCGGCGCCGACATGCAGCGTCAGCCGGTGGAGCGAAATACCCTGCGCCGCGAGCGCCTCGGTGAGCGCGGGCGTGAAATGCAGCCCCGCGGTCGGCGCGGCAACCGAGCCTTCGGCCTTGGCGA
>JBARCH010000024.1:0-14491 GCA_049793875.1 Pseudolabrys sp. | reverse complement strand
CCGCGTGGAGAATCGATCACGATGCCGCTTGAGCCGTGGCGCTTCCACGTTTGCGCGAAGGCCAGCACGTCGGCGCGCTGTGACGGCGTCAAGCCGCCGCGATTCCGGCTGAGAAAGACCTGAACGGTCCTCTCGCCTTCCTTGAGAGTGATCGGGTGGCGTTGCCGGTAGTCCTGCGGATATTCCGTCGCCACATCGCGCGGCGTGTAGCAGCCGGCCAGCATGGCCGCGGCGCTGGAGATCGCCAGGATGCGCAGCATCGTCTTGCCGCAAGCGCCGGCTATCGCCGTGTGGTCCGTCATCGATCGTCTCTCCTGATCGTCCTCAATCGAGGATGAATCCGTAATTGCCGTGGTACGTCTTGCGTGGATCGGTCGGACCGTGGTCCGTGGTGCCGTAGATCTTGTTCAGGCGCCCGAGCAGCACAGTCGAAGGATCGGTCGGATCGGCGAAACCATCATCGGGCCGCGACAACTGCTTCTGCGCAACGGCGTGCACAACATAAGGCGTGACGATTATGACCAATTCGGTCTGATCGTTGACGTAGTCGCGACTCTTGAACAGCGCCCCGAGAATTGGCAGTTGCATGAGGCCGGGAACGCCGTTGACTGCCTGCTTGGTCTGTTCCTGGATCATGCCGGCGAGCGCCAGCGATCCGCCGGACGGAATCTCGACGGTCGTCTCCGCGCGTCGTGTCTGGATCGACGGCACGGTGGTGCTGAAACCCTGCTGCGCCAGCGTGATGGCGTTATCGCTCGAAACGTTCGAGACCTCGGTCATGACCTTGAGGCTGATGCGCCCTGCGGTCAGCACGACCGGAGTAAACGTCAGGCTGACGCCGAATTTCTTGAAGTCGATCGTCGGCTGGCAGACCGGCGGATTGTGCGTGGTGTCGCAGGACAATCCGGTCGGGATCGGGAATTCGCCGCCCGCCACGAAAGTGGCCGTTTCACCGGAGATCGCCGTCAGGTTCGGTTCAGCCAGCGTGCGCATCACGCCGGCCCGATCCATTGCCTGCAGCTTCGCGCTGATGCCGTTTCCCGCAGGGCTGAACATGGATCCGGTGATGGAGTTGCTGGGGACCGTGCCCGAGGCAGAGAACGCATTATCCGTTTGAAGGACGGCTGAGCCATATCCCACGCTGGCGTTGAAGTTGATGCCAAGCTGCTTGAGAATGTCGCGCCGGACTTCCGCGACCGTCACCTTGATCATCACCTGATCGCGCTCGCGCACGGTGATACCGTTGACGACTTTTGCGCCGTCGCCGGTCAACTGTGAGGCGAGATCGAAAGCGTGCTGCGCTTCGGCGGGGCTTGCAGCCGTACCGGAAAGCATGACGCCTTCCTTGCCGACGCCCTCGATGCGGATGTCGGCATCAGGGAACGATTGCTTGAGCGCGGCGCGCACGCCGTTCAGGTCGCGTGTAACCGCGATATCGAATCCGGCGATCTGGTGGCCATTGGCGTCGAAGAAGAAGATGTTGGTTTGGCCGACCGCGACGCCGATCATGTAGACGCGGCGCGAGGAGCGGATCACGGCGTTGGCGATTTTCGGATCGGCGACCAGAACGTCCTTGATGTCGGCAGGCAGGTCGATTGCGACCGACTTGCCGATGCCAAGCGGAATGAAGCGCGATGTAGCTTCGCTCGCGGCCACCTGGATGACGGGCATGCGTGCGTCCGCCGCAGGCGCCGGAACTGTCGGAGCCAATCCGGAGGTGACGATCAGAGCCGCGAGCACCGCGGTGCGGATCAACTGCCGATTCGGCATTTCGCGATTTCCCCTCAATGCAATCACTTCGAAGTCGTGGTGCTGACCCCAAAGCGAACGACGTTCACGCTGCCGCGGCGCCTGTTGTCGGTGTCGTCGGTAGCTTCCGGCTTGTCTTTCGACGAGTCGGCAATGCTGCGCAGCGCGAGCGACAGCGTGCCGAGCTGGCGCGCGAGCGCGAGCGATTCGGCCTGATGCGGCGTCAGTTCGAGCGTAGCGGTCTTGCCGACCACCACTTTCTGTCCGTTTTTTTCTTCGATCGCCTGATCGATCGCCAGCACGCGAATGTTGCTGAGAATGGTCTCGCTGACGTGAACCTCGGAGCCGGTTGCCTTTTCGGCATCCTTGTCGCGACGCGTGAGAATGACGTCGACGTGATCGTTCGGAAGGATGAATCCGCTGGCGGCGGTCTCGGGCGAGATTTGCGTTGAAACCGCCCGCATTCCGCTTGGCAGGATCGCAGCCATGAAGCCGGAGCCCTTTGCGTTGACCAGCTTCGTTTCGCGGATCGGTTCTCCGTTCACGAATGCGCTGCGGGCAATCGATCCCGCCAGGGATTCGAGAGCCTTCGGCCGGTCAGTCTTTCGAATGAAGTTTCCGCCGGCCACGCTTGCGGGCCAGGCTTGCCATCGGGCATCTTGCGATGAAATCGCTTTGCCCATCGGGATGTCGCCTTTGGCGACCAGAATATCGATGGTGTCGGCTTTGACGTGTTGCGGCGGCGGCACCGCGGGTTTGCCCGACCTGCCCGCCAGCAAGGCGGCAACGCCGCCCGCGGCCAGGGCTACAGTCAGAACGACGAGACGCGCGGCTTTCATTACGCTTCACTCTCTCGACTAACACCGCGGCTCGACACGCCGCCGAACATCACATGGCCGCCACTGCGACCGATCACAGCGGATTTCAGCAGTTAAAGGTCAAGGTATGGTTAAGCAGCGGTATCTAAATCGAGTTAATGTTGTGTTGCGCGGCAAACACCCGGGCCGGAAGCGATCCGGCCGCTCGATTCAGGCGCCGACCAGCCTCATCCAGCCGGTTTCGGGATAGACGACGAGTGCGGCAGCGGCCAGCGCGATGCCATAGGGCACATCGGCGCCTTGTTCATGCAGGCGTTGCACCCAACTCTGGCGGGCGAGTTGATAAGGCAGCGGCCAATGCCTGAATTGAATCAGCAGCACCGTCAGAACGCCGCCAAACAACGAAGCGTAGATGAGGTAGTCCGGCAAGTATTCGAAGCCGAACCACAAGGCGGTTACAGCCGCGAGCTTGGCGTCGCCGCCACCGATCCAGCCGCACGCGAAAAAGCCGAATGCGACCGCAAGCACGAGGGCGCCGGCACCCAGATGCCAGGCGAAACCCGACAGGCTCAAGCCGGTGCAGAGCGCCAGGATGCAGAAACCGCCCGCCAATGCGAGCGAAATACGATTGGAAATTGTCATCGTAAGAAAGTCGGTCGAGGCGGCAAACGCCATCAGAGCCGGGAACAGAAGAAGCTGGGTTGCGTGAATCACCATTCCGGAGACCATAAGGGCCGCAAGATTGCTGTTTTGTTAGCGTCCGAAAATAAAAAAGGCTCCAGCGGCGCTGGAGCCTCTTCTATATCGTAAGCAGGGGGCTGTTAGCCGCCGGTGCCGAGCTTGCTGCTGATCGTTGTGAACGTGGTGTTCAACTTGCTGCCGAGGCCGTTCACGACCGCGATGATCGCGACTGAAATGCCGGCTGCGATGAGGCCGTACTCGATCGCCGTGGCGCCCGAGTCGTCTTTCAAGAAACGCGCGAAGAGATTTTTCATCGGTAGGCTCCTTAGGATCCACACGTGGCTGTCTGAGCTGGCGCTGCGACCGATTATTCGACCGCCTTTAGCCGTTCGGAACCTAGCGGTTAGCTCTTGCGGCCAGGTTAATTTGACAGCAGAAATACGAGGTATTTCAGAGCGGCAGCAACATAGTTAATAAATATTGTATGAAAGATCATTATAGTTAACAGATTATTACTTATATTATCTGAATAATATTTCAGTAGAAAAAACATTACTCGGATCAACTATTCGACGTCTGGAAATTTACTGACCACGTTGCGTGCGTTTCCATTTCATTCACCTGTTTGCAGGCAACATGACTCCGCACTTCCGCCGGTCTTTCAGGGCGGGGGTTGTTGCCTTCAGCGTGCGGGAGATTTCGATGTCGGTCGCGTTCGGGCGCCATAGGCGATCACTTCGGCGGCTGTCTTGCCGGCTGTCGGCTTGCGTATTTTTCGTCGCCGCCACACTGGCTGCGACCGCGGCGAAAGCCGACACCGTCACTGTCGCGCTCGATCAGGCCCAGGTGATGCGCCTGCCGAACGGCGTCGCGACCATCGTGATCGGAAATCCGCTGATCGCAGATGCCACGCTGCAGGCGAATGGCCTGCTGGTCGTCACCGGCAAGGGCTATGGCGCCACCAATCTGGTCGCGCTCGATCGCAACGGCCGCATTATCATGGACAAGACCGTGCAGGTGCTCGGTCCTGCGGGAAACGACGTCGTGGTGGTCTATAGAGGCGTCAATCGCGAGTCCTATAGTTGTGCGCCGCAATGTGCGCCACGCATTACGCTCGGCGATGAGCCGGCTTATTTCAATGCGACGCTCGCGCAGAGCGGCTCCCGCAACGGCCAGGCTGCTGCCACCAAATAGGCCGCCGAATAGCTCGCACCGCTCGCAAATCGCGCCCCGCCTCTGGTCCTTGGTTAGCGATCGATTGATGTAATCGCAGCGTTTGCGCCCAGCCGAAGCAAGGTTTCTACAACCCGTATTTGATAGAGAGATGCACGGGGAGCGTTGCTGTTTGACGTGCTTGAGAAGGCCGCCATGTTGATGCGCGCGAAATTCAAAGCTGCAATTGCGGCAGGGTGGCAGCGGACGCGCGGCGTCACGAAGCGCTTCGCGCGCAATCAGGACGCTACCGCCGCCGTCGAGTTCGGACTTGTGGCGCTGCCTTTCTTTGCCTTGCTGTTCGCGATTATCCAGACCGCGCTGGTGTTTTTAGCCAACCAAACGCTGGAAGCAGCCGTTTCCAGCGCCGGCCGTTTGATCATGACCGGCCAGGCGCAGATCGCGAACTACAACCAGCAAGATTTCAAGAACGCCGTTTGCAAACAGGTTGTCGCGATGTTCGACTGTGCGGGCGGTGTTTCCGTGAGCGTTCAAAAATATGCGAGCTTTGCGGCGACCAGCACGACGCCGCCGGTGCAAAACGGCCAGCTCAACACCACGATGCCGTACGATGCGGGCGGGCCGGGCGATATCGTCGTCGTGCAGCTCTATTACTTGTGGCCGATCACCGTCTCCCTTTTGGGCGACAATCTTTCGAACATGGGCAGCAATCGCCTTCTGGTGGCGACGTCCGCGTTCCGTAACGAGCCTTACGACTGATGCGCCTTCCGCTGAAACCCAGGAACGGCTCGCTCATTCGCGCGCTCGCGGCTTTCGCGGGCGATCGACGGGGCGTCTCGGCTGTCGAGTTTGCCTTGATACTCCCGCTGATGGTTGCGCTTTATCTCGGCGGCGTCGAGGTGACGCAAGCGATCAACGCCGACCGCAAGGTAACGCTGACCGCAGGCGCGCTTGCCAACCTGACGGCGCAAGCCTCAAGCATCAGCTCGAGCGACATGACCGATATTTTGGATGCGTCGTCCGCTGTCATGTATCCGTACTCGACCGGCAATATGACGGCCGTTATCTCCTGCCTGTCGATCGACGCCGCCAAGAAGGTAACGGTGAAATGGAGCCAGACGCTCAACGGCCAGGCGCGTGCCGCGGGTTCATCGGTGGCGATCGACGCCAACCTTGCGATAGCGAACACGCAACTGCTGCTGAGCGAGGTTTCGTACAAATACAAGCCGGCGATCGGCTATATGATCACCGGTACGCTCAATTTGTCGGACAAAATGTATATGGCGCCGCGTATCACGGCGCCGAGCTATGGCGACGGCGCCGGCGCCGTCAGTTGTTCGTAAGCGCCGCAGCTAGCGGATCGGCAACGCCGTCGTCTGCTTGATCCGCTCCATCGCAAAGCGCGACGTCACGTTCTTCAGCGGCACGGTCGCGATCAACTGCTTGTAGAACACATCGTAGCCCTGGATGTCGGGTACGACGACGCGCAACATGTAATCGACATCGCCGGCCATGCGGTAAAATTCCATCACCTCCGGCATTGCGCCGACGACATCGGCAAAGCGCGTCAGCCATTCGCGCGAGTGATCGCCGGTTTCCACCGATACGAATACCGTGATGCCGAGGCCGACCTTCTCCGGATCGACGAGCGCAACGCGGCGCATGACCACGCCGTCGGCTTCCAGCCGCTGCAACCGCTTCCAGCATGGTGTGGACGATAATCCGACGCGCTGCCCGATCTCGGCGACCGAGAGCGATGCATCCTGCTGGACTACAGCGAGAATCTTGCGATCGATGGCGTCCATTCTGCTGGTCTCGTAAGTTTTGGAAGGAATGTCTACATTTTGCTTCATAGTAGCATATATTTCTTAATAGCTCACAACAGATGTCTTTATAGAGAAAGAAATTCTATTTCAAGGGAAATGTTCTTTTGCCTGAGCAGGTGCGCGCCATGTCCGCGGGCGGGCGAGTAGCCGATTACGCCGGCTGACGTTTCAGGAAATCCTCGACCTCGCTGCGCCGGGGCGCGACGGACGCACCGCCGAAGCGCGTGCATTTGAGGGCGGCGGCCGCGCTGCCGAACCGCATGGCGTCGACCGTTTCGCGGCCTTCCGCCAGCGCGAGGGTGAACGCACCGTGGAAAATGTCGCCGGCGCCAAGCGAATCGATCGCATCGATTTTGAATGCCGGCATGTTTCTCACCTGATCGCCATCGAGCCAATAGACGCCGTTGGGCCCGTCGGTGATGGCAAGAAAGCATTTGAGATGTTGGCGCAGCCGTTTGAGCGCGGCACCCAGGTCGTCCAGCCCGGTGCTGCCGCGCGAGGCTTCCGACGACGCGACGACGTGGGTGCCGAGCGCAAGCAGCGGATCGGCGAGCGAGGTGGCGCGGTCGAGATCGATGACGACGGGAATTTTTCGCGCGGACGCCGCCTTGCAGACCGCCCAAACGAATTCGGGAAAGCGGTTGTCGACCAGGACCGCGTCGGCGCCCGCAACCAATGCCGACGCATCGGGCGGCAACGCATCGCCAAGCCGCTCGCCGCGCCGGGTGGCGATGGTCTTCTCGCCCTGACCGTCCAGCAGGATCAACGAAACCGACGCGGTCGCGCCCGCGACCCGCACCACGCCGCTGCAATCGATGCCCTCGGCGGAAAGCTCGGCGATGATGCGCGTGCTGATGTCGTCGTCGCTGCCGCCAAGCGGGCCGGCAAAACGGGTGTCCCCGCCCAGCCTTGCAATGCCAACGGCGGCATTGGCGGCACAGCCGCCGCCGGTGACGATGAAGTCAGAGGCATGCACCTTCGTGCCGGGCGCGGGAAACTTTTCCACGCGCATGACAATGTCATGCACGGCGATGCCGGAGCACAGGATCGTTGGCGTTTTGCGTTTGCCGTCAGCCAAACGAAACCTCGTCTTCCACCCAGGCACGAATGATGTGATACGCGATTGCGACCGGCGGCGGCGTCGTCAGGCCGTCCGGATGCTTGCGCATCAGCATCGACTCGATTTCACCTTTGCTGAACCACCGCGCATCCTCAAGCTCGCTGCGGTCCACAACGATCTCGCGCGTTTTTGCCTGGGTGTGGCAGCCGATCATCAGCGACATCGGAAACGGCCACGCCTGCGAGGTGAAATAGACGACGCGCCCGCATACGATGCCGGCTTCCTCGCGCGTTTCGCGGCGCACCGCATCCTCGATGTTCTCGCCCGGCTCGACGAAGCCGGCAAGGCACGACCACATGGTGGCGGCGAAACGCGGGCTGCGGCCGAGCAGGCAATTGTCCCCATCGATGGCCAGCATGATGGCGACCGGATCGGTGCGCGGAAAATGCTGCGTGCCGCAAGCCGCGCAGTCTCGGCGCCAGCCGCCATGCACCGGCACGGTCGGTTCGCCGCAAGCCGGGCAGAAACGATGACGCGCGTGCCAGTGCAGCACGGCTTTCGCCTCTGCAATCGGCGGCAAATGATCCGCATCCACCAGTCCCTGCACCGCAATCGAACGCAGATCGGTGACGAGGAGTTCCGGCCGCTCCTTCAGTGCGGCCGCTGCCTCCGGTTCAATTCCGGCACCGAAACGCGGCGCGCCGTCGAGCAGCCCGAGGAAAACCATTTCGGTCGGTGCGCCGAAGGCGTGCGCTTCCGCAAGCGTGAACAGCGGATCGTTCACGCGATCCGCCTTTTTCGTCACGATCATTTCGCCGCCGCCGACGTAAGCACGTGCGCGCGAATCGGCGGCGAGGGCGGCGACCGCGGCATCGTCCGGCCGCAACTCGGCTACGCGCTCGAGGCGGCTGTTGGTGTAACCGAGGCGGGGTTTGGGGCCGAGATCGGGGCGAGGGGACATCAGGATCAAAGTTGCATGACGACAAAATTAGAGCAATGCGGGGGCATTGCGTCAGATCGGGGCGATTCTAAGGTCGCGCTGGATTGTGGCGATCAGGCTTTCGCGCGCGTCAGCCGGATAGGGTTTGCGTGCAGCTTTCCCCCAAACCGGGTTCGGCCACGCCGCATCATTATTGAACCGCGCGATCACATGCACGTGGAGTTGCGGTACCTGATTGCCAAGCGCAGCGATATTGAGCTTGTCGCATTTCGTGATCTTTCTGAGGCTGCGCGCGCTGTCGCTCACTTCGCGCAGCAATTGGGCCTGCCCGTCGTCATTGAGGTCGATGATTTCGACCAGTCCCGGCGTGCGCGCCACCAGGATCAACCATGGATAATTGGCGTCGTCGTTCAGCAACACGCGGGTCAGTGGCAGGTCGCCCACCGGAACGGTGTCGGCGACGAGTTGCGGATGAAGGGACCAGGTTGATTCAGGCATGGCCGAAATTGCTTTCGTGTCGTCCCGGCTGGGCGTCGGCGAGAACAGGAACCATACGCCGTAGTCTATCGATAATGCACGGCGTACGGTCCGCGCTGGAGCTCTGTCCCCGCGAGGGTAGAGACGGGACGGCAGAATAGGCCGCCTTGCTTTCTCCCCCCGATGGCCCGATATAGGTTTCGGGAGGTTGGCAGTGGACGAGCCACTCGCCAACCGGGTCAGGTCCGGAAGGAAGCAGCCCTAACGAGCACGGATCGGGTCGCTCGTCAGCCTCCCACCCAAAATCTTTTGCGAAATCGGGGACCACGCGCGTTGGTGGCGGGCAAGCGGATGGCACGATGAGCGACGCCGCAAAACCATCGCCCAAGGAAGCGCCGAGAGAGGCGCCCAAGCCGGGCCTCAATCAAGCCGCCGCGGCGCCGGAAACCGGCTATCGCGTGCTGGCACGCAAATACCGCCCCGCAAGCTTCGACGATCTTATCGGTCAGGACGCCATGGTGCGCACGATCTCGAACGCGTTCGAGAGCGGGCGCATCCCGCAGGCGTGGATTCTTACCGGCGTGCGCGGTGTCGGCAAGACCACGACGGCGCGCATCCTGGCACGCGCACTCAATTACGAATTACCCGACGGGTCGGTGAAAGGGCCGACCATCACCATGCCGGTCATGGGTGTGCACGATCAGGCGATCATGGAGAGCCGCCATCCCGACGTGCTGGAGATGGACGCCGCCTCACACAATTCGGTCGACGACGTGCGGCAGATCAACGACGCCGTCCGTTATGCGCCGATGAGTGCGCGCTATAAAGTTTACATCCTCGACGAAGTGCATATGCTTTCCGGCGCGGCGTTCAATGCGCTGCTCAAGACGCTGGAAGAGCCGCCGCCGCACGCGAAATTCATTTTCGCGACTACCGAAATCCGCAAGGTGCCGGTGACGGTGCTGTCGCGCTGCCAGCGCTTCGATCTGCGGCGCGTCGACGCCGCGTTGTTGGTCAAGCACCTCGAAAACATCGCCACGCAGGAAAAGATCGAAGTCGAACCGGGCGCGCTGGCGCTGGTGGCGCGCGCGGCGGAAGGTTCGGTGCGCGACTCGCTGTCGCTGCTCGATCAGGCGATCGCGCATGCCGCCGGTACGGTGCGCGCCGAGGACGTGCGGCAAATGCTCGGCCTTGCCGATCGCGTACGCATCGTCGATCTATTCGAGGCGCTGATGAAAGGCGATGTTGCCGCCGCGCTGAAGGAATTACGCGAGCAATACGATATCGGCGCCGATCCGGCGGTAGTGCTTGGCGATCTCGCCGAGTTCACGCATTTCGTCACGCGCGTGAAGGCGGTGCCGGCGGTTGCCGATGACGCGTCGCTATCGGAGGCCGAGCGCACGCGCGGCCGCGCTTTCGGGACGCAGCTTTCGATGCGCGTGCTCTCGCGCACCTGGCAGATGTTGCTCAAGGGCTTGAGCGAAGTCGAGACTGCGGGCAGGCCGGTGGCCGCCGCCGAGATGGTCCTGGTGCGTATCGCTTACGCTGCCGATCTGCCGACGCCGGACGAAGTGATCCGCTCGCTCGGAGAGGAAGGTGGGGCTGCGCCCGCGCGGTCTCCAGGCAATGGCGGTCCGGTTGCCACGGCATCGTCGAACGGCGGGCAATCGTTCGCGCCGCGTTACGACGCGCCGCGCGGCTCGCCACGTTCGGCCTTGGCGCAATCGGTGCAGCCGGCAGGCGACCCCGTTGCGCACCTCGATGCTGCGCCGCAGCCGCAAGCGCTGAGCGTTGCCTCGTTTGAAGAATTGATCGCGCTGGCGCAGTCGCAGCGCGATATATCCGTCAAGATGGCGCTGGAGCGCGACGTACGGCTGGTTCGCTTCGAGGACGGCCGTCTGGAAATCGCGCTCGAGCCGAGCGCGAACAAGGCGCTGGCGCACGAGCTTTCGCGCAAGCTTGCAGGCTGGACCGGCAAGCGCTGGCTGGTGGTGGTGTCGGCGGAAGCCGGACAACCGACCATGCGCGCGCAGGCCGACGAGCGCGAGGCGGAATTGAAGCGCGGCGTGCGCGCCGATCCGCTGGTGCAATCCGTGCTTACGCGCTTTCCGGGTGCAGAGATTATCGGCGTCACTCAACGTGAGCCGGAAGAGCCGGTGGCGGACGCACCGCCACCCGATAGCGATAGCGAAACGGACTAGCCATGCCGGATTTCATGGGCCTGATGAAACAGGCCGCACAGCTACAAGCGAAGATGCAAGCCTTGCAGGCCGAGCTCGACACGGTCGAGGTCGAAGGCACGGCCGGCGGCGGCATGGTGGTCGTGCGGCTTACCGCCAAGGGCGACCTCAAGGGCGTCAAGATCGACGAATCCTTGTTCAAGCCTGAGGAAAGAGAAGTGCTCGAGGATTTGCTGATCGCCGCGCATGCCGACGGCAAACGCAAGGGCGAGGCGGTGATGCAGGAAAAGATGAAAGCCGTCACTGGCGGGCTGCCGCTGCCGCCCGGGTTGAATTTAGGGTGATTGTGTTTTCGCGCGACCCTCTCTGTCGTCATGCCCGGCCTTGTGCCGGGCATCCACGTCTTGAGAGCTGCAACAAGAAAGACGTGGATGGCCGGGACAAGCCCGGCCATGACAGATAATGCCCACTGCCGTCGCCGGACCCGAAATCGAGCGCCTCATTCAATTGCTGGCGCGGCTGCCCGGCCTGGGTCCGCGCTCGGCGCGCCGCGCCGCGCTGCATCTCATCAAGAAACGTGAGGCTCTGATGGCGCCGCTGGCTGCGGCGCTGCAGACAGCGATGGACAAGATCCAGATCTGCAAGACCTGCGGCAATATAGACACGCAAAATCCATGCACGGTCTGCACCGATCTCCGGCGCGATCAATCGATCATCGTCGCGGTGGCCGATGTCGCAGATTTGTGGGCGCTGGAACGCGCGAACGCGGTCAACGGGCGTTATCACGTACTTGGCGGTACACTATCGCCGCTCGACGGCGTTGGCCCGCAAGACCTCGCGATCGATTCCCTGGTGTCGCGCGCGCACGAGGAGCCGGTGAAGGAAGTCATCCTCGCGCTCAATGCCACCGTCGATGGCCAGACCACGGCGCATTACATCACCGAACTATTGCACGACGCCAACGTGAAGGTGACGCGCCTCGCGCACGGCGTGCCGGTTGGCGGCGAACTCGATTACCTCGACGAGGGCACGTTGTCGGCGGCGATCAAGCAGCGGACGCTATTCTAGGGCGCAGCCAGTTTATTATTAGTAGTTACTGGGAAGCTGGGTTGCCTCGACCGGCGGCACCGCAACGATCGGCACCGCGGTGCCATCGGGACGAATAGCGACGTGCGAGCAGTCGCCCCAGCGGTCGAGGTCCGTCTGTTCGTCTGCGACATTGTACGAATACCTGTAGTGGCAGATGCCGTCATTGTATTCGACGTTGGTCCAGTCGCCGTGGCTTTCGCGATAGACATACGGATTGTTCCAGTCGGCCAGCGCAGCGGAGGAACAGACGGTGAGGCCGGCCGCGACGCAGCCCGCCATCACGAGAAATGCACGTGAGAGACGCATGCAAACCTCCATTGGGGATTTTGGAGGCCAACGCTCGTCTTGTGTCATCGTTCCGCGCGCGTCATGTGCGCGCATCGGCAAAGGAACTGCGGCGTCCTTATGACGTCTTCGTCACAAGCGTGTCGAAATGTCCGCGCGCCTGCAGCCACCACAGCAACAGCAGACTCGGCAATCCGGCGAGAGCGCAGATCACGAAAAACCAGATCCAGCCGGTTGCCTCGGCGATGAAACCCGCGCCGGATGACAGATAGGTGCGTCCGACCGCGGCGAGCGCGGTGAGCAGCGCGTATTGCGTCGCCGTGTGCAGCGGGTTGCGGCAGAGCGCCGACAGATAGGCGACGAACATCACCGTGCCGATGGCGCTGGTGAAATTTTCGACCGTGATCGAGATTGCGAGCACGGTCGGATTGGGGCCGGTCGCCGCCAGCCAGCAGAACGAGAGATTGGCCGCGGATTGCAGTAGCGCGCCGATCCACAGGCTGGTGGCAAGCGGCAGCGCGCGCGCGACAAAACCGCCGGCAAATCCGCCGAGCAGAAGCGCCGCCAGCCCGACGCCTTTGACGATGGCCGCGTATTCGTTGCGCGTGAATCCGAGGTCGATGACGAAGGGCGCGGTCATCGCGCCCGACAGCGCATCGGTGAACTTGAACAGCACCACGAAGGCGAGCATCGCGAACGCCATCTCGTAGCCGAGAAAATCCCTGAACGCGCCGACGGCCGCCTCGACGACGCGCGCCAGCGGTTTTTGATGCGCGTGGGCGGCCTCGGCCGCGCGCGAGCGTTCCGGTTCGGTGGCGACCAGCGCCGTGATGGTGCCGATGGTCACCATCGTGGCCATGACGAGGTAGCCCCAATGCCAGGAAGCCTGCTTGTCGACGCCGTGTTCCTGGAAGGCGCTCACAAGGAACAGCGCGCCGGCGGTCGAGGCCAGCATGCCGACGCGATAGGCCGCGACATACGATGCCATGCCGGCGGCCTGCTCGTTTTCCGGCAGGCTTTCGACGCGGAAGGCGTCCACCACGATGTCCTGCGTCGCCGACGCTGCCGCCACCAGCAACGCCCCGAGCGCAACCAGTGCGGGCGAGATGGCCGGATCGCACAGGCCGAGAAAGACGATCGCGGCGATCAGCAAAATCTGGCTGAAGACCAGCCAGCCGCGGCGCCGGCCGAGCAGGCGCGAGAGCAACGGAATATCGAGCGCGTCGGTCAGCGGCGCCCAAAGGAATTTCAGCGTGTAGGGCGTGCCAACCAGCGCGAACAACCCGATGATGCCGAGATCGACGCCGGACTCGCGCATCCACACCAGCAGCGTCGTGCCGGACAGCGCCAGCGGCAGGCCGGACGAGAAGCCGAGGAACAGCACGATCAGCACGCGCGGCTTGAGGTAGACCGCAGCGGCGTCGATTGCCTTCTTCACCCCTCCCCCCGGTGGGGAGGGGTCGGGGGTGGGGGTCTTCATTGCCTGCCGCCACCTTCACCCCGGCGTGCAGCCGAACTCGGGTATACCCGAATTCGGCCACTTATTAACTTTGCCGAAGTGGGATAAATCCGACTTTGGCTGCGCGCCGGCCCTCCCCACAGGGGGGAGGGTAAAGAACTCCGCCATTCCGGAATCACTCCCCGGCCTCGAGCTTGCGCGCGCCGGGGCCAGGCAGGATTTGTGCGTTTGGCACGTCGCCATCGAAGTCGAGTTCCTCGATTTTGGTCCCGCGCTTTTCGATTTTTCCGGTCGACGTGAGGATCGCTTCGATATCGGTGTTGGCTTGGCCGAAATGCGTCTGCAGCTTGCGCACGCGGTCGCCGAGCAAGCCGACGTCCTTCATCATGTGGCCGACTTCGTGCCGGATCTGATCGGCGGCCTCGCGCATCTCGGCGTCCTTGCGGACTTGCTTGATGACCTGGATCGCCATCACCATCAGCGTCGGCGACACGATCATCACGCGCGCGCGCTGCGCGCGCTGCACAAGGTCGTCGAAGCGTTCGTGCAGGTCTGCGTAGATGGATTCGGAGGGGATGAACATCAACGCGACGTCCTGCGTTTCGCCCGGAATCAAATATTTATCTGCGATGTCGGCGATGTGCTTGGTGAGATCCTGCTTGACGCGCGCAACGGCTTGCTTGCGCTCGTCATCGGTCGTCGCAATGCGGAATGCCGTGATCGCCTCAAGCGGAAACTTGGCATCGATAATCAG
>JBARCH010000023.1:0-2812 GCA_049793875.1 Pseudolabrys sp. | reverse complement strand
GTTTTAAATCTTGTCATTGCGACGTGAATCACCATTCACTCATTGCATGGCCTACCGCCGCACCGAGACTGTCGTTCGCAGGCTGGCTGAACGCGAAAGAACGATCCTGAGAGCGGCCGGCTCCGTGGCGGCGAACGGAGGCATGGCCGCGGTGCAGATCGCACCAGTTGCCGCGCTTGCCGGCATCGCTGCCGGCACGGTCTATCGCTATTTCCCGTCCAAGACCGATCTCGTTGCCGAACTGGTCGCGGACATCGCCGCGCGCGAGATCGGTGCCATGCGGGAAGCCGGTGACAAGGCGCCGGGTCCTTTGTCGGCGCTTGCCGCCACCATCGCGACTTTTGCGGCGCGCGCGCTACGTGAGCGCAGGCTGGCCTGGGCGGTGATTGCCGAGCCGGTGGACGCAGAGATCGACGTGGTGCGGCTCGACTTTCGCAAGGCGCTGTCGGCCGAAATCGAATATCGCATCAGAACCGCAATCGCAGGCGGTCATTTACCCGATCAGGATGCAGGCATTGCCGCGCCTGCGATCGTGGGCGCGCTGATGGAGGGACTGATCGGCCCGCTCGCCGCTCCCCCGACCGACGATGCGGCGAAGAAGAGGGAAGCAGCGCAGACTGCAACGCTTCTCGCGTTACGCGCGCTCGGCGTCGTCGATGCGCGCGCCCGCGGCTTGGTCGCGCAATGTGTGCTGCCGGAAAAAAACTAGAGGCGCTTCTGCCGCGCTTCTCGCCGCGAAAGCGCCCCAGGAGCTTTTTGTTTTAAAAACGAGAGGGATTCCCGCCTGCACGGAGGGAGCAAGCGGCCTTTCCGCTTACTTTTTCTTCCCGTCGGGGCCGAATTGCTTGAGGAAAGCCCACAGATTGGCGACCTCGGATTCCTTCTTGATGCCGGAGAAAATCATTTTGGTGCCGGGAATCTTCCCGCGAGGGTCGTTGATATATTCCTTGAACGTCGCCTCGTCCCACACGATGCCGGACTTCTTGTTGGCCTCGGAATAGGCGTAGCCTGGCGCCGTGCCGGAGTGGCGGCCGTCGAGACCGTTGAGTTCAGGGCCGACCTTGTTCTTTGCGCCTTCGCCGATCGAATGGCAGGGAAAGCACTTCTTGAACGACTGTTCGCCGGCGGCGATGTCCTGCGCCTGTGCCCCAATTACCGACGCCGCAAGCGCCAGCGCCGCTACCGCCAATGCCGATTTCATCGTTCAACTCCTGTTGTGACCTTTCGCCACTGCCTGGCGGCCGGGGCCGCAGGGCAGCCTGCCGTCTCAGCCGTTTCGAAATGACTTTGGCGGCCCTATGTGTCAACCGTCAATTTGGCTGTATCTTCGTCCCAGATTTGCTGCCGGGATTGTAGCGATATGTCAGTGCGGATGCCCGAGGTGAACGGTGAGGTGCTCGCGCGCCGCGAGCGCATCGTCGCGACGCTGCGTAATATCGTGCCGGGCGAGGGCGTGATCGCGGGCGAGCGCGAGATGAGGCCCTTCGAGACCGACGGGCTTACCGCGTACCGTCAGCTTCCGATGGTCGTCGTGCTGCCGGAGACGACGCAGCAGGTCTCGCAGGTGCTGAGCTACTGCCACAGCGAGGGCATCCGGGTCGTGCCGCGCGGGGCAGGCACGTCATTGTCCGGCGGCGCGCTGCCGCTTGCTGACGGCGTGCTGCTCGGCATGGCCAAATTTAATCGCATTCGCGAAATCGATTTCGGGAACCGCGTCGCCGTGGTCGAGCCGGGCGTGACCAATCTCGCTGTCAGCACGGCGGTCGCGCATGCCGGATTCTATTATGCGCCCGATCCGTCCTCGCAGATTGCCTGCACCATCGGCGGCAACATCGCGGAAAATTCCGGCGGCGTGCATTGCCTGAAATACGGCATGACGACGAACAATGTGCTCGGCTGCGAAATCGTGCTGATGAATGGCGAGGTGCTGCATCTCGGCGGCAAGCATCTCGACGCCGCCGGCTACGATCTGCTCGGCATCGTCACGGGCTCGGAAGGCCTGCTTGGCGTCGTCACGGAAATCACCGTGCGTATCCTGAAGAAAGCGGAAGCCGCGCGCGCGCTGCTGGTCGGATTTCCGACCTCGGAAGACGCCGGTGCCTGCGTGTCGAACATTATCGGTGCCGGCATCATCCCCGGCGGCATGGAGATGATGGACAAGCCGGCAATCCACGCGGCAGAAGAATTCGTCCATGCCGGTTATCCGCTCGACGTCGAGGCATTGCTGATTGTTGAGTTAGACGGTCCGCAGGCCGAGGTCGATCATTTGATCGATCGCGTCGAAGCGATCGCGAAAAAATGCAAATCGGTCTCGTGCAAGATTTCCAATTCGGAAGAAGAACGGCTGCTGTTCTGGGCCGGCCGCAAGGCGGCGTTTCCGGCGGTTGGCCGCATCTCGCCGGATTATTACTGCATGGACGGAACGATCCCGCGGTCCAAGCTGCCGCTGGTGCTCGCGCGCATGAAAGAACTGTCGGCGCAGTACGGCCTGCGCGTTGCCAATGTGTTTCACGCCGGCGACGGCAATCTGCACCCACTTATTCTTTATGACGCCAACAAGCCCGGCGAACTGGAGAAGACCGAAGAGTTTGGCGCCGAGATTCTTAAACTGTGCGTCGAAGTCGGCGGCGTTCTCACCGGCGAACATGGCGTCGGGGTCGAGAAGCGCGATTTGATGCCGGTGATGTTCTCCGAGACGGATCTCGATCAGCAACAGCGGCTTAAATGCGCCTTCGACGAAAAAGGCTTGCTCAATCCCGGCAAGGTCTTTCCCAAATTGCACCGCTGCGCCGAACTCGGCCGCATGCATATC
>JBARCH010000022.1:0-2794 GCA_049793875.1 Pseudolabrys sp. | reverse complement strand
CGCAGGAACCCCCGGCCGGCACGCGCCAGATCCGGCATCGTGAGACGGCGTTTTTTCGTCCGGCGTGCCGGAACCGGCCCACGCCGCACCAGCGGCACATGAATGAAGGCGGCAAGACGCGGCCCGTCCTGCTTCAGCGCCGCTTCGGTCGCCCGCCAGCAGAGATAGTTGCAGAGATAACGCCCGGCATCGCGTGAGACGGCGGCCGGCACCCGCGCGGTGCGCGCTTCCGCCAGCAGCGGCCGCGCCAGTGTCCGTAACGCCAGCGTGTGTGCTTTGCTCTTTGCGATCGTGCGAGTGCGCGGCGCCTTGCGGTCCGCATCGGCCATGCCGGCAACGGCGTTGCGGGCCATCGTCTCGATGCGCAGATGAGGCGTTCGCTGCGCGAGACCGAACATCAGCATCGCATCCGGCTTGTGCTTGCGCAGCAATGCCGGCAACTCGCGGTCCACCGATGCATAGCTGGTCCGGAAGATGTGCGGAACGATTGTTACACCCGCCAGCGCGGGACGCCGCTCACGCGCGAGCTTGCGGACGATTGCCTCGGTCGGGTTGAACGGCGCGCCGGGAAACGGCCCGAAGCCGGTGAGCAGAATGGTGACGCTCATCACGCGCCGAGCATCGCCGCGATCTCTTCCACCGCCAGTGTCGGCGCCAGTTTGCCGGCGGCGACCGCCGCTTCCGCCTGTCGCAGTTTCGCCTTGACGGTGGCGTCGCTGCGCAGCCGCGCGGTCAGCCGTTCCTCAAGCATGGTCCACATCCATTTCACCTGCTGTTCCCGGCGCCGCTCCGCCAGTTCACCGGAGGCGCTGGTCTTCTGCTTGTGCGCGAGAACCTGATCCCAAAGGGCGTGGATGCCTTTTCCGGTTATCGCAGAATAGGTGACGACCGGCGGCGACCAGGCCGCCGATTGCGGCGCGAGAATGTTGAGCGCCGCGCGATAATCGGCGGCCGCGATCAGCGCGCGGTCGATATTGTCGCCGTCGGCCTTGTTGACCGCGATCATGTCGGCGATCTCGACGATGCCTTTTTTCAAGCCTTGCAATTCATCGCCGGCGCCGGGGATCATCAGCACAAGAAAGAAATCCGTCATGTCGGCGACGGCGGTTTCCGATTGGCCGATGCCGACGGTTTCCACCATCACCACGTCGTAGCCCGCCGCTTCGCAGACCAGCATCGTCTCGCGTGTCTTGGCGGCGACGCCGCCAAGCGTGCCGGAACTGGGCGAGGGGCGCACAAAAGCGTTCGGATCGGTTGCGAGCTTTGCCATGCGCGTTTTGTCGCCGAGGATCGAGCCGCCGGTGCGCGTCGATGACGGGTCGACCGCCAGCACCGCGACCTTGCAGCCTTGCCCGGTGAGATATGTGCCGAGCGCGTCGATGGTCGTGGATTTGCCGGCGCCCGGCGCACCCGTGATGCCGAGCCGCACGGCCTTGCCGGTCAGCGGCAGCAATTCCTGCACCAGCAGATGCGCGGTCTTGCGGTGGTCGGCGCGCTTGCTCTCGATCAACGTGATGGCGCGCGCCAGTGTCGCGCGGTCGCCCGCACGGATGCCGCGAGCGAGATCGGATCGAGGTTGTTCGGTGCGCGAAGCCATGCTGGTTCTGGAGGCGCTTTTTCCGCTGCCCGTGTGTACCGGGTTGCGGCGGGAAATGCGACCGCAGCCGCCGTCTTATCCCACGCGCGTCAGCGCCGCGGGTGCGGGGCGCGCCGCTTCGCCGGCTCGCGTGGCTCGGAACCGTCCGGCAGCCGGATCACCAGCCCGCCATTGTCCTTGTTGCGGGCGGCGGTGGCGCGCGCGAAGGCAAACAACTGCTCGCGCGTCGCGACGCGGCAGGTGGCCGTATCGAGCTTCTTGCAATAGGCGACGCGCGTCTGTTCGTCCGCGTCGGCCTCGTCGACGGGAACGACCTGATAGACGCCCTCGGCGAGCTTGTGCATCAGCGCGTATTCGGTCACCAGCGCTTTCTTCGCCGGCACGGTCTCGATGATGTAGTCGCCGCCCTCGAAGGGATGAGCCGAGAAAGCGCTGACCTCGCGCAGGCCGCCGCCGGCGCGGGTATAGAGACCGCCGTTCCAGTTGAAATTCACCTGAACCGGGTCGTGCGCGTAGCCGCTTTTCAGCGTGTAAAGCTGAAGCCGCAGGTGTTCGCCGAAGACCGGCTGCGAGTCCGCCAGGATCGGATCGGCCGAGTCGACGCAGGCCGCAAGCGAAAGCGCGCAGAGCGCGACGAACACCGCGCGGACGACCAGGGAGTTCACTCGGCCGCCTCTTTCCCGTGTCCCAATCGTTTGTTGAGCGTCTTGAGCAGTTTTGCCGCTGCATCCGCAATCACGGTACCGGGCGGGAAGATCGCCTCGGCGCCGGCTTTCATCAGCGTGTCGTAGTCCTGCGGCGGCACCACACCTCCAACGACGATCATGATGTCGTCGCGGCCTTGTTTGGCGAGTTCGGCTTTCAACTCAGGCACCAGCGTCAGATGCGCAGCGGCGAGCGAGGAGACGCCGAGAATATGAACGTCGTTCTCGACCGCCTGGCGCGCCGCTTCCGACGGCGTCGCGAATAACGGGCCGATATCGACGTCGAAGCCGAGGTCGGCGAACGCGGATGCGATGACTTTCTGGCCGCGGTCGTGGCCGTCCTGTCCGATCTTGGCGACCAGCAGGCGCGGACGGCGGCCTTCGGCGGCCTCGAACATCTCGACCTGCTTGCGTACCTGTTCGACGGCGCCGGTCATGCCGACCTCCCGCTTGTAGACGCCGGTGATCGACTTGATCTCGGCACGATGCCGCC
>JBARCH010000021.1:0-5758 GCA_049793875.1 Pseudolabrys sp. | reverse complement strand
CCCGATCAATCGCCGGAGGCGTTCGCGCCCTTTCTCAAGGTGATCAAGCAGCGCTCGGACGTGGTGGTGAACATCACCACCGGCGGCGCGCCGACGATGACGGCGGAAGAGCGCGTGCGGCCGGCTGCGACGTTCAAGCCGGAAGTCGCCTCGCTCAACATGGGCACGATGAACTTCGGTCTTTACCCGATGATTCCGCGCTTCAAGGGCAAGTTCAAACACGACTGGGAGGAGCCGTATCTCGAAGCATCGAAGAAGGGCATGTTCAAGAACACCTTCGCCGACATCGAATACATCCTCACCACGTGCGCCGATAATGGCACGCGCTTCGAGGTCGAGTGCTACGACATCGGACATCTCTACACGTTGCGGCACTTTCTCGACCGCGGGCTGATCAAGGCGCCGGTATTCGTGCAGTCCGTGTTCGGCATCCTCGGCGGCATCGGCCCGCATCCCGAAGACGTCATGATGATGAAGCGCACCGCCGACCGGCTTCTGGGCGACAATTACCACTGGTCCGTGCTTGGCGCCGGGCAGAGCCAGATGCGGGTCGCCGCCATGGCGGCATCGATGGGCGGCAATGTGCGCGTCGGCATGGAGGATTCGCTCTGGATCGGCGCGGGCCGTCTCGCCGAGTCGAATGCCCAGCAGGTCACCCAGGTGCGCAAGATTCTCGAAGGGCTCGGCCACGAGATCGCGAGCCCCGACGAGGCGCGCGAAATTCTCTCGCTCAAGGGTGGCGACAAGGTGGACTTCTGAGTCATTCCGGGACGGCCCCGGAATCCAGGGACCAAGCGCAATGGCCTTTACGTGTATCTTTTGGCCAGCGACCGGAATGGAACATTGTATCTCGGCGTCACCAATGACCTGGTTCGCCGAGTTTACGAGCACAAGAACAAGATCCATCGCGGCTTCACACAAAGGTATGACGTCGGCCGGCTGGTCTGGTTCAAAACTTATGATGACCCGACGAGTGCCATCGCTCGCGAAAAAGACGTGAAGAAATGGCGGCGAGCCTGGAAATTGCGGCTGATTGAGCAATCAAATCCGCAATGGCTCGATCTGTACGACCAAGTCACTTGATAATCGCGGCTCTGGATTCCGGGCTCGCGGTCTTCGGCCGCGCCCCGGAATGACGCAGAATGACGAGTGCGCTGCTGCAGCTTGAGCACCGCAACGTCTCGCGGAACGTCATGGCCGGGCTTGGCCCCGGCATCCCGCTTGGAGAGGCACCTCGCTCCTAAGCGGGATCACTGGGTTGCGCGCCCTTCGCGTGGCTGCGTGACGACAAATGGGGCGTACCGGCGGCCTTTCCTGTTGCCTGCACAAGCGCGAAGCCCTGCTATAACGGCGAGGGATTCGCGCATGGCTTCACTCGACAACATCAGTATTGCCATCCTGCTCGGCAGCCTGCTGGTGCTTGCCGGCATCCTGTCGAGCCTGATCGCGCTGCGCTTCGGTGCGCCGTTGCTGCTCGTGTTCCTTTTGGTCGGCGTGCTGGCGGGCGACGGCGGCCCCGGCGGCATCGCTTTCAGCGACGTGCGCAGTACCTATACCGTCGGCTCGATCGCGCTGGCGCTGATCCTGTTCGACGGCGGGTTGCGCATGCGGTTTGCGACCTTCCGCAGCGTGCTGGCGCCGTCGGTGATGCTGGCGACCGTCGGTGTGCTGATCACGATGTTGCTGACTGCGCCGTTCGCCAAGCTGATACTTGGCATCGGCTGGGTCCAGGCGCTGCTGGTCGGCGCGGTGGTCGCCTCCACCGACGCCGCCGCGGTGCTGTTCCTCATCAACGCCGGCGGTTTGCGCCTGCGGCCGCGCGTGCGCGCGACGCTCGAGGTCGAATCCGGCACCAACGATCCGTTCGCGGTTTTCGTCGTGCTGATGCTGGTCGAAATCCTGCTGGTCGGCGATCAAAGCTGGTCACAGGTCATTGCCAGCTTCGCGCGCGACACGATCTTCGGCTGCGCCATCGGCTGGTTCGGCGGCCGCATCATCGCGCTGGTGATCAACCGGATTAATCTCGCGCAAGGCCTGCATCCGCCGTTCGTGGCGATCAGCGCGCTGGTTGTGTTCGCGTTCGCCAATGCCATCCACGCCTCCGGCTTTCTCGCCGTCTACCTCGCCGGGCTGGTGGTTGGAAACCGCCAGACGCGCGCGCGCAATTCCGTGGTCGCGTTTCTCGATGCGGTCACGTGGCTGGCGCAGATCGTGATGTTCGTGCTGCTTGGCTTGCTGGTGTGGCCGCACCGGCTTGCCGACACACTGGCCGGCGCAATCGTGATCGCGGCCGTGCTGATGCTGATTGCGCGGCCGGTGGCGGTGTTTCTCTGCCTGTGGCCGTTCAAATTCCACTGGAATGAAAAGGTCTTCATCTCGTGGGTCGGCCTGCGCGGCGCGGTCGGCATCTTCCTGGCATCGATCCCGCTGCTGGTCGGCTTGCCGATGGGGTATCTCTATTTCGACGTCGCTTTCGTCGTGGTGTTGTCCTCGCTGCTGATCCAGGGCTGGACGGTAGGGGTATCGGCGCGGCGGCTCGACATGTCGTTCACGCGCGCCGACCCGCTGCCGCGCCGCGTCGAGCTCGATCTGCCCGGCCAGCTCACGCGCGAGATTGTCGGCTATCCGGTGCCGGCCAACAGTCCCTATCTCCGGCGCGGCCTGATCCCGAATTGGGCGCGGCCGACGCTGGTCATCCGCGAGGAAAAGATCCTGACGCCCGCCGAAGCCGAGCCGGTGCGCGAAGGCGACTATGTTTATCTGCTGGCGCCGCCGGAGAAGGCGCAGGCACTCGACCGTTTCTTCGTCGACATGCCGCCGCCGGCGAAGCCGGACCCGCGACTACTCGGCGACTTCTTCGTGCCGGGAACGACGACGCTCGGCTCGCTTGCGGAAATCTACGGCTTGCAGGTTGCTGCCGGGCGCGGCGACGTCTCTCTCGCCGACCATTTTGAGGAAGAACTGCATCGGCCGGCGAAAGCCGGCGACATGATCGATTGGGGTCCTGTTGCGCTGGTGGCGCAGAAAATAACGAAGGGCAAAGTCACCACCGTCGGCTTGCGTCTGGCCGAGCCCGATCCGGCGCAGCCGAAAACGCTTGGCGGGCGCGCGCAGGCGTTTTTTGCCCGTCTGCAGAAGTATCTTGGCTAAAGCGCGCGGCGCGCCAGCGAGGGCGCGTTTTGAACGAGCCAGGCGCCGCCGAACAGCACGGCGGTCCAGAACAGGTCACCCATCACGGTCTTGTCGAGGAAAGGCAGCGCTGCGACGTAGCACTGCGTCAGCCCGCTCATGGTGTGTGCGTACATATCGCTGAACGCCCACACGGCGAAGTTCGACGCCGCAAAGAAGATCAGCGAGCACGCGACCATCGCCGCGACCGTCAGCGCCGCGCCGGAATGCTTGCGCAGCCACATTCCCGCGACCGCCGGCACCGCGATTGCAACATAAACGACGAGCAGGACGCGCCAGTCTTCGGCACCGAGCAGCGGGCTGCTCAGGGTCATGGCCGCAACCGGTACGACCAGCGCGAGGCCCGGAATCCGGAGCATGCGTCCGGCAAACAGCGCGCTGGCGGCGACGGGCAGGAAGCCCGGCGCATGCGGCAGGATACGTGCGACCGCGTCGAGCGCGATGAGGAAGACGACCAGCAGCAGGTCGGTCCGAAGGGCTGCGGAGGCGCGGGTCTGATTCTGCGGCATTGACGGCAAATCCTAGGGTTGCAGGGTTCGACAGGAAGGATAGCACGCGGGCGGCGCGGATTCTACGACGCCTTCGGTACCCGATTTTCCGCCCATTCCGTGACGATGGCGGCCAGTGCGTCGAGCCCGTCGGTCAGCGCAGCCGGCCCCGGCTGGAGAATCACCGTGGATTTGACCTCGCGCAGCCAGCCGTTGGCGACCGCGGGGATCGCCGCAAAGCCGGGCCGGGCGGCAACCTTCGCGGCCACGAATTTCTTGCCGCACCACGACCCGACGATGATGTCGGGCTGTGCCGCGATCACGTCGGACGCCTGCACGATGCGATCCTTGGCATTCTTGTGCGTGGCGATCTCCGGAAACACCTCGATGCCGCCGGCGGCCTCGATCAGCTCCGACACCCAGCGCAGGCCGGAAATCATCGGCTCGTCCCATTCCTCGAAATAGACGCGCGGCCGGCGCGGCAGCCGTAACGCGCGCTCATGCACGGCATCGACCCGCGCCGCGAGCGAAGCGGCGAGCGCTTCGGCCTTTTCATTCGCGCCGACGAGTGCGCCAAGCGTGCGGATCATGTCGAAAATGCCGGCGACGTCGCGCTGGTTGAAGGCGTGGACGGCGACGTTGGCGCGAATGAGGTCGGCGACGATGTCGGCTTGCAGATCTGAAAACGTCAGCACGAGGTCGGGCTTGAGTGCGAGGATCTTCGGCACGTCGGCGGAAATGAACGCCGACACGCGCGGCTTCTGGCGCCGCACCTGCGGCGGCCGCACGGCGTAACCGGAGACGCCGACAATGCGGGCGTCCTCGCCGAGGAGATACAGCGTCTCCACGGTCTCTTCGGTCAGGCAAACGATTCGTTCGGGCGGGAACATGGGGGCATCCTACCACTGTCATCACCCGCGAAAGCGGGTGATCCAGTAATCACGGCGCGCGAATATTGCCGATGCTCAGGGGTTACTGGATGCCCCGCTTTCGCGGGGCATGACATCCGAAAGCAAATCCGCGCCACCCGTCGTCTCCACACGTCCGCCATCCAGCCGCACCACATGCGTGGCAATGCGTTTTACTTCCATCGCGTCGTGGCTGACATAGATCATCGGCACCTTGGCCTCGTCGCGCAGACGCTCGAAATAGGGCAGGATTTCGCGCTTGCGATCGGCATCGAGCGCGGCCAGCGGCTCGTCGAGCAATAACAGACGCGGCTGCGTCAGCAGTGCGCGGCCGACGGCGACGCGCTGGCGTTCGCCGCCGGAAAGCTTGCCCGGCCGGCGGTCGAGCAGAGGGCCGATGTCGAGCAGCTCGGCGATGTGGTTGAAAGCGGCATCGTCGCGCGCGCGGCCGTTCATCCAGCGGCCATAGTCGAGATTGTGCCGCACGGACAGATGCGGAAACAGCCGGCCTTCCTGAAACACATAGCCGATGCGCCGCCGCCATGCCGGCACGTCGATGCGGGCATTGCTGTCGAAAAGCGTTTCGCCGTCGATGACGACGCGTCCGCGATCCGGCCGGACCATCCCGGCGATCATGTTGACGATTGACGTCTTGCCGGCGCCCGACCGGCCGAACAGCACCGTCGCGCCGCCTTCGCTCGCGAACGACACATCGAGGGCAAAATCACCGAGACGCTTTTCGACGTTGATCGTAAGCATGTCAGTTGCCGTGCAGACGTGCGCCGGCGCGGCGGGCGAACCATTCCGACAGGACCAGCGCCACAAGTGAAATGATGACGGCGACGACGACAAGCTGCAGCGCGAGGCGGTCGCCACCCGGCACTTGCGTCAACGTATAGATCGCCGCCGAGATGGTCTGTGTCTCGCCCGGAATGTTGGAGACGAATGTGATCGTGGCGCCGAATTCGCCGAGCGCGCGTGCGAACGCCAGCATCATGCCCGCGATGACGCCCGGGAGCATCAGCGGCAGCGTGATGGTGAGGAACGCCCACGTGCGATTGGCGCCGAGCGTTCCGGCGGCGTCCTCAAGCCGGGTATCGATCGCCTCGATCGAAAGCCGGATCGCCCGCACCATCAGCGGAAACGCCATGATTCCGCAGGCAAGCGCCGCGC
>JBARCH010000020.1:0-7183 GCA_049793875.1 Pseudolabrys sp. | reverse complement strand
CAAGGGTAGCGGTGAGCGGGGCGCGTGGTTCCACGACAGCGAAGGAAACCTGTTGGGAATCGGGCAGCCGGTGCGGGCCTGACGGTTTGGCTCGGCCGCGGTTGGCAAGTCTTCACGTCGGATCATGAAATTGATCCACCAGCCGCCATGGAGATCGTCACTGGATGGTCCACGACGCACAGAAAATTGTCGCCCATTGCGCGTAGCGCAATATCGCAGGACGTCGCACATCGTCCTGTGGTGGAGCGTCCTCGACTTTCGCGTCATCGGCGCCCCAGCGAAGCAATAGTGCCCATCTTCATCGGCCGTGGCGCGCCAGACTCCTCCCGCGCTCTATCGACGGCTGCGAATCGTCGGCTAAAATGACAAAAAATCGTCTGCCGTCTGAACATTTCGCAGGAGGAAACAATGCCGATCTCACGCCGCACTCTCATAAAGACTATCGGCCTCGCGCCGGCCGTAACCTTGCTGCCGCGCAGCGCCTTCGCCGCCTATCCTGACCGGCCGATCCATCTCGTGGTGCCGTTCGCGCCGGGCGGAAACGCCGACATCGTCGGCCGCCTTGTCGGCCAGGGCATGTCCGATGCGCTCAAGCAGACGATCGTGGTCGACAACCGCGGCGGTGCCGGCGGCAGCATCGGCGCCGAAGCGGTCGCGCACGCGACGCCCGACGGCTATACGCTTCTGGTCGGATCGAACGGACCGCTCACCGTCAATCCGTTCGTGCAGGCGAAGATGAGCTACGACCCGCAAAAGGATCTGGCTCCGGTTGCGCTCACGAGTTACGTGCCGCACGTCATCATCGTCACCGCGTCGCTGCCGGCGAAAACAATTCCCGAACTGATTGCCCTTTCGAAGAAGCAGCAGATCAGCATCGCCACCAGCGGCGTCGGCAGCGCGACGCACCTGACGCTCGCGCGCTTCAATGCACAGACGGGCGCAAAGCTGATGCACGTTCCCTATCGCAGCGGCGGCTCGCTGCTGCCGGACCTGATCGCCGGCCATATCCAGGCGGCAATGACTGAATTCTCCACCGCGTTGCCGCAGCACAAAGGCGGCAAGGCGCGCATCGTCGGCATCGCGGCGGCGCAACGCTCCAAGCTCGCGCCCGAAGTCGAGACCATGATCGAAGGCGGCGTGAAGGATTTCATCGCGTCGAGCTATATCGGCATCCTGGCGCCGGCAGGCACGCCGAAAGACGTCATCGCGCGGTTGCAGAAATCGGTCGAAAAAACGCTGAGCGGCAATACCGCTTCCGCCGAAAGACTGCGCGCCATGGGTTCCGAAATCGCGACCGCAGAGCAGATGACGCCGGCCGGGTTCGGCGCGTTCATCCACACCGACTACGAGCATTCGCGCGAGGCGGCCAAACTGGCCGGACTGAAACCGCAATGAATGCGTTCGCGCTTCCGCGCGGCGCCTGCGATTGTCATTGCCACGTGTTCGGCCCGGCTGCGCGCTTTCCTTACGCGCAGCCGCGCAGTTACACGCCCGACGACGCCCCGCTTGAGACTTACCTCGCATTGCTCGATCGTCTCGGCTTCGACCGCGGCGTCATCGTGCAACCGAGCGCCTATGGCCGCGACAACAGTGCGACGCTCGACGCGCTCGTCCGCGAACCGAAGCGCCTGCGTGGCGTCGCGGTCGGTGGCGGCGAATTGGACGCAGCGGCGCTCAAGCGCTGGCACGACAACGGCGTGCGCGGCCTGCGCGCCAACGAATTCCGCCGCGACGGCAAGCCGTTTTATCAAAACGGCGTGCGCCTTTCGGACATCGAACCGCTGTTTACGGCGATGGCCGATCTCGGCTGGCATCTGCAGCTTTGGCTGGATACGCGCGACCTGCCTGACATGCTGCCGGCACTGTCACGCGTGCCGGTGCCGATCGTCGTCGATCACATGGGCCGCATGGAGCACCATCACGGCGTCAATCATCCCGGCTTCCAGGCGCTGCTGCGTGGCGTCGGCGAGGGAAAATTCTGGGCAAAACTGTCCGGCACCTATCGGCTCGGCGCCACGGCACCTGACTACCGGGAGGCAAAGCCTTTCCACGACGCGCTCGTTGGAGCCAATCCACGCAACCTGGTCTGGGGTACCGACTGGCCGCATCCGCGGCCGGACGGGCCTGTCCCCGATGCCGCGCGGCTGTTGCAGGTGTTGATCGACTGGACGCCGGAACCGGCGGCAAGGCAGGCGATCCTCGTCGAAAATCCGGCCCGGCTGTACGATTTTCCGGCGGCCTGATGGAGTCGCGGGAACCCATGCCTATATGATCGGGGTGAACGCCGAATCGCCTTATCGAGAAAGGCAAGCGCCATGAAGATTCCCGGTCCCGACCACCCGATCAGCGTCAGCCGCAACGTCAACCGCGTGCGCGTGACATTTGGCGGCAAGGTGATTGCCGACACGACACGCGCGCTGACATTGCAGGAGGCGAGCTACCCGCCGGTGCAATACATCCCCCGCGCCGACGTGGACATGACGCAGCTCAAACGCACGCTGCATTCGACCCATTGCCCGTACAAAGGCGACGCCAGCTATTTCACGATCGGCGGCAGCAGCAAGGGCGAGAATGCGGTGTGGAGCTACGAGACGCCCTACTCCGCCGTCGCGCAAATCGCCGAGCATGTGGCGTTCTATCCCAATCGCGTCGATGCGATCGAAGAACTGAAGACCCAGCCTTGAAGTTGAATTGCCGGGAAACTCAGGCGACCGCCTGCAAGGCGTTCATCTCGCGCATTTGCGCAAGCTCCGGCATCTCGGCGAGTTGCTGCAGTTCGCGCGCCGGCGTACGGCGCGGCGCAGGCACGTAATATTTTCCGAGTTGCACCATCGGGCGCGGCCGGAACATGATCGACATCAGCCGGTCGAGCAGCGCCCTGGGTGACGTCGGCTTGAGCAGGAATTCGTGCACGCCCGCACGCAGAGCCTCGTTGACGATCTGCCGTTCGCCACGGCTCGTCAGCATGACGATCGGAAGATTCGGGCGCGGGAACACGCCGGGCGAACGGACGATGCGCGTAACTTCCGGGCCGCTCAGGATCGGCAAATCCCAGTCGATCACCATCACGTCGGGGTCCATGGTGCGGATCGCCTCGAGTGCGGCCAACCCGTCGCCCGCTTCATGGACCTGCTTGGCGCCGAGGTTCATCAGCATGATGCGCGTGATCTTGCGCATGTAAGGATTGCCGTCGACGACCAGTATATTGAGACCGTCGATGAGCTTCTTGGCGGGCTTGGCGGACATTGCGGTAGCGGACTTTCCAGACGTGACGGGGAAATCCTAGCCCTCAGAATCTGTTGTTTTACTAAGGCCGCTCATTCAATTTGTTTCAATCTGCCCGCCCGTCCTAAAATTTATGCTGAATGAAATCTTTCCGGCGCGCGTTTGCAGCACAGGCCGAAGCTCCGAACGCTTTGCCAAGGACGGAAAAGTTAACGCACGCATCGCCGCCGGCTTGCGGGTCCGCGTTGCCAATATGATTAATGAAGCGTTGCACCGCGCGGGCGCGCGTTCAGACAATTCAGTGCCGGCAATTCAATGCAGGCAACTCAATGCAGGCTTGGGCCTTTGAGGAATTTCGCCCGGTCGGAGGAATTGACGCGCACGTCGAATGTCACACCTTCGCGATAGAGCGTCAGCGGCACTTCGACCCCGGCGCTGCCGAGCGACCAGATGCGCCGGTAAAGACCGGCGAGCGTCGATATTTTTTCACCCGCGACCGAAACCACCACGTCGCCGACTTTAAGTTCGGCGCGCGCCGCCGGGCCTTTCGGCGCGACGCCGACCACAACCACCTTGTCTTCGATCTCGGTGGAGTAGACGCCAAGCCACGGACGCTGCGGCCGATTGGTGCGGCCGAATTTCATCAGATCGTCGGCGATCGGTTTGAACAGATCGATCGGCACGACCATGTTGAGATTTTCGTTCTTGCCGGACCGCTCGCGCTCGACCTGCAACGAGCCGATGCCGGCGAGTTCGCCTTTGGACGAAATCAGCGCCGCGCCGCCCCAATTCGGATGCGCCGGATAGGTGAAGATCGCCTGTTCGAGCACGTATTCCCAATAGCCGGCGAATTCCTGCTTGGCCGTGACTCGCGCGGCAACCGAGCGGGTACGGCCGCCGGCGCCGCCGATCACGACGCGCTCGCCGACTTCCAGTGCCGCCGACGATCCTATCGGCAGCGACGGCAAATCGTAACGCCCGAGCGGCTGAACCAGACCGAAGCCGGTTTCCTGGTCGTAACCGAGCGCATGTCCCTCGACGACACGGCCGTCGCTGAGATGCAGCCAGATGGTCGCGGCTTCCGTGATCAGATACCCGATGGTCAGAACGATGCCGCCTTCGATCAACACGCCGTTACCGGCGCGCTCGGCGCCCAGTGTCTCGGCCGTGAAAGCCGTCGGCGGAATTATGGAATGCACGCCGACAACCGCGCTCAACGCGCGGTCGAGATCGTAGCCATAGTCCTCGCGCCGCGGCTGCGCGGCGACGGGTACTTTCCATTCGGTCAGCGAGACCATGCCGGGACGTCCCTTCATTCGGCTCGCTCTAGCACACGCATGGCCGGTTGCGCGAGAACGGCGGCAATCTGTGCTAAGGTCCCGCAACCCGCCATGATCCCGCTCTCCATTCTCGACCTGTCGCCCGTCGTCACCGGTTCAACCGGCGCAACCGCGCTGCGCAACACGCTCGATCTGTCGCAACTTGCCGACCGGCTCGGCTTCACGCGCTATTGGGTGGCGGAACATCACAACCTGCCGTCCATCGCCAGCGCCGCCCCGGACCTGATGATGGGCCAGATCGCAGCGATCACAAAAAACCTGCGCGTGGGTTCCGGTGGTGTCATGTTGCCGAACCACGCGCCGCTGATCGTGGCCGAGCGCTTCAAGTTGCTGGAGGGGCTTTTCCCCGGCCGCATCGATCTCGGGCTTGGCCGCGCCCCCGGCACCGACCCCGCTACCTCCTACGCGCTGCGGCGGCGGCAGGGCATCAGCGAGGACGACGACTTCCTCGAGCGTTTCCAGGAACTGATGCTGCTCGAGACCCGCGGTTTCCCCGAGGGCCATCCGTTTCACAAGATACGCGCGATGCCGTCCGACGTGCCGCTG
The DNA here is from genome assembly GCA_049793875.1 of Pseudolabrys sp. Taxonomy (GTDB): domain Bacteria; phylum Pseudomonadota; class Alphaproteobacteria; order Rhizobiales; family Xanthobacteraceae; genus Pseudolabrys. Next base: position 2,072 of record JBARCH010000020.1, on the reverse strand, counting down.
CCGCCGATCTACCTGCTTGGTTCGTCCGACTACAGCGCGCAATTGTCGGCGCAGATCGGCGCGGCGTTCGCCTTCGCGCATCATTTTGCTAATTTCGATGCGGCGGAGGCAATGCGGCTTTACCGCGACAATTTCCGTCCCTCGCCGTCGCACGCAAAACCCTACGGCATCCTCGCAGCCCACGTCGTTTGCGCCGACAGCGATGCGGAAGCGGAACGGCTTGCGAGCACGGTCGATCTCAATTTCGTGCGCCGCGCGAAAGGCGAATACCAGCCGCTCGCATCGCCGGAAGAAGCCGCCGCCTACGACTATTCGGCGGTCGATCGCGCCCGCATGGCGCAGAACCGCGGGCGGCTTTTCGTCGGCAGTAAAGAAACCGTGATGGCGCGGCTTGGGCCGCTGATCGAGGCGACGAGCGCGGACGAGATGATGGTGACGACGATGATTCATAGCCACGATGCGCGCAAGCATTCCTACGAATTGCTGGCGCAGGCGTTCGGCTTGCGTTCTTCGTAACGCAAACACAATCTGGTTTGCGGCCTTTCTACTGTGCTAAGGACTCGCGCGACGATCAAGTTTTCCGTTTAGTTTGCGTTCAATGGGAGGTTCATTTGGGCAAGCAGTTCACACTCACCACATCCGACAAGCACAATCTCGGCGCCTACCGCGCCGATCCGCAAGGCACGCCAAAAGGCGGGCTGGTGGTGATCCAGGAAATTTTCGGCGTCAATCATCATATCCGCGCTGTCTGCGACCGGCTCGCCGGAATGGGTTATGCGGCCGTCGCGCCGGCGGTATTCGACCGCTTCGTGCGCGACTTCGAAACCGGCTACACGCCCGAGGAAATCGCAAAGGCGCGCGGCTACCTCGGCAATCTGAACTGGGATCACATGGTCGCCGACATGGCGGCGGCCGCCGGCGATCTCAAAGGCGTCGGTCCGGTCGGCGCGATCGGCTTCTGCATGGGCGGCACCGCGGCGTTCCTCGCGGCGTGCCGCATTCCCAACATCGCGGCCGCGGTTTCCTATTACGGCGGCTCAATCGCCAAATTTGTCGACGAGAAGCCGAAGTGCCCGATGCAAATGCACTTCGGCGAAAAAGACGAGAGCATTCCGCTCACGACAGTCGAAACGATCAAGCAGAAGCAGCCGCAGGCGGAAATCTATGTTTATCCGGGCGCGGCGCACGGCTTCAATTGCGACGAGCGCGCAAGCTACAACAAGGCAGCGGCCGATCTCGCATGGAGCCGCACGACGGAATTCCTTGCGAAGAACATGAAGAAATAGTCGCGGCAAAATTCCGCTGTCGCCCCGCGAAAAACATTACCGCCCGCTCGCCGGGACGACAGCCTCAATTCAGAACCATCGCTCCTTGACGACGATGGTGTCGCCGGGGCGGATGGGATAGCTCAGCGGCACATCGCCGTGGATGCGTTGCGCGGGCGTGTTGCGGGTGAGTTCGACGACGTTCTTTCTGGCGCGCGGGCCAAACCCGCCGGCGATCGCCACCGCCGCTTCCGCCGTCATGTTGGCGACGTACGGATACTGCCCGGGCGTCGTGACCTCACCGAGAATGAAGAACGGCCGGTAGGCTTCGACCTCGACGCTGACATGCGGCTCGCGCACGTAGCCGTGCTTGAGCCGTTCGGCGATGGCCTGCGCCAATGCCTGCGTCGACAGGCCGCGCGCGGGCAGCGTGCCGATCAGCGGCAGGTTGACGTTGCCGCCGGCGTCCACGGTGTAGGTGTTGGAGATGCCGTCCTGGCCGAACACCACGATGCGCAATTTGTCGCCGGCATCGAGCGTGTAGGCGGGCTCGCCGCCGCCGGCAGGCGCCGAACCGTAGGCGTAAGGCGCTGCCGCATAAGGGCTGCCCGGCTGCGCGGCATAGTGCTGCGGTTGCTGCTGTGTCGCACCGTACTGGATGACGCTGGGCGGCTGCACCATAACGGGCTGCTGCGCGTAGGTCCGCCGCGGCGCAAAGAAACTGTGCCCATCGGTGAACAGGCCGCGGCCGTGGGCCGCCGGTGATTGCTGCGGCTGCGGATTTGCCGGCGCGGCGTAAGCCTGCGC
>JBARCH010000019.1:0-9146 GCA_049793875.1 Pseudolabrys sp. | reverse complement strand
GTGCTGGCGTTGCTGCGCTGGCCAGTCTTGTTCGTGCTGTTGCTGCTCGGGCTTGCGATGCTTTACCGGTTCGGCCCGGACCTCGCGCATCCGCGCTGGCGCTGGATCAGTCCCGGCGCGACCTTTGCGGCGCTCGCCTGGCTCGTCGGTTCCGCGCTGCTGTCGTGGTATCTCGGCAGCTTCGCGCATTACGACGCGACCTACGGCTCGCTCGGCGCCGGCATCGGTTTGATGATATGGTTGTGGATGACGGCAATCGTCGTGCTGGTCGGCGCCGAACTCAATGCCGAACTCGACGAGGAAGACGAAATGGCGCACGTGCCGTTCCCGCTCAAGCGCCCGCCGAAATCCTGATTCGAAAAAATTGGAGGCCCGGCCTGGAATCGAACCAGGCTGGAAAACCATGCATGGCTTTTGCGTCTCCAATCCGCCACCGGGCCGTTGCCGTTGATAAAGGCACAGGGTTGATCGGAGGTATAATTCTACGGGCCGCCGCGATCAGGCTTAACCGTCTGTTACCGGCCTGCGATACGCGCGAGGAAAGTCATGCGCCACTGGTTGTGGCCGATATTGCGTGGCGCGCGCGTGGCCGAAAAGCCGGCGGCCTTGAGGCGCGCCAGCATCGCTGTTTCGTCGTAGCGGGAGAGGCCTGTCGCGCGGCGCAGCTTCAGGTAATCCGAGAAAACGATGCGGATCAGTCCGACGGACGCGGCAAGGAAAAATCCGTTGCGCGCGCCGAAGCGCAGCAAGGCGAGCGCTGCCGCGGCCGCCGATAACCGCGGCGGCACGATGTCGCCGACGATCAGTAGTCCGCCGGGCTTCAGCAGCGCATGAAACATCGTCACCAGCCGGTCGAACTCGGCACCCGTGAGATATTGCGCGACCGAATGCATCACGATCAGGTCGAACGAGGCCGGCGGCAGCGCCGCCGTCTGCTCCGGCGTCACGACGGAAATCTTGCGGTGTCCGGCGTAGCGCTGGATCAGTGCCGCCCGCACGTTCGGCGCGGCTTCCGCCATCACAAGCGCGCCGGCGGCGTCGGCAACGATCTCGGCCGACGTCGCTTCGCCGCATCCGTAATCGAGCACGCGCGCATCCGGTGACGGCACGTAGCGGCGTATGTCTTCCGCGATGGTGCGGTAATGCACATCGCGATGACGCGCATTCACGTAAATGACCGAATGCTTGAAGTCGTAGAATTTGACCCAGTCAGTCATGCGTTGCCGCCCGCCAAAGTTTCGGCAGCGGTCCGGCGGAGCCGAATACCGGATCGCTTTTCGGCAATGGCACCTGCGGAATGGTGATAAGTGCCCGCGCGTGTTCGTGCTTGCTGCCGCGGCAAAGGTTGTATTTTCCGCCGAGCGGATAGGCGCCGATCACGACCAGATCGTCGCTGCCCGCAAGCCGCTGATGTCCGGTGCCGGCCGGCAGCACGGCCACGTCGCCGGGATTGAGGTCGACTTCCTCGCCCTTCGATCCGCCGAAACGCACGCGCGCGCGGCCACGCGCAATGCCAAGCGCCTCATGGATCATCGAGTGATAGTGGACGTACGGAAAAATGCCGTTGCGCCACATGTCGCGGCCCCAGCCGTTCGCTGCAAAGGCGCGCTCGACGATTTCCTCCGGCTCGATGCTGCCGGAAAGATCGATGCCGCGCCGGTAGTACAGCATCGGCAACGGATTATTGGGAATGGAGCCGTCGTCCGCGAATATGAATGTGAGAGGCGCGGACGTATCGCCATTCATGCCGAGGCTCACGCGGTCTTGCGCTTGGCGCCATCTCTGGCCTGCCGCATCGCGTCGACGAAGCGTGTGAAGAGATAATGGCTGTCGCGCGGGCCGGGCGAGGCTTCGGGATGGTACTGCACCGAGAACACCGGTCTGTCCTTGAGCGCGATACCGCAATTGGAGCCGTCGAACAGCGAGAAATGCGTCTGCTCGACATTCTTCGGCAGCGAATCCTTGTCGAGCGCGAAACCGTGATTCATCGAGGTGATCTCGACCTTGCCGGTGGTGAGGTCCTGCACCGGGTGGTTCGCGCCGTGGTGGCCCTGATGCATCTTCATGGTCTTGCCGCCGACCGCGATGCCGAGCATCTGGTGCCCGAGGCAAATCCCGAAGGTCGGAACGCCGCTGTCGATTACCTGCTTGATGACCGGCACGGCGTATTTGCCGGTCTCCGCCGGATCGCCCGGACCGTTCGACAGGAACACGCCGTCGGGCTTGAGCGCGGCGATGTCCTCGGCGGAGGTTTTTGCCGGCACGACGGTGACCTTGCAGCCGATGCCGGCCAGCAGCCGCAGGATGTTGCGCTTGATGCCGTAGTCGATTGCGACCACGTGAAATTCCGGATCGGTCTGCCGGCCGAAACCCTTGCCCCATTCCCACGGCGTCTCGTCCCACGAGAATCGTTGTCCGCTGGTCACCATCGGCACCAGGTCCATGCCGACGAGGCCGGGCCACGCCGCGGCTTCTTTCTTCAGCGCGGCCACATCGAATTTGCCGTTGGGATCGTGCGCGATCACGGCATTGGGCATGCCCTTCTCGCGGATCAGCGCGGTGAGCGCGCGGGTGTCGATGCCGGACAAGCCGACTACGTTGCGCGCCTTCAGCCATTTATCGAGGTGGCGGGTGGCACGGTAGCTGGAGGCTTCGGTGATGGCGGTGCGCAGGATCAGGCCGCGCGCGCCCGGCGTCGCGGCCATGTTCACCGTCTCGATGTCTTCCTCGTTGGTGCCGACATTGCCGATATGCGGGAAGGTGAAAGTAATGAGCTGCCCGGCATAGGAGGGATCGGTCAGGATCTCCTCGTAACCCGTCATCGCGGTGTTGAAACAGACCTCGCCGACTGCCTGGCCGGCGGCGCCAAAGCCGATGCCCTCGAGCACGGTTCCGTCGGCAAGCACCAAAAGCGCAGTTGCCTTGGGCTCGGTCCACGATTCAGCCGCCGAAGGTGCGGCCGGGGCTGCTTGCTGCTGGGTCATAGCCTCTTAGTTGCGTATTATAAGAAGAGAGGCAAGGGGCGGTTGTTGGCTACCCACCGGACCGATGTCACGAAACCGAGCGACTTTCGGTTTCTATCTTATTCAGTCGGTCCTCAAGGCTCTTCAGCCGCTTTGCCACGCAAATTGTGACTAGTCCGGTCAACGCGACGGAACTGAATCCTAAATCGATTGGAAAGTGAGCGGCGCCATACAGACTAAAATCAACAATCCACGACAAGAGTCCGTAACCCAAAAGTATGTAACCAAATTGCGAAATCCCGGAAGTACGTGGAAATATCATCATGTGACCTCCTTCAGCAACGCCGCAACATACTCCGCCTTCGAACGAAAAATCCGGTACCTTTGAGGCATAGTTACATGTTCATTATAGTCCGAGCGCCGGGCATAACTTCCGCCCTCGATGCATGACGATAGAAAGAAAAGGGACTTCTGTGCTCCGCGACGACATCAACAAAGCCTTGACCGAGGCGATGAAGGCCAGAAACGAGCGGGCGGTGTCCACGCTGCGCATGGTCAATTCCACGCTCAAGAACGCCGACATCGAGGCGCGCGGGGCCGGCAAGCCCGTGCTCACCGATGCCGACGTGCTGCCGCTCCTGCAGAAGATGATCAAGCAGCGGCAGGAATCAGTCGAACTCTACAAGAAGGGCAGCCGCGCCGATCTGGTGAAACAGGAAGAAGAAGAGATCGCGATCATCTCCGCCTATCTGCCGAAGCAGATGTCGGACGACGAGATGAAGGCGGCGATCGAGGCGGCGGTGACGGAAACCGGCGCCGCCGGCATGAAGGACATGGGCAAGGTGATCGGTGTGCTGCGCGGCAAGTACGCCGGGCAGATGGACATGGGCAAGGCGAGCGGGATGGTGAAGGCGAAGTTGTCCGCGTGAAGCAAATTCTGCTGTCATGCCCCGCGAAAGCGGGGCATCCAGTAAACGTCGGCGCCGTGGGTGGCATGAAACGTTGGTGTTTACTGGATCGTCCGCTTTCGCGGACGATGACAGTCGAGAGGCGACATGACGGATAAAAGCTAGGCGAGAAAAACACGGGGGAGTGAACAATGAAAAAAATTCTGGCGCTGGCAGTTTTCGCGGCTGCTTTGGGTTTCGCGACCGCGGCATCCGCCGCCGGCGATTGGCCGAACCGGTCGATCCGCGTCTTGACCACCACGAGTCCTGGCGGCATCAGCGACGTGTTCATGCGCGTGCTCGGCGAAGAACTGCGCAAGCGACTCGGCCAATCCATCGTGGTGGAAAATCGTCCGGGCGGCATGCAGAACGTCGGCGCGCGTGCCTGCACGGAATCGGCACCGGATGGCTACACCATCTGCATCATCAACGCCGATCCGATCGTCTACAATCCGCTGCTGCTCAAGAACATCGGCTTCAATCCCGAAACCGGATTGCAGCCGATCACAAATCTGTTCCATCTCATTCAAGTGCTGGTGATCAATTCAAACCTGAAGGCCAACACCATCGACGAATTGATCGCGCTGTCGAAAAAGCAGCCCGGGACGTTGAGCTATCTCACCGCCGCGCCGCCGCTCGCGCTCTACATGGATACGCTCAAGAAAGAGAAAGGCGCCGACTGGGTGCGCGTGCCGTTCAAGGGCGGCGGCGAAGCCGTCAACGCGGTACTCGGCGGTTCGACGCCGATCGCGCTGATCGGCGAAGGTAACGTCATCGGCCAGATCAACGCCGGCAAGATGCGCGAACTGGTGATGGTCAACAACATGCACTCGCCGCTCTATCCGAAAGTGCCGACGCTCGCGGAGAGCGGCTACAAGGGACCGCCGTCGCATACGTGGTACGGCCTGTTCGCGCCGCACGGCACGCCGAAGCCGATCATCGATCGCATCGCGAAGGAAGTTGCCGAGATCGTGCGCGATCCCGCCTTCACCAAGAAAAACCTCACCGACCGCAGCCTCGTTCCCGACGTCAACGGGCCGGAGGCTTTCGCCAGGCAGATCGACGAGGATCGTGCGATTGCGCGGCAGGTGGTGAAGGACGCGGGGCTGACGCCACAATAGCTTGTCCAGCTTCTCTCACCGTCATGCGCCGGTCGGGCCCGCGCATCCATTTTGCGAAAATGACGGATCGCCGGGTCAAGCCCGGCGATAACGCGAACGGTGTCGCTCGTGCGTTGCATTTGCGCCGCACGATACGTTTGTCGCTGCATCAAGACAGAAATCGGGTGTCGGTGCGCTTTGGGACGCACCATGATCATGACGGCAAATGTGCAGGAGGCCGCTCATGAGCGCGCCAACGAAACTCCGGCCGGCGGGCGAAGCATTCGCCGGCTTTTCCGTGCAGCCCGCGTGGGATCGCGTCGCTGTGGCGCTGAACGAACGGGGCAGCGCCGTTCTGGAAAAGCTGCTCGCGCCGGAAGAATGCGGGCGCATCGCGGCGCTTTATCGAAACGACGGCGGTTTTCGCAGCCGTGTCGTCATGAGTCGGCACGGATTCGGCAAAGGCGAGTACAAATATTTTTCCTATCCGCTGCCGGAGCCGATCGCGGGATTGCGCAGCGCGCTCTATCCGCCGCTTGCTGCCATCGCGAACGACTGGAACGCCCGCATGGGAATCGATGCGCGTTACCCGGTCACGCACGCGGCCTTTATCGATCTGTGCCACAAGGCCGGGCAATCGCGGCCGACACCGCTGCTGCTGCAATACGAAGCCGGCGACTACAATTGCCTGCATCAGGATCTCTATGGCGATCTCGCCTTCCCGTTGCAGATGACGATTCTGTTGTCGGAGCCGGGCCGTGATTTCACCGGCGGCGAGTTTGTCGTCACCGAACAGCGCCCGCGCATGCAATCGCGCGCGGAGGTGGTGCCGCTGTGGCAGGGCGATGCCGTGATATTCGCCGTGCACCATCGTCCGGTGAAGGGCGCGCGGGGAGACTACAGGGTCAACCTGCGCCACGGGATAAGCCGCCTGCGCTCCGGGCGGCGGCACACGGTTGGCGTGATCTTCCACGACGCCCGGTGAAGGGGCGCGGCAACCGGAAGGGCCAGGCGGGCTGCCGCCGGGTTCCTGCGTACGCCGGGGTGGCCGCCCTGTGGATAACTAGGATAAGGCCGCCAAACCCGGCGCCGGGTGCAGGTTCCTTCACTCGCCCCGGAAAGTCTCCATTCGTGCGCCTATGATTGGGCAACCGATTCGGCCAACCGTCCAACATGAGCCCGTCGCGCCTTACGGCGCGTCGCCAAATCCATGCGCTTCACGCCGCAATTCCTCGAGGAGTTGAAGGACCGTCTTCCGGTTTCGGAAGTCGTGGGCAAGCGCGTGAAATTGCAGAAGTCCGGGCGCGAGTGGAAAGGCCTGTCGCCGTTCAACAAGGAAAAGACGCCGTCGTTTTTCGTCAACGACCAGAAGCAGGCCTGGTTCGATTTTTCCTCCGGCAAGAACGGCAGCATTTTCGATTTTCTCATGCAAACCGACGGCGTGACGTTCCCGGAGGCGGTGGAGCGGCTTGCGCAGATGGCCGGCATGCCGCTGCCGAAAATCTCGGCGCAAGACGAGGCGCGCGACATCCGCCGCAAGACGCTGCACGACGTCATGGAGATCGCCGCCAAATTCTTCGAGACGACGCTGGCCTCGAAAGCCGGCGCCAAGGCGCGCGGCTATCTTGCCGACCGCGGGCTCGATGCGACGACGCAGGTGAAATTCCGGATCGGTTACGCGCCGGCCGACCGCCACGCGCTGAAAGAGCATCTCGGCGCGCAGAATATTCCGGTGCCTGACATGATCGAGGCCGGCTTGCTGATCGCGGGCGACGACATTCCGGTGCCGTACGATCGCTTCCGCGACCGCGTGATGTTTCCGATCGGCGATCTGCGTGGGCGCATCATCGCATTCGGCGGGCGCGCGCTCGACAAGGAAGCGCAGGCGAAATACCTGAATTCGCCGGAAACACCGCTCTTTCACAAAGGCTCGAACCTCTACAATTTCTCCGCCGCCCGCCAGGCCGCGCACGATGGCGCGCAACTGATCGCGGTCGAAGGTTATGTCGACGTGATCGCGATGGTCACGTCGGGCTTTCCCGCCACGGTCGCGCCGCTCGGTACGGCGCTGACGGAAGAACAGCTCGCGCTGATGTGGAAGATGGCGGACGAGCCGGTACTTTGTTTCGACGGAGACGGTGCCGGTCAGCGCGCCGCGTTTCGTGCCGTCGATCTCGCCATGCCGCGACTGAAGCCCGGCAAGAGCCTGAAATTCGCGATGCTGCCCGACGGACAGGACCCAGACGATCTCGCGCGCTCGGGTGGACGCGAAGCCGTGGCGGAAGTGATCGCCGCGGCGCGCCCGCTCGCTGCGATGCTGTGGGCGCGCGAAACCGAAGGGCATTCGTTCGACACGCCGGAGCGGCGCGCGGCGCTCGAAGCGCGCATCAACGACGTCACCGCCGCGGTCGCCGACGACAGCGTGCGCAAATATTACCGGCAGGATTTCAACGAGCGCATCGGCCGGTTGTTCGCGCCCACGCAAAACGCGCGCGGTGCGCGCAGCGGGCCGTGGAAGGGCAACTGGCAAAAGGACAACAACTGGCAAAATCGGCGCGGGGGAGGCCGCAACCAGCGCGGCCGTTCGCCCGACGAGTTGCCGCCGATCACGCGGGATTCGCCCTATCTGGTGGTGAGCCAGCAACTGGCCGCGGGTCCGTTGCATCGTGGCCGCACGGCGATCCCGCGGCGGGAGGCGCTGATCCTGCAGGTCGTGCTGAACCATCCGTGGCTGCTGCACGACCATATGGAGGAACTTGCGGCGCTGGAATTTCGCCATGCCGAAGCCGAGCGCCTCAAGGGTGCGATGATCGACATTTTCGCCCAGTCCGCCGCCATCGAAAGCGCCGCCATGCGGTCGGAACTGGCACAGCGCGGCTTCGGCGACACGGTCGAACGCATCACCGGGGCGATCACCACGGTCTCGGTCTGGGGGACGCAGGCGGAGGCCGCGCCGGACGATGTTTTGGTGACATGGCAGCAGCTCGTCGCCTTGCATCGACAGTGGAATTCACTAACTAAGGAGCTCAAAGACGCCGAGCAGGCGCTGGGCCAGGACAATACCGAGGGCAACTATCTGCGCCTGCGGGACGTAAAGACCCGGCTGTCGCGGATGGACGGGACTGAAGCGGCGATCGAGGGGTTTGGTACCTCGTCGGGCCGCCCGGCCAGGAGCTTCTAACGTGGGGAAGGGCGCCCCCCGCAAGCGGAAATCCGGTCGGTTTCCGCGTTATTTTTTTGGTTAATCGGAGCTTAAGCGGGTTCCGAGGACACTGGCATCTTGATTCGGGGCGGCGCCCGGTTTGGCGCGGCCCTTTCGGCCATGTGCTCCCGGGGGCGCATGAGCATCACGAGGTAACGGAGAGCTGCGCCTATGGCCGCGAAGGTCCAGGAAAAACAGACTGCAACCAAGGCCAAGGCCTCGGCTGCCAAGGACGAGACCCCGGAGAAGGACGGCGAAGGCGCGCCCGATACGCCGCTGCCGCTGCTCGACCTTAACGACGCCGGCGTCAAGAAGATGATCAAGGCCGCCAAGAAGCGCGGCTACATCACCTACGAGCAACTCAACGCCGTCATGCCCTCGGAGGAAGTCACCTCCGAGCACATCGAGGACATTCTCGCGATGCTCAGCGAGATGGGCATCAACGTCGTCGAGAACGAAGACGCCACCGACGAGGACGGCGAGGAGAAGGCCGCCGACGAAGTCGATGACGATGACGACGACGATACCGGCCGCGAAGTCGTCGAGACGAAATCCAAGTCGCTCGCCACTACCGAGAAAAAGGAACCGTCCGAACGCACCGACGATCCCGTGCGCATGTATCTGCGCGAGATGGGTTCGGTCGAGTTGCTGTCGCGCGAAGGCGAAATCGCGATCGCCAAGCGCATCGAGGCCGGCCGCGAGGCGATGATCGCCGGACTTTGCGAAAGCCCGCTGACGTTCCAGGCCATCATCATCTGGCGCGACGAGCTGAACGACGGAAAAGTCTTCCTGCGCGACATCATCGACCTGGAAGCGACTTACGCCGGCCCCGACGCCAAGAACATGCAGCCGCCGGTGATCGGCCCCGACGGCCAGCCGATTCCACAGCCGCCCGGCATTCCCGGCGCGACGCCGGTTCCGGGCGCGCCGCATC
>JBARCH010000018.1:0-5132 GCA_049793875.1 Pseudolabrys sp. | reverse complement strand
AGATGAATGTTCCCATGCTGGAGGAGCATGAGTGGAATCAACTCGCGCCACTTCTAGAGGAAAGAAAGCAGGACAAAGGCCAAGCGGCGCGGGCTCTTTACAAGCAACTTACTGGCTTCGATGAACCAAACCCGATCGCTATCTGGCATCACAGACTTAAGCTTCTTGGTCCGCCATGCAGCGCGTGTGGCAAGCCGCTTCGCACGCCGCGAGCTAAACTCTGCGGAAGTTGCGGAAGCGTGCGCGAACCCGCGCCTGAAAACGATGTGCTTCAGCCTATTGCCGCGCTGCTCAAGTTTTACGAGCCGACATTTGAACTACAAGGAAGCTTCGCCCCAGGTGTGTTAGGGCCATCCGACCCGCGACTTCCGGCTGTAAGGGCAGAATGGCTCCGCAGTCTGGTCAAGAAGGGCATTCTAAAGAATGAGCTTCTTGTCTTGGCTGAGTACACCTCCGAAATATCGGACGGCCAAGCCGACCCTAGGATTAATTGGCGCGTGACGGCAAAGCACGATGACTATTTAGTTCACATCATGGCGGTGGATCGGTGGCTAAACCGTTTCGCCTGCTGCGTTCAATCGAAAGCCGACTTCGATGAAAGCCAAAATTCGGAACACCGTGTTCACTACCTGCGCTATGAGGAGAGCGATTTAGCTGCTCTAAAATACACTCTGGATGACGTTTATGCACGCTTCAAGCAGCAAGAGAGCCAGCGCCGTCACCGAGAAGACGTAGACAAAGCCGTTGAAAAGGAGCGAGCACAATGGAATGAGCGTCTGGCTGCGGCCAAAAAGCGACGCACGCAAATTGCGTATTCGATTGTCTTGTTTCTGGCCTTGATCCTTGCAATCGGGATCAACGAATATCTAGGTAAACGACCCGGAAGGGTTCTCGGGAAAGGCATTGATGCAGCCCTGAATGTTATTGGCTTGGCCCTAGTAGGCGGCCTCGCCGCACTCCTGGGCGCGCTCCTCTACTTTTATGTACTTGCCTCGGCATTGGACAAGTTCGGCTTTCTTGACAAGTCCGGCAAAGCGACGCCACGGACTACAAAAATAACAATGGCGTCAGCGTGGATTGTTTTTGCTGCCCTTTGGGCAGTGATGACTTACGCAATTTCCAGAAGCTGAGTTCGCCGGTAGACTTTTAACACGTTCCACGTCGCATCCGCATTGGGCACAATTTTCTCAGACGCTTTGACCGTAAACATAGTCACGGCCACGCCGGCCGTGTAGCCGGATTCTCAGAGTCTTAGCTGTAATCCGGAAGTAGCCCACCGCAGACATCAATCAACGGTCAGCGCGAGTCGCATAGTAAGGGCTGGAGCGCAATTCGATGACCGAAGTTCAAGTACAACTTTCAGTACAACTCACCAAGTCGACTGCGCCTTAGTCATTGATGCGCGTTCAATATTTTTTCTCCGTCGATCCATTCCATCATCGGTGCAACACTGAAACGCCGCTGCAGCACTTTCTAATCTTCCTGGCGCAAGCCCTTAACCCGACGGCCGGCCCATGACCGCTCGTCCCGGCTTATTACCGCTCATTTTATAGTTCACCAATCAGGACCTTACGACCCAAAAACGGCACCACGGCGGGCTGGCTTATCGGGGCGTTTGGCCATATCTCTCGTAAGGGCAGATTACAAACGGCTGCAAGTCATTCCGAAATGCAACGCCAGAAGGAACAGGCCGCACTCGCCTCGATCGCGGCATCGGCGGGATTAACAGTCGCCAAGGCCATCGTCGGCCTGACGACAGGATCGCTCGCGATCCTGTCGGAGGCCGGCCATTCGCTGATCGACTTCGGCGCAACGGTGATGACCTACGCGGCCGTCCGGATCTCCGGCAAGCCGGCCGACGAACAACACCACTACGGCCACGGCAAGATCGAAAGTGTTTCCGCGCTCGCCGAAACGGCGCTTCTGTTTGCGCTGTCGGGCGTCGTGATCTGGGCTGCCGTCAGGCGCCTGCTCGACCACGAACCGCATGTCGTCCTCGCGAACGGCTGGGCCTTCGGCGTGATCGCACTGTCGATCGTGGTGGATTTCTTTCGCGCCCGCGCGCTTTCTCATGCCGCACACGCGACATCCAGTCAGGCCCTTGAGGCCGATGCTCTGCACTTTTCATCCGACCTGTGGGCGTCGTTCGCCGTTCTGATCGGATTGGGCGGCGTCCGCTTCGGATTGTGGTGGGCGGATTCGGCAGCCGCGCTGATCGTCGCTTTTCTGGTGTGCATCGCCGGCTGGCGGCTCGGCCGCCGCACCATCGATGCCCTCACCGACACGGCGCCGGAAGGAATCGGCAAAAAGATCACTGCGATTGCCGCTGCGGTTTCAGGCGTCGTTGCCGTCGAACAAGTGCGAGCCCGCACCGTCGGCGAAAAGACCTTCATCGACCTCGTGCTGGCCGTCAGCCGCACGATGCCGCTCGACCGCGTGAGCGCGCTCAAGGACAAGGTTACAAACGCCATCCGTGGACAGATTTCGGGCGCGGAAGTCACCGTCGTGACCGACCCGGTTGCGCTCAGCAACGAGAGCGTGATGGAGCGCGTGATGGTGATCGCGCGCAACAAGGCTCTCGCGGTGCACCACGTCATGGTGCATGACATCAGAGACCGCCTGTCCGTCTCGCTCGATCTTGAGGTGGACGGCAAGCTTTCGCTCGCTGCCGCACACGAACTCGCCGACCAGCTCGAAGATGCGATCGCCGCCGAACTCGGGGCCGACGTCGAAGTCGAGACTCATATCGAACCTCTTCAGATGCACGGCACCTCTGGCCGTGAAGCGCCGCCTGAGCGCGTCAAGGCCGTACAATTTACGCTGGCCGAAATCGCAGCCGAGAGCCGCGCGGTGCATGACATCCATGACGTGCGCGTGCGGGAAACCGACGACGGCGAAATCGTTAACTTCCATTGCCGCGTCGATCCGGCATTAAGCGTTCGCGCGGTGCATGAAAAAGTGGATGAAGTCGAGCGCGACTTGCAGCGACGGTCGCCTTCGATCAAACGCGTCGTTGGCCACGCCGAACCGGCAAAGTAGGAAGGCAAGAAGATGCGAACGGATATTGCCCAGCCCATCCGCCTGAAAGATTACCGCGCGCCCGACTGGCTGGTCGACACCGTATCGCTCGACGTGTCGCTGCATCCGACACAGACGAAAGTGCGAGCCACGCTGACGCTCAAGCCTAATCCGCAAAGTGCCGCCGCTCCGCTGGTGCTCGATGGCGAGGACCTGTCTCTCGTCGCCCTCAAGCTCAATGGCGAACCGCTGCCACCGGCGAGCTACGTAGCGACGCCGAACAGCCTGACCATCCCGCAGCCTCCGAACGGCCCGTTCAAGCTCGAAATCGAAACGCTGGTCAATCCGACTGCAAACAGCCAGCTTTCCGGCCTCTATCGTTCGAGCGGCACGTATTGCACGCAATGCGAAGCGGAAGGCTTCCGCCGCATCACTTATTTTCCCGACCGGCCCGACGTGATGGCGGTCTACACGACGCGGATCGAGGCCGACAAAAGCGAGGCGCCGGTTCTGCTCGCGAACGGCAATCTCGTCGTCAGCGGCGACCTGGCGGACGCCCGCTGCTTTGCGGTCTGGCATGATCCGCATCCAAAGCCGTCCTACCTGTTTGCGCTTGTCGGCGGCAAACTCGGCCACATCGAAGATCGTTTCCGCACCCTGTCGGGACGCGACGTGGTGCTCCGCATTTACGTCGAACCCGGCAAGGAAACGCGCTGCGGCTACGCGATGGATGCGCTCAAGCACTCCATGCGCTGGGACGAGGAAAAATTCGGACGCGAATACGATCTCGATATCTTCATGATCGTCGCGGTGTCCGATTTCAATATGGGCGCGATGGAGAACAAGGGACTCAACGTCTTCAACGACAAATACGTGCTGGCCAATGCCGAGACCGCGACCGACGCCGACTTCGCCGGCATCGAGGCCGTCATCGCGCACGAGTATTTTCACAACTGGACCGGCAACCGCATTACCTGCCGCGACTGGTTTCAGCTTTGCCTCAAGGAAGGGCTGACGGTTTTCCGCGACCAGGAGTTCACGTCCGACCAGCGCTCGCGGCCGGTCAAACGCATCGCCGACGTGCGCGGCCTGCGCAACGCGCAATTCATCGAGGACGCGGGGCCGCTGGCCCATCCCGTTCGGCCGGAAATATATCGTGAAATCAATAACTTCTACACGAGCACCGTGTACGAAAAGGGCGCCGAGGTCGTGCGCATGGTCAAGACCCTGATCGGCCCGGAAAAATTCCGCGCCGGCATGGACCTCTATTTTTCGCGGCACGACGGCGAGGCCGCCACCGTCGAGCAATTCATTCAGTGTTTTGCCGACGCCAGCGGCCGCGACATGACGCAATTCATGCGCTGGTATTCGCAAGCCGGCACGCCGGAAGTTTCGGTCGTCACAACCTACGACGCGGCGCGCAAAACGCTGACGCTCGATTGCACGCAGACGCTGGCGCCGACACCGGGCCAGCCCAGCAAAGAGCCGATGGTGATCCCGCTCGCCGTTGGACTTGTCGGCAAAGATGGCAGCGGCCTGCCGTTGTCGCTTGCGGGCGGCGCATCAATCGAGCGCGGCGTCCTGGTGCTGACGAAGTTCAGTGAAAGCTTCACGTTGACCGGCGTCTCCGAGCGCGCGGTGCCGTCGATCAACCGCGGCTTCTCGGCACCCATCAAGCTGAAAACGGATCTTTCCGCCGGCGACCTTGCCTTCCTTGCCGCACACGATGCCGATCCGTTCAACCGCTGGCAAGCGATCCAATCGATGGCGCTGCGGCTGCTGATCGACAACGTGGCGGCAATCCGCGCCGGCCAGCCCGCGAGTACCGACGAAAAGCTGGTTGGCGCGCTTGCCGCCGTGTTGGCCGACCGCAAACTGGAGCCGGCTTTCGTCGCGCTGGCGTTGACGCCGCCCGGCGAAGCCGATCTCGCGCGCGAAATCGGCCGCGACATCGATCCCGACGCCATCTACCGTGCGCGCAAGGCGCTACGCGCGGCGGTCGGCGATGCGCTCGCACCGGCATTGACCGACGCCTACGAGCGCATGTCGGTGCGCATGCCCTACTCGCCGGACGCGACCAGCGCCGGACGCCGTTCGCTACGCAATGCCTGCCT
>JBARCH010000017.1:0-4814 GCA_049793875.1 Pseudolabrys sp. | reverse complement strand
TGGGCACAGAACGCACAGTGGAAGCCGGAGAAGGGCGCCAAGCTCTCGATGCTGCGCTGGAAATATTTCGTGCAGGCTGAGGATGACGCCTTCGTCAAATTGATCGCCGCATTCACCAAGGCAACCGGCGTGAAGGTCGAGATCTCACGTGAATCCTATGAAGACGTCCAGCCGAAAGCGTCGGTCGCGGTCAACACCGGAACCGGCCCAGATCTTTTCTGGGGTCTCTATTCGCTGCCGCATTTGTTCCCGCAGAAATGCGTCGACGTCACCGACGTCGCCAACTACCTTGGCAAGAAATATGGCGGCTGGGTCGACAGCGCTGTCAAATACGGCAAGGAAGGCAACAAATGGATCTGCATCCCGATCTGCTACTCGGGCAACATGATCAACTACCGCATTGCGGCCTCGACCAAAGCGGGATTCGCCAAATTCCCGCAAACCACGGATGCTTTTCTCGAATACGCCAAGGCGATGAAAAAGAATAATACGCCCGGCGGCTTTGCGCTTGGGCACGCCTCCGGCGACGGCAATGGCTGGGTGCACTGGTGCCTGTGGTCGCAGGGTGGCAACACCGTCGACAAGAACGACAAGGTCATCATCAATACGCCGGAGACGGCCAAGGCGCTGGAATATGCCAAGCAACTCTATGGCGCGATGATCCCTGGCACCGCCGCGTGGAACGACGCCTCGAATAACAAGGCCTTCCTCGGCGGCGAGATCAACTGGACCGACAACGGCATTTCGATCTACGTCGCGGCCCAAAAGGATCCGACCAAGAAACAGATCGCCGAGGACATGGACCACTCGTTCTGGCCGGTCGGGCCGGTCGGGCATCCGACCGAGTTGCACTTGATGTATCCGGTGATGGCGATGACGTATTCGAAGTATCCGCAGGCCTGCAAGGCGCTGATGGCGTTCATGCTGGAGGCGGACAATTTCAACCCGTGGATCGAGTCGGCGCAGGGCTATCTGACGCATTGCCTCAACGCCTACGACAGCAACCCGGTGTGGACGGCCGACCCCAAGCGCCTGCCGTTCCGCGAAGCCGCCAAGCGTTCACTCACCGCGGGCGGCCTCGGTTCGGTCGGCGAAAAGGCGGCGACCGCCATTGCCGACTTCGTCGTGCTCGACATGTTCGCGAACTACTGCACGGGCCGTGAGGACGTAAAAGGTTCGATCGCGATCGCCGAGCGGCAGTTGAAGCGGATTTATCGCTAACCACGGCCTCAACGTCATGGCCGGGCCGGTCCCGGCCATGACGGTTGAGGAAATGCCGGGAATTGAATGACCGACGTTGCTATCAATCGAATGAAAGCTGCGCCGCGCGAGGTCACGGCGTGGGGCCGGCTTATGGCCAACAAGAACTGGCTCGCTTTCTGGTTCATGTTGCCGGCGGCAGCGTTCCTGATTCTGTTTCTTGCCTATCCGCTCGGTCTCGGAGTGTGGCTATCGTTCACCGACGCGCGGCTCGGCCGCGAAGGCGTTTTCATCGGCATCGAGAACTACGAATATCTCTGGGGCGACGCGACATTCTGGCTGACGGTATTCAACACGCTGCTCTACACGACCGTCGCCAGCACCATCAAATTCGCGGTCGGCCTCTATCTCGCGTTGTTGCTGAACGAGAGACTTCCGTTCAAGGCCATTCTTCGCGCGGTCGTGCTGATCCCCTTCATCGTGCCGACCGTGCTTTCGGCCATCGCGTTCTGGTGGCTGTTCGATCCGCAATTTTCGATCATCTCCTGGTCGTTGCGGAAAATGCACCTGATTTCAACCAATATCGACTTCCTCGGCGACGTGTGGAATGCACGCTGGTCGGTGATCTTTGCGAATATCTGGCGCGGCGTGCCGTTCGTGGCAATCACGCTGCTTGCCGGTTTGCAGACGGTTTCGCCATCGCTCTATGAAGCGGCCACCATCGACGGCGCCAGTTCCTGGCAACGCTTCCGCTACATCACCTATCCGCTGCTGACGCCGATTATCGCGGTGGTGATGACGTTCTCGGTGCTGTTCACCTTCACCGATTTCCAGCTCATCTGGGTGATGACGCGCGGTGGACCGGTCAACGCGACACACCTGATGGCCACGTTCTCCTATCAGCGCGCGATCATGAGCGGCTACCTCGGCGAAGGCGCGGCGATCTCGACCGCGATGATTCCGTTTTTGCTGTTCGCCATTCTGGTGTCGTGGTTCGGCCTGCAGCGGCGGAAGTGGCAACAGGGCGAGAGCAATGACTGACGCGCTTGCCGGCAAGGCCGCCGATCCGAAAGCCGTGCTGACCGGCTCGTCGCCGCTTGCGGACGACACCGAGGGCATGAGCTATCTGCACTCATTGCCGCGCCGGCTGGTGACGCTCTATTTGCCGCTCTCGATCATCCTGTTTGTGTTGCTGTTCCCGTTCTACTGGATGGCTTTGACGTCGATCAAGCCGGACAGCCAATTGCTCGATCTCGATACCTACAGTCCGTTCTGGACATGGAATCCGACGTTCAAGCACATCTACAAACTGCTGTTCGAGACCGATTATCCGATCTGGCTTTGGAATACGATGCTCGTCGCGGTCTGCGCGACGACGCTATCGATCATCGCCAGCGTGCTTGCCGCCTATGCGATCGTGCGGCTTCGCTACAAGGGCGCGCAATGGGTCGGCGGCGCAATCTTCCTCGCTTACCTTGTGCCGCCATCTATTCTGTTCATTCCGCTATCGACGGTCGTATTCCAGTACGGCCTGTTCGATACGCCGTTCGCGTTGATCCTGACCTATCCAACCATCCTCATTCCGTTCTCGACCTGGTTGCTGATGGGCTACTTCAAGACCATTCCGTTCGAGCTCGAGGAATGTGCGCTGATCGACGGCGCCAGCCGCTGGCAGATCCTGGTCAAGATCGTGCTGCCGCTGGCGGTGCCGGGGCTGATCTCGGCGTTCATCTTCTGCTTCACGCTGTGCTGGAACGAATTCATCTACGCGCTGACGTTCATTTCCTCGACGCAATACAAGACCGTGCCGGTCGCCATCGTGACCGCGCTGGTGGACGGCGATATCTACCGCTGGGGCTCGTTGATGGCGGGCGCGATGATCGGTTCGCTGCCGCTGGTCATCCTGTACGCTTTCTTCGTCGAGCACTACGTCTCGGCGATGACCGGCGCGGTGAAGGAATAGGCGCGAGCCTAGACCTGCTCGGCGTTCAGATAGGCGAGCCGCGCGCCGCAGAAGCCGCACACAAGGCCGAGCCCGAGCGCAGTCAGTCCTGCGATCACATCCACCGTGCCGCCCAGCGTTTCGGTCTTGCTGAGGATACCGCCCGCGGTCGCTGCGGCGAATACCAGCGCAATCAGGAAGCGCTGCGCCAGCCGGAAGATGACCTGCCGCTCGCGCGCGGCGGCGATCAGGTAAGCGCCAGTCGCCCAGCCGGCGACAAAGGCGGCGCCTCCGATGGCCCACCAGGCCAGCGCCGAGGCAAATTGCAATTTGCTGTTCGCTGGGCCGCGCAGCACCGTATCGAGGCCGACACCGAGCACGGTAAGCACGATGTGCATCACCAGTGCGGCAAAGACCCCGCAGGCGATGGCGGCGGCGTAGTGCAGTCGGCGGAGGGCGTCGCTATCCATGGCCCGCGCACAATAGCCGATCGTCGGCCGCGCGCGAAGCGCGGGCAGGGCGCGGCCAAAGCGGGCTTTTCGGCTAGCGCGGGCGGCGTTTCAGCAACTCGCTGAATTCGCGTTCCAGCGCGTCGAGTGCGGCGCGCCGCACGGGCGTCATCTGGCTGGCAGACTGGGCGTCGTCCTCCCGCTTCGGTTCTTCGTCGTGTGAGGAACGATAATCCACAGCGTCCATGCTCATGTTGAAAAGCCCCTTGACCCGGTTCTCATTACGCAGACCTAACTGAGTCGCTGACTCGTGTACGACTGTGGATAACCCTTCGACCGAAAATTCGCGGCTGCTGTTGCATTTCCGTGACAGGAGGCCTCAAGCGTGCGGAACGCGGCGTTCTGAACATCGCCGCCCCGGCGGCGTTAGGCTTTCGTATGGCGCAATTGGGCAAGGTATCGCGAAGGCATGGCGTGATCCGGCAAGAACAAGCTGTCGTTGAGACCGACATTCCGGCGCGCCTCGACCGGCTGCCCTGGGGTAGCTTTCACACGCTGGTAGTGGCTGCGCTCGGCATCACGTGGATTCTCGATGGGCTCGAAGTCACGCTCGCCGGCGCGCTTTCAGGCGCGCTGAAGGCAAGCCCGGCGTTGCGCTTCTCGAACACCGACATCGGAATTGCGAGCAGCGTCTATCTTGCCGGCGCGGTGGCGGGCGCGCTGTTCTTCGGCTGGCTCACCGACCGGCTCGGACGCAAGAAACTGTTTTTCATCACCCTGTCGGTCTATCTGTTGGCAACCGCGGCGACGGCGGGCTCGTGGAATCTGGCGAGCTTCGCATTCTTCCGCTTTGTCACCGGCGCCGGCATCGGCGGCGAATATGCCGCGATCAACTCCACGATTCAGGAACTGGTGCCGGCGCGCGTGCGTGGCTGGACCGATCTCGTCATCAACGGCAGCTTCTGGGTCGGCGCGGCGCTGGGCGCGCTTGGCTCGCTCGTGTTGCTCGACCCGGCGGTGATCGATCCTGAGCGCGGATGGCGGCTCGCTTTCCTCATTGGGGCCGCGCTCGCGCTGGTGATTTTCTTCATGCGGCTCTGGATTCCGGAAAGCCCGCGCTGGCTGATGACGCACGGCCGCGCCGATGAGGCAAAACGCGTTGTCGCGGGCATCGAAGCACGCTTCGCGTTCCTGCCGCCGGCGGAGGATTTGCCGCGCGTCCA
>JBARCH010000016.1:0-5730 GCA_049793875.1 Pseudolabrys sp. | reverse complement strand
CTCGACCTTGCCGACATCAAGGGACAGGAAAGCGCCAAGCGGGCGCTTGAAGTCGCTGCTGCCGGCGGACACAATTTGCTGATGATCGGCCCGCCCGGCGCCGGCAAGTCGATGCTGGCGGCGCGGTTGCCGACCATTTTGCCGCCGCTCACTCCGGCGGAATTGCTCGAAGTCTCGATGATCGCATCGGTCGCGGGTGAAATCGAAGGCGGCGCACTCACCAACAAGCGGCCGTTTCGTTCGCCGCACCATTCCGCTTCGATGGCCGCGCTGGTCGGCGGCGGCTTGCGTGCGCGGCCCGGTGAAATCTCACTGGCGCACAGCGGCGTTTTGTTTCTCGACGAGTTGCCGGAATTTACCGCGCAGGTCCTCGACTCGCTGCGCCAGCCGCTCGAGACCGGCGAGGTCGCGATCGCGCGCGCCAATCACCGCATCACTTACCCGGCGCGCTTCATGCTCGTGGCCGCCATGAATCCATGCCGTTGCGGACGCGCCAGCGATCCCGGATTCGCCTGCAAGCGCGCGCCGAACGTACGTTGCGCCGCCGACTACCAGGCGCGGCTATCCGGTCCGTTGCTCGACCGCATCGACCTGCACATCGAGGTGCCGGCCGTCACCGCAGCCGACTTGATCTTGCCGCCGCCGTCGGAAGGGAGCCGCGAGGTTGCGGCCCGCGTCGCGCGCGCCCGCGACATGCAGGCCGAGCGTTACGCCGCGCTGGGACAGACCCACGTGCGCACCAACGCACAGGCACAGGGTCCGGTGCTCGAACAGATTGTCCGCGCCGGCACTGCCGGCATGGCGCTGCTGAAAGATGCCGCCGACGCCATGCAATTGTCCGCCCGCGGCTACCATCGCGTGTTGCGTGTCGCCCGCACGCTTGCCGATCTGGACGGCGCGGAGACCGTCGGCCGCGTGCATCTGGCCGAGGCGTTGTCCTACCGCGCGCGCGCCGACGAAGTGCGCCGGGCGGCATAGACCCGCTTCCGCCGGCGAAACGGCCGGAATTTCCCAAAATCCGCGGACTTGCGCCGGGTCTTAACCGCGCCTTCACCACGTTGGCGCGCAAGCGCGCAGAACACGTCGCAGAAAGTAAAATCGCAACGCTAAACTTGCCAAATACAGGCCCCGACAGCGATGCGGATTTTTACAGCAATGCCGGTCCGATCGGACAAAACGGATATCAGCCGCAACGAAGCGGCGCTCGTGTTGTTCGGCCGCACGGTCGTGAGCACGCTTGCGGTCATCTCGATCGCGCTCGGCTTTCTGTCCGGCGTCAATTCGAGCGAGGCGAGTTACGACCCTTATGCTTACGCGAGCGGCGTCGGCGCGCTTTTCGCCGCAGCCTGCGCGATCATCGCTTACCTGCTCTATCGCCGGCGCACGCGTCTGGAAAAAATCCGCGCGCTCGAAGCGCGCATCGACGATCTGACCGACCGCAACTGGGAATTGCGCGAAGCGGAAGAACGCGCGCGCAGCCTGCTCGCCGCGCAAGGCGATCTCATCGTGCGCCGCGCGCTCAGCGGCCACATCACTTACGCCAACGACGCCTATTGCGCGCTCACCGGCAAGAAGCGCATCGATCTTGTCGGCACCGAGTTGACCCCTTCCGTTCTCGAGCAAGGCGACGTCACGGCGCTCGCCGACGGCACGCGCACGCATGACCAGAAAATTGCGTCGGAGAGCGGCGCGCGCTGGATTGCCTGGCGTGAAGTTACCGTGCGCAGCGATACCGGCGCCGAAGTGCAGAGCGTCGGCCGCGACGTGACCGACCGCGTCGATGCCGAGCATGCGCTCGCGGTTGCGCGCGATCAGGCGGAAGCCGCCAACCGCGCCAAGTCGCGATTCCTCGCGATGGTCAGCCATGAGATCCGCACGCCGCTCAACGGCATCCTCGGCATGGCCGGCCTGCTGCTCGATACGGCGCTGACGCCCGAGCAGACGACCTATGCGAAGGCAGCCAGGACATCCGGCGAAACGCTGCTGTCGTTGATCGAGGAGATTCTGGATTTCTCCAAGATCGAAGCGGGCAAGCTTGAACTGGAAGCGCAACCATTCGCCCTGCAGGCGCTGGTCGAAGACGTCACCGAATTGCTGGCGCCGCGCGCACAAGGCAAAGGCATCGAAATCGCTTCTTACGTTGACGACCGCGTTGCCGAAAATATCACGGGCGACGCCGCGCGGTTGCGGCAGGTGCTGCTCAATCTCGCCGGCAATGCCGTCAAGTTCACGGAGCACGGCGGCGTCTCGATCGTCGTCGAGCCGGCGGCCGCTTCCGGCGACGAGCTCAAGTTCACCGTGCGCGATACCGGCATCGGCATCAGTCCGGAAAATCAGGCGCGCATCTTCCGCGATTTCGAGCAGGCCGATGATTCGGCACCGCGCAAATTCGGCGGCACCGGCCTCGGCCTCGCGATTTCCCGCCGCATCGTCGAAAGCATGAACGGACAAATCGACGTCGCCAGCGAAGCCGGCAGGGGTGCGATTTTCACCTTCACCGTGCGGCTGCCGATTGCCACCGCGGGCAACAAATTCGTCCTGCCCGATCTCGTCGGCACCGACGCACTCATTGTCGCGGCGCGTGATATCGAATCCTCGCTGCTGGCGCGCCGGCTCGGCGACTGGGGCGCGCGCGTCAATACCGCACAAAACGAATCCGAGGCGCAGGCGCTGCTCAAGAAGAAGACTTGCGACGCGCTGCTGGTCGATCATGCCGTCGCGCGCGCGATGATCGCATCGGGCAGCATCACCGGCATGACAATGCCGCGCCGCATCGTTCTGATCACGCCGGCGGAGCGGCACGATCTCGAGGCGCTGAAGAAAGCAGGCTTCACCGGCTATCTGACGAAGCCGGTCCGCGCGGCTTCGCTGTCGTCGCGCCTGCGCAACGGCGACGCTTTCGATCCCGCGGCGGCTGACGGCGGCGAAAAAACGCCGCAGGCGGATTCAAAAGGCCTGTCGATCCTTGTCGCCGACGACAACGAGATCAACGCCCTGCTCACGCGCGTGTTGCTGGAACGGCTCGGCCATCGCCCGGCGATTGCGCCCGATGGCCGGACCGCGGTCGAATCCTGGCTCGCTGCCCGCGCGGCCAAAACGCCTTACGATCTCGTTTTGATGGATGTGCATATGCCCGGCCTCGACGGTCTCGACGCCACGCGCCGCATCCGCGCGGCCGAGGCCGAAACGGAAAGCCCGCGTACGCGCATCATCGCTCTTACCGCCAACGCCTATGCCGAAGACCGCGACGCCTGTCTTGCCGCCGGCATGGACGGCCTGCTCGTGAAGCCGCTCAACCGCGACCAGCTTCTCGAAACTCTCACGACTATCCCCAGGCTATCCTCGGCTCCTCTTGCCGCTTGAAACCCAAGCGCACTGGCTGTCATAAATCGGTGTTCCACCGATGGTGTACGAATAGCGGACGCCAGACGGCCTGATTCGCCGAAAGCCTGAAAATTCTGCCCGAATCGGCGTATTTCGCGGAAGAGGACCCACGATTCCCATGTCATACCGCGATTTCGCCAGCCCCTCCCGCCTGTTCGAGCGCTTCCGCCCGGCGCAGGCCGGCAACGGCATGCCGGGATTGCTGCCTGCGCTGCAGGCCTATGGCGGCCTGCAGTCATGGGCGGCGCGGGCACACCGGCCCTCGCAATCGCTCGGCCGGATCGGCTCGCTGGAGGTGCGGCTGGCGCAAACCGCTTCCGAAGTACGGCAGGCGCAGAAATTGCGCTACCGCGTGTTCTACCAGGAAGGCTCCGCCATCCCCGATCCCGGCCGCCTGTTCGCGCGCCGCGACGTCGACGGCTTCGACGCCATTTGCGACCACCTGCTCGTCATCGATCACGCCACCAACGACAGCCATGCGAAGCGGCGGCCTGCCGTCGTCGGCACCTATCGGCTGCTGCGGCAATCGACGGCGGAAGACTACGGCGGCTTCTACTCGTCCGCCGAATTCGACATCGGCGCGCTGGTTGCCCGCCATCCCGGCACGCAATTTCTTGAGCTGGGACGCTCCTGCGTGCTCGCGCCCTATCGCAACAAGCGCACGGTCGAATTGCTGTGGCAGGGCATCCACGCCTATGTGCTGCAAAACCGCATCGACGTGATGATCGGCTGCGCCAGCCTCGACGGCACCGATCCGAAGCAACTTGCGACCCAGCTTTCCTTCCTGCATCACTACGCTCGCGCGCCGGAAGCATGGCGCGCCCGCGCGCTGCCGTCGCGCTACGTCGAGATGAATCGCATGTCGAAAGAGGCGATCGACCCGAAGCTGGCGCTGCGCGCGCTGGCGCCGCTGGTCAAAGGCTATCTGCGTCTCGGCTGTTACATCGGCGACGGCGCGGTGATCGACCACGAATTCGGCACCACCGATGTGCTGATCGTGCTGCCGATGTCGGAAGTGAAATCGCGCTACCTCGACCACTTTAGCGGCAGCCGCAAGGCGGCTTGATAGTCCACCGCTTCCGGGCGCGGCCCGGCCACGACGACCGCTAAAGCCGTCGCAGCGCCACTTCCTCGACCTGATGGTCGGCGTCTT
The DNA here is from genome assembly GCA_049793875.1 of Pseudolabrys sp. Taxonomy (GTDB): domain Bacteria; phylum Pseudomonadota; class Alphaproteobacteria; order Rhizobiales; family Xanthobacteraceae; genus Pseudolabrys. Next base: position 1,193 of record JBARCH010000016.1, on the reverse strand, counting down.
TCTTCAAAATCAGATCGGCGCGCTGGCGTGTCGGCAAGATATTTTCGTGCAGGTTGACGAGGTTGATGCGCGACCAGATCGAGACAGCCGTCTCGGTCGCTTCCGCGTCCGACAAGTTCGAGTAGCGATGGAAGTAGGATTTCGGATCGCGGAAAGCGGTACCCCGCAGCGTCAGGAAACGATCGACATACCAGGCCTTCAGCACGTCCTCGCTGGCGTCGAGATAGACCGAGAAATCGAAGAAGTCCGACACGAACGGGATCGCCTTGCCATCTTTCGGCAGCCGTCCGGTCTGCAACACGTTGAGGCCTTCGACGATGAGAATGTCAGGCCGGTTCACCTCGACCCACTGGTTCGGCATCACGTCGTAGATAAGGTGCGAATAGATCGGCGCGCGCGCATGCGGCTGTCCGGCCTTCACGTCGGAGAGAAAACGCAACAGCGCGGGAAGATCGTAGCTTTCCGGAAAGCCCTTCTTCTCCATCAGGCCTTCGCGTTCGAGAATGACGTTCGGAAAAAGAAAACCGTCGGTGGTGATGAGATCGACCTTCGGCACGTTGGGCCAGCGCGCCAGCAGTGCCTGCAGCACGCGCGCGGTGGTCGACTTGCCGGCGGCGACCGACCCGGCGACGCCGATGATGTAGGGCATCTTCACGTCTTCGGTGCCAAGGAAGCCTTGCTGCGCGCGGAACAGCCGCTGCGTCGCCGCGACGTAAATCGACAACAGGCGCGACAGCGGCAGGTAAATTTCCTCCACCTCTTCCATGTCGAGGCGGTCGTGCAGCGATCGCAGGCGCGCCACCTCCTCCGAGGACAGCGTCATCGGCGTGTCTTGCCGCAGCTTTGCCCAATCCGCGCGCGAGAAAATGCGGTGAGGCGAAAGCACCTGTTCGGTCCGCTGCTCCATCGGCGATCCTGATTTAAGGGCGCGAGGCCTTTTCCTGATGCCCGGTCTGCGCCGTGCGCTTTTCCAGTGCGGCCTCGACGTCGGCGAGCGTCACGCCGCGGGCTTCGAGGACAACGAGCAGGTGATACAAAAGATCGGCGGCTTCCGCGACCAGCCGGCCCTTGTCCTCCTGCACGGCAGCCATCACGGTTTCGATGGCCTCCTCGCCCATTTTCTTGGCGCAGTGAGCCACACCCTTGTCGATCAGCGAGCGGGTGTAGGATTCCGACGCGGCTGCTTGCGCGCG
>JBARCH010000015.1:0-1654 GCA_049793875.1 Pseudolabrys sp. | reverse complement strand
CCGTAGACGTAGGCTTGCCAGGGACGGCCGGAGCCGTCGACCGGATCGATGCCGGTGCTGTCGGTCCCGAACGATGCGGAGCCAACCGGCACCACGCCGCGCTTCTTGCAGGTATCGACGGCTTCGCCCATCGAAATGCGATGATTGGTGTTCTCGGCCCAAACTTCGCCATTGCCGGTGTGGATTTCGTCGGCCTCGACGTCCCACACCTCGGCCAGCACCGCGACCAGCTTCTTGCGCGCCTCACGCGAGGCGAGCGCAACGACATTGCCGATCATGTAGGTCTGACGGCTGGCGCCCGCATGCGACGCTTCCGGCGCGCGCGCGGTATCGTTATCGCCGATCACGACATGCTCCGGCTTGACGCCCATTTCATGCGCGGCGATCTGCGCCAGCACGGTGAGAATGCCCTCGCCGATTTCGGTGACGCCGGTGGCGATCTTGGCGCTGCCGCCGTCATCGATTTCGGCCCAGGCGGCGGCGCGATCGACCGTCGCGGTGCGGGCGATCCCGTACCAACTCGCAGCCATTCCTCGTCCGCGCTTGCGTGCCATTGGTTACTCCGCCGCCTCTTGTTTGCCGGCCTCGGCAAAGCGCGCACCGAGAGCACAAGGCGGACGAATGTCATCGCGGTCGAGATCCGACCGGCGCTGGCCGCGCGAAACCGGCGCGCCCTTTTCCCAGCCGGAGGCTTCCTCGAGCGCATCCAATGTGCGCAACAGGCTCACCGAGCCAAGTTTCTGCTTGGTGTGGCTGATGGCACCGTCGCGCATCGCATTGATGCGGCGGATATCGAACGGATCGAGCCCAAGCCGCTCGGCGGCAAGATCAAGGTGAGATTCGGTCGCAAATTCCGATTGCAGCGCGCCGAACGAGCGGAAAGCGCCCGACGGCGTGTTGTTGGTATAGATGCCGTAGGTGTCGATCTTGAGGTTCGGCACGACATAAGGCCCGGCCGCCAGGATCGCGGCCTTGCGCACGACACCCTCGGTCGAGAGTCCATACGCGCCGCCGTCGCAGATCATCGTCATCTCGTAGGCGCGGATTCGGCCATCCCGCGCGAATCCCATGCGCAAGGCCGTACGCGACGGATGGCGCTTGGCGCTGGCGACGATCGACTCTTCGCGCGTGAACACCAGCCGCACAGGCCGGCGCGTCTTCATCGCCAGCAAAGCGAGCATGCCCTGATAGATCATGTCTTCCTTGCCGCCGAAGCCGCCGCCGACGGGACTCATGATCAGCCGCACCTTGCTGATCGGCTTGGCGATGATGCGTGCGAGCATGTGGCGGTGATGCGTGACGTTCTGGTCGGGCGCGAGAATCGTCACCACCCCGTCGTGATCGAGATAAGCGAGCCCTGCTTCGGGCTCGAGATAGGCGTGTTCGATCGGCTGCGTCGAATAATTCTCTTCGATCACCAGATCCGATTCCGCAAAGCCTCTCGCAATGTCGCCGACACGAATGGGGATATGCTTGGTGACGTTGTCCGGCGCGTAATCATGCAGCACCGGCGCGCCCGATCGCATCGCGTCTTCCGGGTCGAAGACCGCCGGCAGCGGCTCGTAGACGACCTTGATCTTTTCCAACGCGCGTTTGGCGACGAGCAGGTCTTCGGCAGCAACGGCCGCAACGGCTTCGCCGACATAGCGCACCT
>JBARCH010000014.1:0-1948 GCA_049793875.1 Pseudolabrys sp. | reverse complement strand
GGCGAGATCGCCGCCCATGAGCCTGGCAATGCGCCTGACGAATACGAGGCCGAGACCGGCGCCGCCGTAACGCCGGGCCACCTGCTCGCTCGCCTGCGCAAAGGGGCGGAACAGCCGCTTTATCTCGCCCGGCGAGAGACCGATGCCGCTGTCCGAAATCGCGAAGGTAAGCCGCACGCGCTCGCCGCCTGCCGGTTCGGCGCTGGCAACAAACGAAACCAGCCCGGTGTCGGTGAACTTCACCGCGTTGTCGGTGAGATTTTCCAGCGCCGCACGCAATCGCAATGCATCGCCCGCCGCCATGACCGGGAGATCTTGCGTGATCGCAATATCGGCGGGAATGCCCTTGGTTTCGGCGCGAGCGGCAAAGGCACGGCCCACCGCTTCAGCAAGGCGGCGCGGCGAGAACGGCTCCTTCTGCAAAACAAGCCCGGTCGCGTCCGCCTTCGCTGCATCGACAATGAGCGTCGTGAGCGCGGCAAGATGCTCGGCGCCGCTTTTGACCGCATTCGCCCATTGCCGCTCGCGCGGCGCGAGATTGGATGACGCGAGCAATTCAGCGAGCGCCAGCACGCCGGTCAGCGGCGTGCGGATATCGTGCGCGATGCCGGCGAGCGCTGCTTCGACCGTGCGCACAGAAAGCGCCGGCGTTCGGCGTGACCGCGCACCGCGTGCTTTTTTGACACGCGGCTTTTTTGCGCGCGAGCCCCTGGCCCGCGACAGCGCAACGCCTTTACGCCTTTTTCTGGCCATCGACCCCCCAGCCCGGCGTGCAGGATGACACGGAAATGCCGCTCAATCGAGCCCGACCATCCGGCGCACGTCGCTCGCGCTCACGCCCTGTGCCCTCAATTCCCGCAAGCCTGTGGCCTGCGTGGACTTCGACAATTTCCGTCCTTCAGTGTCCAGGATCAGCCGGTGATGGCGGTAGACAGGTTGCGACAGGCCAAGCAGCGCCTGCAACAGGCGATGTACGCTCGTCGCATGAAAGAGGTCGTGCCCACGCACGACATCGGTGACGCCTTGCAACGCGTCATCGACCACGACCGACAGGTGGTAGCTTGTGGCGACGTCCTTGCGCGCAAGAACGACATCGCCCCACGCCGCCGGATCGGCCGCGATGACTCCGCTTTCACCGCTTGGGCCCGCGCCTGTCTCATTCCAGGTGAGCGCACCGGCGCGTGCGATTGCCGCGTCCATGTCGAGACGCAACGCATACGTCTCGCCCGCATCGATATGGCGGCGGCGTTCGGCAGCCGACAACACCTTGCCGGCGCCGGGGTAGAGCGACGCGCCGTCGGGATCGCGCGGCCAATCTTCGCCGCCGGTGAGCCGCGCGATTTCAGCCCGGCTTTCGAAACTCGGAAAGATCAGCCCCATTGCATCGAGCTTCGCGAGTGCCGCGCGATAGGCATCGAGATTGCCGGACTGGCGGCGGACCGGCTTTTCCCACGACAGCCCGAGCCAGGTCAGGTCCTCATGGATTGCCGCTTCGTATTCCGGCCGGCAGCGCGTCTCATCGATATCCTCGATGCGCAGCAGCAGTCGCCCGCCCGCCGCGCGCGCCAGATCGGCGTTGAGCAGGGCCGACAGTGCATGGCCGAGATGCAGATAGCCGTTCGGGCTCGGCGCGAAGCGAAAAACGGACTCTAAGGCCACGGGTGCCATCGCGGACGTTTTTTCCTTGTCATGCCCCGCGAAAGCGGGGCATCCAGTAATCGGTGGCGGCGCGACCCGCTGTAGACCGAGATTACTGGATCGCCCGCTTTCGCGGACGATGACCATCGCTTATGTGAGTGCGCGATAATAACTATGACCCACTTCCTTCACACCGAGGCCGATTTGCAAGCCGGGCTGGCGCAACTGATCGCGGCCGATCCGCGGCTTGTGCCGATCGCAGAAAAGGCCGGCGCCTTTGCGCTGCGCCGCCGCGAAGCCGGATTCGCCG
>JBARCH010000013.1:0-3581 GCA_049793875.1 Pseudolabrys sp. | reverse complement strand
ACCGCCAGTTCGAGAGGAATATCCCCGGTGCGGATAAGGTCGAGCGAGCCGTCTTCGTGATCCGTTGCGAAGAGCCGGTCGAGGGCGAGCAGGCTCGCCAGCAGGGCGCCCAACCACATGAGCGCGGGGCCTATGAGCGCGAGCAGCTTGAGGTCGGGGCCGACGGCGAACGGTGCCATCACCACCACGATCAGGAAAAACAGCGCGCCCATCAGCGCGCCGCCGCCAACGCGCACGGCGAGTTTCACATCGCGAATCAGCAGGGCCGTGAATGCGTTCATGCCGGGCCGATCCGCAATTCGCGTGCCTTTTCAAGGCCGATGGGTCCGTGTGCCGCGGCGAGGATAAGTCCGCCGCCGCGCAAGTGCGTTTGCATCAGGGTGGCAAGCCGCTGCTGCGCCGCCGAATCCAGCGCCGTGGTGGGCTCGTCGAGAAGCCAGAGCGGCCGTTTCACCGCGACAAGCCGCGCGATCGAGAGCCGCCGCCGCTGTCCTGCCGACAGATACGCCGCGGGCAGATTTGCAAGCGATGCGAGGTCGACGGCTTCCAGCGCAGCGGTCACATCTTCGTCACCGCTTCCACCAAGATAGTCGGCCCAGAACACAAGATTTTCGCCCACTGAAAGTGAGGGTTTGATCGCGTCCTGATGGCCGAGGTAGTGGGCCTGCTCGGCGATGCTCGCCTCTGGCCGGCCGCCCTCGAGCGTGATGTCGCCGTTGGTCAGTCGCACCAGCCCGACGATTGTGCGGAGCAGCGAAGATTTACCGGCGCCGTTGCGGCCCGTGATCAGCAGGGCTTCTCCGGCGGCGAGCGAAAAGCCCAGACCCGCAAAAATCTCGCGGCCGCCACGGTGGCAGGCCAGATTTTCCGCCCTCAACCGCATCAGAATCGCTGCGCCGCTGCCGGAAAACGCCGGCTTTGCCGGGGCGTGAAACGGAAATCCCTGGGTGTGCTCATGATCGTTTACGTTTTCTCGTCAATATGGCGTCGGCCGCGAAAAGACCTTATAAGCCGTGCCGTTGCGGCGCTACGCACGGGAATCCGACGCGAATCTCACCATCGTAAAAATCGTTGCTCGGTTAAGAACTTAGCGCAGACACACGCCGGTGTCCCGGCCTGGAATGGAAACAGCCGACATGACTTCTCTCGATAGCTTTCGATGCTGCAAGACCCTCCAGGTTGGGTCGAAAACCTATGCGTATTTCAGTTTGCCCACTGCAGAACGTAACGGCCTCAAAGGCATTTCCCGCCTGCCGTTCTCGATGAAGGTGTTGCTTGAGAATCTGTTGCGCTGTGAAGACGGGCGCACGGTCACCAAGGACGACATCAAGGCCGTTGCCGACTGGCTGAAGACCAAATCCTCCGAGCGCGAGATCGCGTTCCGCCCGGCGCGCGTGCTGATGCAGGATTTTACCGGCGTGCCCGCGGTGGTCGATCTCGCCGCCATGCGCGATGCGATGAAAAATCTTGGCGGCGATCCGAAGAAGATCAATCCGCTGGTGCCGGTCGATCTCGTCATCGACCATTCTGTCGCGGTGACATTCTTCGGCAACAACCAGGCATTCAAGAAGAATGTTGACGAGGAATACCGGCAGAACCAGGAGCGGTACAAATTCCTGAAATGGGCGCAGCGCTCATTCAACGATTTCCGCGTGGTGCCGCCCGGCACCGGCATCTGCCACCAGGTCAATCTCGAATATCTCTCGCGCACGGTCTGGAGCCGCAAGGACAAGGTCAAGGTCGACGGCAAGCAGGCGACGATGGAAGTCGCCTATCCCGATACGCTGGTCGGCACCGACTCGCACACGACGATGGTCAATGGCCTGTCGGTGCTCGGTTGGGGCGTCGGCGGCATCGAGGCGGAAGCGGCGATGCTCGGCCAGCCATTCTCGATGGTGTTGCCGGAAGTCATCGGCTTCAAGCTCACCGGCAAACTCAAGGAAGGCGTCACCGCGACCGATCTTGTGCTCACCGTCACCGAGATGCTGCGCAAGCGCGGCGTGGTCGGAAAATTCGTCGAGTTCTTCGGCGCCGGCCTCACGCATCTGTCGATCGCCGACCGCGCCACGCTCGGAAACATGTCGCCGGAATACGGCGCAACTTGCGGCTTCTCTCCAATAGACGATGACACCATCGGCTACCTCAAGAACACCGGCCGCCCGACCGAAGTGGTTGCGCTGGTGTCTGCCTATGCCAAGGCGCAGGGCATGTACCGCACGAAGACCACGCCCGATCCGATGTTCACCGATGTGCTCAAGCTCGATCTTGCCACCGTCGAGCCCTCGATCTCCGGTCCGAAGCGCCCGCAAGATCGCATTGCATTGAAGGAAGCGAAGACCAGCTTTGCCGCTTCGATGGACAAGGAGTTCGGAAAGGCGTCCGAAATGAAGAAGCGCGTGCCGGTGCCCGGCCGCGATCACGATCTCGGTCACGGCGATTTCGTCATCGCCGCGATCACGTCCTGCACCAACACGTCCAACCCGAACGTCATGATCGGCGCCGGCCTTCTTGCGCGCAAAGCCGCTGCGAAAGGCCTGACCGTCAAGCCGTGGGTGAAGACGTCGCTCGCGCCAGGCTCGCAAGTCGTCGCCGAATATCTTGACAAATCCGGGCTGCAAAAGGATCTCGACAAACTCGGCTTCAATCTCATCGGCTTCGGCTGCACGACCTGCATCGGAAACTCCGGCCCGCTGCCGCCGGAAATTTCGAAGGCCGTGAATGATGGCGATCTGGTTGCTTGCGCGGTGCTCTCGGGCAATCGCAATTTCGAAGGCCGCATCAATGCCGATGTGCGCGCGAATTTCCTCGCGTCGCCGCCGCTGGTGGTGGCTTACGCCATCGCCGGTTCGATGAATGTCGATCTGGTGAAGGAACCGCTTGGAGTCGACCAGAAAGGCAAGAAGGTATTCCTGCGCGACATCTGGCCGACCAACAAGGAAATCGCCGAATTCGTCACCAAGAACATCACGCGACAGATGTTCACCAAGAAATATGCCGACGTGTTCAAAGGCGATTCCAACTGGCGCAAGATCGCCGTCAAGGGCGGCATGACCTACGATTGGGATCGCAAGTCCACGTACGTGCAGAACCCGCCTTACTTCAGCGGCATGGCGAAGCATCCGAAGCCGCTTGAGGATATCGTCGACGCGCGTGTGCTGGCGTTGCTGCTCGATTCGATTACGACCGACCACATCTCGCCGGCGGGATCGATCAAGATCGATTCGCCGGCCGGCAAATATCTCGTCGATCATAAGGTCAAGCCGGCCGACTTTAATCAGTACGGCACGCGCCGCGGTAATCACGAGGTGATGATGCGTGGCACTTTCGCCAATATCCGCATCAAGAACCAGATGGTTCCGGGCGTGGAAGGCGGAGTCACCATTCACTATCCGTCGAAGCAGCGCATGCAGATCTATGACGCGGCGATGCGCTACATGTCCGATCATGTTCCGCTCGTGGTGTTCGCCGGCAAGGAATACGGCAGCGGTTCTTCGCGTGACTGGGCGGCGAAAGGTTCGGTGCTGTTGGGAATTCGGGCCGTCGTCACCGAATCGTTCGAGCGCATCCACCGCTCGAATCTG
>JBARCH010000012.1:0-19121 GCA_049793875.1 Pseudolabrys sp. | reverse complement strand
GATCCGGCGGCGCGCCTATCCGGCCGGGCGCGGCCGGCGCCATCGGCGGCGCGTGGCCTGTCACCGGCAGCGGGACGGGTTCGGGCGGCAAATCGGGTTCGGAGAAGTCTCCTTCCACGCGATGACTCATCGTCGCGGCGCGCCAGCGTTCGACGACGGATGAGATCATGTCGCGGCTGACATTGGCGCCACCGTCGGAGCTGGCGTAACCCGCCGCGTCGCTGCTTGGCCGCATCGAAACAGGCAGCTCCGTGAAACGCATGCGCGTCGGCATGGCGACGCCGGAACCGAAGGCGAAGACTTCGCGCACGCCCAGCGACGGAATGAACGAGAGCAGATTGGCCGCCGCATCCGATACCGCGGAGCGGATCAGGCTTTGATCGCGGTCGTTCGACAACCGCATCACGAACAGCGTCGAACACTGCGAGATGATGGTGGGATCAATTTCCGCCGGCCGCTGCGTGACGAGGCCGAGGTAAACGCCGTATTTTCGGCCTTCCTTTGCGATGCGCGAGAGCGCGCGGCGTGTCGGGCCGAAGCCGATCTTCTTGTCGGCGGGCGCGTAGCGATGCGCCTCCTCGCAAACGAACAGCAGAGGCGCCACGCCGTCGCTCCACAGGCCGAAGTCGAAAGCCATGCGGCAGAGCACGGACACGACGGAATCGATCACTTCGGCCGGGAATCCGGCGAGTTGCATGATCGTCATCGGCTTGCCGCCGGGCGGCAGGCGGAACAGGTGGCTCAAGGTTTCCGCCATCGTGTCGCCGCCGATATTGGCGTTTTCGAACATGAAGGCGTAACGCGGATGATTGCGGAAAGTCTGGATGCGCGAGATCAGCTTGTGAATGACGACGCGCGACGAACGGTTCTCAAGCTTTCCCATGCGCTCGTCGAGCAGGTTGATCAGGTCCTCGATGCGATAAGGCACGGGCGTGTCGGCGGTGAAGCCGGCATTCTTGGGATCGCGTTTTTTCGACAGCGCGCGCTCGGTGCCGGCGCGGTACTGCAGGTAGGCGCCTTTCGCGAGCGGGATGACTTCGGAAAGAATCTCGACTTCTTCATCGATGCCCGGCCGGCCGCCGAAAAATGCGTCGACGGTTTCCTCGAAATTGAACAACCAGAACGGCAGCCGCAGATTGCGCGGAGTCAGCACCTGCGCCTTGTCGCCGAAGCAGCGGCCATATTCGTTGTGCGGATCGACCAGGAATATGCGCAGGTTAGGCCGCGTCTCCAGAATTTTCTGCAAGATGACGGCGACGCCGCTCGACTTGCCGACGCCGGTCGCGCCGAGCAGGGCGAAATGGCGACTGATCAGGCTGTCGACGTCTATGTTGACGCCGATGCGGTCGTTCTGCTGCAAGTCGCCGATGTGCGCGCGGTCGCCGTCGGGCGAGCCGTAGATGAGCCGCAGTTCGTTTTCGCTGAGCAAAATCGCACCGTCGCCGATGGTCGGATAGTCGGCGACGCCGCGCTGGAAGCGCGCCGTGCCTTTTTCATTTGCGCTGATTTCCCCGACAAGATCGAGCCGCGCGATCTGGCGGCACACCGCTCCGTGGTGGGCGGCGGTTTCCTCCGCGATCTGTGTCACCATGCCGACGATAATGCAGGGGCCGGACAACAATCCGATGAATTTTCCGACGGTGACGTGATCGCCCTCGGCCGAATGAGATGTTGCCGTGACGCCGACCGTCGCTTCCGATCCTTCGATCGCAACGATGCGGCCGATCGGCGCGCGCGTCGTGCGCGGCTGGGTGCCCATCTCTCGTGCGATCGTGGTGTTCATGCGCCCTGCCGTGATTTTTTTATATCGCCGGCGCGAAAATTTCCGCGCACGTGCTTTCACATAGCAGTAATGGTTTCAGCTTCGCTTAATGCGGCGGTTATGCCGGTGCGGCGTGTCGCGATGCTTAATCAATGGTCGCCGTGCACGATTAAGAATTATTCAACTATGATCTTCGTGCGCGGTCCGACGCGTTCCAGCAGCCGGCGCAGCGCACGTGCCGTCAGCGCGACGCAGCCGGCAGTCGGCGCAAAGCCGTCACGCGCAATATGGATGAACACCGCGCTGCCGCGCCCGGCGACGCGCGGGCGGGTGTTGTGGTCGAGCTCGATGATGAAATCGTAGAGTGCGTCCTTGCGTGCGAGCCGGTCGGCCTTGCTCGCCTTGGGTATTTTGACGGGTTGGTTGTAGTGCCGGTCGGCGGGGTCTTCGCACCAGCCGTCGTCGGCGCGGATCGGCCGTGTCGGCAAAAATGTGTGTGGCCGCGGATGTCTTTCGGGCCGCCACCACAGCCGCTTGAGCCGGAAGGTGCCGCGTGGGGTGGAGCCGTCGCCTTCGCGCTTATTGGCCTTGATGCCGGCCCGGCCGAGTGCCACCGGGAGCACTTGCTGGCCTGCCTGCAGCCAGCCTCGGGCGCCATCGGCGGCCTTGCGCCGCACGGCGATCCGGGCAAGCGACGTCTTCCGCATTACCTCTAACCCCTTCGGAAATCGCTGACTTCCAGCCTAAAGAACAGTTCCCGCTTGCTCTTTTAGCGTCTAATGCTCATCTTCGCGACTACCGGGGCTTGGGCGTCATGTCGCCTATAAAGGGGCCTGTTTCGATGCCCAACAAGCGCACGATCCTGATCGTCGACGACGATAACGAGTTGCGTGAGGCGCTGGTCGAGCAACTGGCGCTGCACGAGGAATTCGACGCCATCTCGGCCGACAGCGGCACCAAGGGTGTGCAGGCGGCCAAGAACGGCACCATCGATCTCGTCATCATGGACGTCGGCCTGCCGGACGTGGATGGCCGCGAAGCCGTGCGTATCCTGCGCAAAAACGGCTTCAAAGCGCCGATCATCATGCTCACCGGCCATGACACCGATAGCGATACCATTCTCGGTCTCGAGTCGGGCGCCAACGATTACGTCGCCAAGCCGTTCCGTTTCGCTGTGCTGCTCGCGCGCATCCGCGCGCAACTGCGCCAGCACGAAGCGAGCGAGGACGCGGTCTTTACCATCGGTCCTTACACGTTCCGGCCGAGTTCGAAGCTTTTGCTCAGCCCGAAGGGCAGCAAAGTGCGGCTGACTGAAAAAGAGACGGCAATCTTGCGTTATCTCTATCGCGCCGGACAGAAACCGGTGTCGCGCGAAACGCTGCTGCAGGAAGTGTGGGGGTATAATTCCGGCGTCACCACGCACACGCTGGAGACGCACATCTATCGCCTGCGGCAAAAGGTCGAGAAGGACGCGGCCCTGCCGGCAATTCTGGTGACGGAAGCCGGCGGCTACAAGCTGGTGCCGTGAGCGCGCTGCGCGCCCACCCGGTCCAGCCGTTCCGGAATGGCGGCTGCCAATGACGCTCGAAGACGACATCGCATTGTTCGAACGGGTGCCGACGTTTGGCTCGCTCGGCAAGCAGGCGTTGCGCATCCTCGCCATCGGCGCGGAAACGCACAGGCTGCAAAGCGGCACGGTGCTGTTTTACGCCGGCGATCTCGCCGAATCCGGTTATCTCGTCGTCGAAGGCTCGTTGCAGCTTGAGCCAGGCACGCCGCTCGACGGCGTCGAGATGATCGCCGGTCCCGGCACGCTGGTCGGCGAGCAGGCCCTGCTCACGGACGCCGTACGGCCGGCGACTGCGACGGCGATGGAGCCGACGACGGTGATCCGCGTCTCCCGTAGCCTTTTCCTCCGCATGCTCGAAGGCTATCCGGCCGCGGCGCGGAAACTGCGCGATGCAATGGCGGCGCGCGCCGATCAATGGGCGCGCGAACTCGGAGCCGTCATGAGCGGCATGAACCGCCCGGAAGATCACTGACGTCTTGATTTGAATTTATGCTTCGATCGTTGCCGTCACCGGCACATGATCGGATGGCCGTTCGGCGCCGCGATAATCTTTCGCAATCTTGATGGTGGCGACGCGGTCGCCAAGCGCATTCGAGGTCCAGATGTGATCGAGCCGACGGCCGCGGTCGGCCGCGCGCCAATTGTCCATCGCGCGGTAGCTCCACCACGTGTAGAGTTTTTCCGGCTCCGGCGTGTGCTCACGCATACTGTCGACCCAGGCGCCAGCCTGACGCGCAAGCGTCAGCTTCTCGCATTCGACCGGCGTGTGCGACACCACGCGGATCATCTGCTTGTGACTCCAGACGTCGTGCTCGAGCGGCGCGACATTGAGGTCGCCGACCAGAATCGCGCGTTCGCTGCTCGTAGGACGCAAATCCTTGCAATCGCGCATCTCATCGAGGAACGACAATTTGTGCCCGAATTTCGGATTTATCTCGGCGTCCGGCTCGTCGCCGCCGGCCGGCACGTAGAAGTTATGCAGCGTGATCGGGTCGCGCAGGCGAGCGCGTTCGCCCAGCACCACCGAGATATGGCGGCAATCGGTCTTGCCGCAGAAATTGCGAAAGCCGGTCTTTTCAAACGGATGACGCGAGACGATGGCGACGCCGTGATATCCCTTCTGTCCGTTAAGCGCGATGTGATTGTAGCCGAGGCGATTGAAGCGCTTGGTCGGGAAGGCGTCGTCCGGGCATTTGGTTTCCTGCAGGCACAACACATCCGGCCGCGTCGCCTTGATGAATTTGGCGACGAGATCGATGCGCAAGCGGACGGAATTGATGTTCCAAGTGGAAATCTTGAGGGGCATCTCTAATGATTAGCGTCGCGACGGTCATTTGTCACTGTCATGGCGGGACAAGCCCGCGCATGACAGATATTTGTACGGTGACCGTAAATATCAATTCTTGTAGCGCGTGTAGTCGATCCGGAAAAGATTGGGATCGGGACGCTTGGTCGTGTCGAGATTATAAACCGCGACGGTGGTGTCGTAACCTTGCGGGTCAGTCACCGTCCACTGCTTGATCTGCATGTCGGTGGAGCTGAACATGATCATCAGCCGGCTGGTGCCGACGAGCGGGTTCTTTTCTTCGACGACGACGGTGATGAACACGTCGTCGGTATAGAGCGCGACGAGATTTGTGTCCTTCAGCAGATTGACGTGATCGGACAGCAGGAAGCGCAGCGGCGTCTGCGACAGCGGATAGACGTCCTGCGTCGCCAGCTTGCGGTCGCGCACGACGACCGATTGGCCGTCGGCGACGATGTCGATGGGGGTCGGCGGATCATATTCGAAGCGAACTTTGCCCGGCTTTGAAATGAAGAATTGACCCTTGGTCTTGTTGCCGTCCGGCCCGACCTGGATGAAATCGCCGGAGAGCACCTGCGTGCCGGAAAGATAGGTGTCCACCCGCTCGATGATCGCGCGCTGCTCGGGCGTGAGCGCCCGTGTGGTGCCGGGTGTGCCGAGCAGGGCGGCGAAGGGGTTGGTCGGGATGACCGCCGGCACTTGCTGCTGCTTCTGCGATTGCGGCGCTTGCGCGCGCGCGGTCAGCGCCGCGGGCGGCACGACAGGCTTGATCGATCCGGTCGCCAGTTGGCCGATCCTGTGGACGGGCTTGGGTTTCGGCGCCGGCAGCGGAACGGTCTGCGCCAGCAGGGGGCTTGCAGCCATCAAGGCGAACAACGCCGCGAATGCCGCTTTTCGGCCCATTGTGGCCATGCCGGGTCCCGTCATGTGATGTCCGTCTCGCCCCGATTTGCTCGGCTTTAGCGACCGGCTGTGGCTATTTCACGGCCCAGTCTGCGACCGAAGTTCGCCACGCAAGGCCGCGAAACGCAAAATCGCCCTCAGCCGACTTAATCGTGAAATGCGCGATTCTCAATAGCGATCGTCGTTCGGATTCTCGGGAATGAGAATCTCGCGCTTGCCGGCATGGTTGGGCTGGCCGACGACGCCTTCCTGCTCCATCCGTTCCATGATGGTGGCGGCGCGGTTGTACCCGATCTGCAGCCGCCGCTGGATGTAACTGGTCGATGCCTTGCGGTCGCGTTTCACGATCGCGACCGCCTGCTGGTAGAGGTCGCCGCCTTCGGCAAGGCCCATGCCGGTCGCGTCGAACACGGCGCCGTCCTCGCCCTCTTCGTCGGTGCTTGCCGTCACCTCCTCGAGGTATTGCGGCACGCCCTGCGATTTCAGGTGGCGCACGACTTTCTCGACTTCGTCGTCCGACACGAACGGGCCGTGTACGCGGCTGATCCGGCCGCCGCCTGCCATATAGAGCATGTCGCCCTGGCCCAGCAGTTGTTCGGCGCCCTGCTCGCCCAGAATGGTGCGGCTGTCGATCTTGGAGGTGACCTGGAATGAGATGCGGGTCGGGAAGTTCGCCTTGATCGTGCCGGTGATGACGTCGACCGAGGGACGCTGCGTGGCGAGGATCACGTGGATGCCGGCGGCGCGCGCCATCTGCGCGAGGCGCTGGATCGCGCCTTCGATGTCCTTGCCCGCCACCATCATCAGGTCCGCCATCTCGTCGACGATGACGACGATATAAGGCAACGGCTCGAGCTCCAGTTCTTCCTTCTCGTAGATCGCCTCACCGGTCTCCTTGTCGTAGCCGGTGTGGACGGTGCGCGTGAGCGTCTCGCCTTTCGATTTCGCTTCGGTAAGCCGCGCGTTGTAGCCGTCGACGTTGCGCACGCCGAGCTTGGACATGCGCTTGTAGCGCTCTTCCATTTCGCGCACGGCCCATTTCAGCGCCACGACGGCTTTCTTCGGGTCGGTGACGACCGGCGTGAGCAGATGGGGGATGCCGTCATAGACGGAGAGTTCGAGCATTTTCGGATCGACCATGATCAGGCGGCATTGATCGGGCCGCAGCCGATAAACCAGCGACAGGATCATGGTGTTGATGGCGACCGATTTGCCGGAGCCGGTGGTGCCGGCGATCAGCAGATGCGGCATGCGGGCGAGATCGACGATGACCGACTCGCCGCCGATCGTCTTGCCGAGGCACAGCGGTAGCTTGGCGGCGTGATTCTGGTAGTCGTCGTCGTCGAGCAATTCGCGCAGGTAAACTTTCTCGCGCGTCGGATTGGGCAATTCGATGCCGATGGCGTTGCGGCCGGAAACGACGGCGACGCGCGCCGATACCGCGCTCATCGAGCGCGCGATGTCGTCGGACAGGCCGATCACGCGCGACGACTTGATGCCGGGCGCGGGCTCGAGTTCGTACAACGTCACGACCGGGCCGGGGCGTGCATTGATGATTTCGCCGCGCACGCCGAAATCGCCCAGCACGCTTTCGAGCGCGGTGGCGTTGTTTTGAATCTCCTCGCTCGACAACGTGCTGCGTTCGCTGGCGCGGGTTGCGGACAGCAACCCGAGCGACGGCAAGGCATAGCCTCCCGATGAGCGACGTGCGGCCGGCCGCGCCGAAGCGCGCTTGCGCGGCGCGCGTTGTGCCTCTTCCTCTTGTTCTTCTTCCTCGTCCTCGTCGTCGAAATCGGGGCCGACGATGGACGGCGCCTGACGGGCCGCGCCGTCGAAACGCGGCTCGAGTCGTGCGCCTTTCGGTGCGGCCATGGCGCTGCGCTGCAGCGGACGCGCCCGGCCTCTGATCAGGCGCATGATGCGCGCCTTGGCGCTGAGCAGTGCGTGCGTGAGCATGCCGAGTGAAACCGAACCACCGGCATCGCGGTCTTCGTCTTCCTCGTCGCTCTCGATGTCCTCAACCGGATCGCTGGCGCGGCCCTTCTTGCGCGGCTCAAGCGCGCTCTGCGGGAACGGGATGCGCGCGGCGATAATGAGGGTGACGAACGCGCCGAATCCGAGAACGAGACTGGCTGTAAAGGCGGTCGTGCCGGACAACGGCGCGCCGAAGAAGAAAGCGGGGACACGCAGGAGTCCGTCGCCGATGACGCCGCCGAGGCCGGTCGGCAGCGGCCAATGCGCGCTGCGCGGCAGGCACGATGCAAAGGCGGCAAAGAAAAGCGTGGCGATAATCCAGACGAAATTGCGCCACTTCTCGCCGAGCGGCCGATGCGAAAGCAGGCGCCAGCCGAGCAAGGCTTCCGGCGCCAGCAGCAGCACGGCGGAAAGTCCGAACAGTTGCATCACCAGGTCGGAGAAGATCGCGCCGGGAAATCCGAGAAGGTTGTGGATCGGCGATTGAGTGGCGTGGCTCAGCGACGGGTCCTGCACCGACCAGGTCGCAAGCGCGATCGCTCCGAGCAACGCCAGCGTGATCAGCGCCAGGCCGGAGACTTCGCTGACACGGCGGCGCAAGATGTCGCGGAAATGCTCGATGACGAAGGCGACGGCGTCGAGGCTGCGATCTGTTGCGGGCATGAGTGGGTGTACCTCTAACCTAGAACCGCGACGATGCGATGCAACGCCTCGGCCGTGGCTTCCTTGTCCTGAACCATGGCGACACGGATATAATCCGCGCCGGGATTGCTGCCGTCAGTCTGCTCGCGCGCCAGGTAACGGCCGGGCACCACGCGCACGCCGGCTTCCTGCCAGAGGCGTCTGGTCACGGTCTCGCTGCCGCCTTGCGCGGAAACGTCGAGCCAAAGAAAAAATCCGCCGGCCGGCCGCTTGTAATCGTAACGGTTGCCGATGATCTGGTCGGCGAGATCGAATTTCGCGTTGTAGAGCCGGCGGTTTTCTTCGACGTGCTTTTCGTCGCGGTAGGCCGCGATCGCGACATGTTGCGCAGGCGCCGGCACTTGCGGTGCCGCGACGTTGCGCAGCTCGAGAAAGGCGCCGAGGAAATGGCGGTCGCCGGCGGCAAAGCCGACCCGCAACCCGGGAAGGTTTGACCGCTTCGACAGCGAATGGAAAACGACGACGTTGGCGAAGTCGGGTCCGCTCGCTTCGAGCATGCCGCGCGGCGCGTCGCGGCTGTAGATCTCGCAATAACATTCATCGGCGAACACCAGAAAGCCGAAACGTTGCGCGAGACCGGCGAGCCTCGTGAGATAATTGAAATCGGCGACTGCGCCTTGCGGATTTGAGGGCGAGGCGATGTAGCAGGCGACCGTGCGCGCGAGCAGGTCGTCGCTGAGTGTATCGAGGTCGGGCAGGAAGCCGCTCGCCTTGCCGGCCGGGAGATAGATCGGCTCGCAATCGGCGGCGCCGGCCCCCGCGCCATAGGCGGCGTAGAACGGATTCGGAATCAGCATGGCCGGCTTGCCGGAGCGCGGCGACACCCACCGTTTGGCGGCAATGCCGGCGAGAAAGAGTCCCTCGCGCGTGCCGTTGAGCACCAGAACTTCGTGTTCGGGATCGACCGGCCGCGCCAGCGTGTAACGGCGACTGAGCCATTGGCCGACAGCGTGGCGGAATCCATCGGTGCCCTTGTTGGCCGGATAACGGCCAAATTCGTCGAGATGGGCCGCGATCTCGGGTCCGACGAAAGACGGAATCGGATGTTGTGGTTCGCCGACCGACAAATTGATCACCGGCTTGCCGGGCCTGATGTCGGCGATCAGCTCGGTCAGCCGCACGAACGGCGACCGCCCGCCTGCCGGGGCGGCGGGACTGGCGGGCTCGCGCTGGGTAGTCGTCATCGTCATCGGCTTGATCGACAGGGCCTTGGGCATGCGGCGGCACAGCGGGAGAGCCCGCGGAACAGGGGTTTTGCCAGCATAGGGCCGGCGAGGTTAAGACCCGATTAACCATCGGATTTTACGGCGTTTTTTCCCGATAAAAGCTTCAAAAAGAGAGAGGCCCCGGTACTTGCCAACCGGGGCCTCGGCGGCAGAGACGGTGCCGGGTTCCGTCCCGGCCGTTACTGGACGATCTCGCCGTGCAGGGCGAAATCGAGTCCTTCGCGCTCCACGTCGGGGGCGACGCGCAGGCCGATAACGGCGTCGATGATCTTGAGAAGGATCAGCGACACGATGGCGTCGTACACGACGATGATCAGCACGCCTTCGATCTGGTTGATGACCTGGCCCGCATTGCCTTCGATCAGGCCGGAGGTGCCGCCGTATTCGCTGATCGCGAACACGCCGGTGAGGATCGCGCCGACGATGCCGCCGACGCCGTGAACACCGAACGCGTCGAGCGCGTCGTCGACGCCGAGCAGGTGCTTCAGGCCGGTGACGCCCCAGTAGCAGAACACGCCGGCGGCGACGCCGATGCACATCGAGCCGGCCGGGCCGACAAAGCCCGATGCCGGTGTGATGGCGACGAGGCCTGCGACCGCGCCTGAACAAATACCGACGACAGTCGGTTTGCCGCGCGCGAGCCATTCCACAATCATCCAGGTGAAACCTGCGACTGCGGTGGCGATTTGCGTCACGGTCATCGCCATGCCCGCCTGCATGCCGGCGGTAACGGCCGAACCGGCGTTGAAGCCGAACCAGCCAACCCACAGCAGCGAAGCGCCGATGAAAGTGAGCACCATGTTATGCGGCGGGCCCATGTCCTTGCGCTTGCCGAGGCAGATCGCACACATCAATCCGGCGATGCCTGCGTTGATATGCACGACGGTACCGCCGGCGAAGTCGAGTACCTTGACGACGGCGTCGGAGTTGCCGCTCGACAGGAAGCCGTCCGGTCCCCACACCCAGTGCGCGACCGGCGCGTAGACGAGGATTGCCCACAGGCCGATGAACCACAGCATCGCCGAGAACTTCATGCGTTCCGCGAAGGCGCCGGCAATCAACGCCGGCGTGATGATCGCAAATGTCATCTGGAAGCACATGTAAACCGTCTCGGGAATCGTGGCGGCAAGCGGATTGGGATTCCCGGTGCCTTTCGCGATGTCGCTCACGATGCCTTGCAGGAATGCGCGACTTAATCCGCCGATGAATGGCGAGCCGCCGGTAAACGCCAGGCTGTAGGTGACGGCCGCGAAGATGATCGTGAGCAAACATGTGACCGCGAAACTGGTCATCACCGTATCGCCGACATTTTTCTTGCGTACCATGCCGCCATAGAACAGGCCGAGGCCCGGTATGGTCATCATCAATACGAGCGCCACAGAGGTGAGCATCCATGCGGTGTCACCCGAGTTCGGCGTGCAATTCGTGAGCACGGCCTTTTTCGGATCCGGATCGTTGGCGCAGGCGGGCGGCGGCGCGGCTGGCGTCGGTGCGGCTGTCGCCGCGGGCGCTGCGCCCGGCGCCGCCGGTGTTTGCGCATAGGACGTGTCGAACGTTCCGGCGCTGAGGAAGAGTCCGAGCAATAACCCGAAAGCGAGAGCCAGCAGCCCCGCACGGGACGATTTCATGAAGGTCATGGTGTAACTCCTGTCCGTATTATTTGTGTGCGGGTCTTAGAGCGCCGCGGCATCGGTCTCGCCGGTGCGGATGCGCACGGCGTGATCGAGTCCGAAGACGAAAATTTTTCCGTCGCCGATCTGTCCGGTTTTCGCCGCCGCGGTAATGGCGCCGACGACCTTGTCGACCTGATCGGCCGCAACTCCCACCTCGATCTTGATTTTCGGCAGGAAGCTCACCGCGTATTCGGCGCCACGGTAGATTTCCGTGTGTCCCTTTTGACGCCCGTAGCCTTTGACCTCGGTGACGGTCAGTCCCTGAATTCCCATTGAGGTCAAAGCGTCGCGAACCTCGTCGAGCTTGAAAGGTTTGATGATGGCCATGACGATCTTCATGGATTCGATCCCCGCTTGGGCCCGTTTGATTGGTTACGCAGTGCGGGCGGATACACTGAGGCCCACCCGCCAAGCGCACTTTGCGGGCATCGCCAGCCCCATAGAATCAAGCCCCGTGCCAAGTGCCGGGCTTTGACCTAACGATATGATTTAATGAGAGAATTATGCGGAGAGCGGGTCCGCGACGATTCCGCACCGAATTGCCCGCTTAAAGGCACGCCAAGTGTGCATAAGAATTAGTCAGTGCGGCGGGATTGGGCACAGACGCGGCACCAACGGGAAATACAGATAGTGCCGCGCCCATCCGAACCGGAGGGCGCGGCTGATGCTGCCGGGCTATTGCAGCGCTTCGCCATGCAGCGAGACGTCGAGGCCCATGACTTCGTCTTCGTGGCTCACGCGCAGCGGCATGAATTTCTGGATCACCTTTAGGATCACGAAGGTAAGACCGCCGGACCAGACCAGCGTCACGACGATGCCGTAGAGCTGGATCAGCACCTGCTTCGGATTGCCTTCGAGCAGACCCGGAATGCCGCCGGGAAGTTCGGGGCTGGCCGACAAGGCGGCGACCGCGAACACGCCGGTGAGCAAAGTGCCGGTCAATCCGCCGATGCCGTGTACGCCGAACACGTCGAGCGAGTCGTCGTAGCCGAATTTCAGCTTCAGCCAGGTACAGGACCAGAAGCAGATCGCGCCGGCGATGATTCCGATCAGCACGCCCTGCATCGGCATCACGAAGCCGGACGCCGGCGTAATGGTGCCGAGACCGGCGACCGCGCCGGAGATCATGCCGAGTACCGAAGGCTTGCCGCGGGTCCACCATTCAAGCGCCACCCACGTGCAGGCACCGGCGCTGGCAGCGAGATGCGTCGAGACGATCGCCATCGCCGCACGGCCGTTGGCGCCGAGCGCCGAGCCGCCGTTGAATCCGAACCAGCCGACCCACAACAATCCTGTGCCGATCACCGCGAGCGATAAATCATGCGGCGCGAGATTGTCGGTGCCGTAGCCGCGGCGTTTGCCAATGACGAGCGCGCCGACCAAACCGGCGACGCCGGCATTGAGATGCACGACCGTACCGCCGGCGAAATCGAGAACGCCGGCAGCGCCGAGGAAACCGCCGCCCCAAATCCAATGCGCGATCGGCACATAGACCAGCATCAGCCAGAGCGCTCCAAACCAGAGGAACGCCGAAAACCGCAAGCGGTCGGCAACCGAGCCGGCGACCAGCGCGACCGTGATGATCGCGAAAGTCATCTGGTAAAGCATGAACAGGCTTTCGGGGATGGTTTTCGCGAACGGAGAGATCGAATTCAACGACAAGCCGTGCAGGAAAAGCCTGTCGGCCGTGCCGAGCAGCGGACCGTCGCCCGTGAAGGTCAGACTGTAGCCGGCGATCGCCCACAATATCGAAACGAGAAATGTCGCCGCAAGGCTTTGCGCCATGGTAGCGAGCACGTTTTTCTTGCGCACCATGCCGCAATAAAAAAGCGCGAGGCCCGGTATCGTCATCATCAACACGAGGCCGGTGGCGCCGATCATCCATGCCGTGTCGGCGCCGTCGATCTTCGCGGCTTGCGCGAAGGCAGGCGAGGCCGCGAGTGTCGCGCCCGTTATGATTGAAGCAAACGCGAGCCGAGTTGACGCCCGTGCCATGATGTATCCCCCGAGTTCCCCGAATTAAATCTGTCGTGATTTTCTTAAAGCGCGTTGTTGTCGGTCTCGCCGGTGCGGATGCGCACGGCTTGTTCGATCGGCGTCACGAAAATCTTTCCATCGCCGATCTGGCCCGTTTTGGCGGCGGCGGTGAGCGCCTCTACCACCTGCTCGAGTTGCTCGGTGGCGACGGCGACTTCGATGCGTACTTTCGGCAGGAAGTTCACGGCATATTCGGCGCCGCGATAAATTTCGGTGTGGCCTTTCTGGCGACCGTAGCCTTTGACCTCGGAGACGGTCATGCCGTGGATGCCGAGGCGGGTCAGGGCATCACGCACTTCGTCGAGCTTGAACGGTTTGATGACGGCGATGACGAGTTTCATGGTCTTCCTTCCCGGCGGACGGGCATCGCGGGGCGCCCGGTCAGTGATAACGAAAACCCGCCCCGGCTTGTGCCGGCACGGGCCCTTGTGCCTACCCTATCGACAGGCCGATCAAAGTTTAAGCGGATTCAGTGATGTCTTCGCAGGCATGTGCAAAGCCTGCAGGCAGATATCGTCAGCAATATTGCCCTATTTGCCGCTGCTGGTGGCGAGGCCGTGATCCTTGATGATCGAGGGCAGGATTTTGCGCACCTTGGTGAGCGTCAGGCCGGGCTTTATGCGGGAATCGTAGAGGATAGTCAGCAGCGAGCGGTCATAGACCGAGAGGTATCCCACCATGCGGTTCTGGTTGAGCGTGGTCCACGGATTGTGCTGATCGTGGCTGGACAGGCCGAAAGCGTGCAGCAGTTCGTGATAGGCGCAGTCGAAGAAGACCTGCTCGCCTTTGTCCACGATGATGAAAGAGACGGAGTGGACGATTTCGCCCGCGGCGTCGGACTTCACGCTGGTCATGCACTGCGGGTCGGTGCGCGCGATGAAGGTGCGTGCGACCTTGGCACCGAAGGCGGCCACCAGCGCGGCGTTGAAATGTTTTTCGTCGATCAGCCGGACTTCGATGTCGGCCTGCTCGTTGCCGATGACGCTCAACTTCAATGACGGCACTTGCGCCGCATAGTCGTCGAGAATTCTTTCCATCGCCGCCGCGCGGTCGACGCTGCCGCCCGGAATGACATGCGCGGTAATCGGATGATCGTAACGGCGGATTCCCTTCGGCCGCTTGCCGATCAGGAGATCGGAGCCGAAGGCGAGGGCAAGAAATCCGCGCGACAATTCGGGCGCAGAAAATTGCGTAAATTCAGGCGGCGCGCCCGAGACCGATCCGACCGGCGGCGGCTCCTTGCCCGATGCGGCGAGGGCCGCATGCAACGGCAACAGCAAGACAGCAAATGCAGCAATCAATCGTTTCATTTTTGTGGCGCGTCTTGTCAGGACTCAGGGCTGCCGCAGGCGCACGAGGCCTTCCTGCGCAACGGAAGCAATCAATGTGCCGTCACGGGTAAAGATAAGCCCGCGCGAAAAGCCGCGCGAGCCGTGCAGATTGGGCGAATCCTGTGCGTAGAGAAGCCATTCGTCGGCCCGGAACGGGCGATGCAGCCACAGCGCGTGGTCGAGGCTTGCCGCCATGAATTCCGGCTCGAACAGCGTGCGGCCGTGTGAGGCGAGCGCGGTGTCGAGCAGCGTCATGTCGGATGCGTAAGCCAGCACGCATTGATGCAACGCCGGATCGTCCGGCAGTTTTCCGGTGGTGCGAATCCACATGTGGAATTTGCCCTCGGGGTATTTCTTGCCGAGATAGCGCTCGAATTCCACCGGCCGCAATTCGATCGGCCGCTCGCGCTCGTAATAGCGCCGCACCGGCTCGGGCATGGAAGGCAAAATGCTTTTGCGCACTTCCGATTCGGTCGGAAGATCGTCGGGGCCGGGCACGTCAGGCATCTTTGCCTGATGGTCGAGTCCGGGCTCATCGGCATGGAACGAGACCAGCATCGAAAAGATTGGATGGCCGTGCTGGCGCGCGGTGACGCGCCGCGTCGTGAAACTCTTGCCGTCGCGCATGCGATCGACGTCATAGATGATCGGAATCTTGGGATCGCCCGGCAGCAGGAAATAGGCGTGCATCGAATGCGGCGGGCGGCTGGCGTCGACCGTGCGCACGGCGGCGACCAGCGCCTGTCCGATCACCTGGCCGCCGAAAACCCGCTGCCACCCGACTTGCGGAGAGAGGCCGCGGAACAGGTTCAGGTCGAGAAGTTCAAGGTCAAGGATATTGAGCAGATCCTGGACGGCATCGGACATTGCGGCTGATCCGGGGGCGGTCAAATCGAGCACCAACCTGCTATGCTGGCGGTAAATTTACAAGGAACCCGAATGGCCAAGCCTGAGACTGCTCGAAAACGGTGCGACGTGGTGATCGGCGGCGCGGGCTTTGCCGGCCTCGCGCTCGGTGTCGCGCTGCGTCAGGCCCTGGGCGAAAGCTTCACCGTCGTGGTCGCCGATCCGGCGCTGGCGGCGGAAAAATCGAAAGACATGCGCGCCACGGCCATTGCGGCGGCGGCGCGGCGGCTGTTCGAGACGATCGGTGCCTGGGAACCGGTCGCGGAGAACGCGCAGCCGATCCTCGACATGGTGGTGACCGATTCCAAGCTCGACGACGCGGTGCGCCCGACATTCCTGACGTTCGGCGGCGATGTCGAGGAAGGCGAGCCGTTCGCGCACATGATCGAGAACCGGTATCTGATCGATGTGCTGGCGGCGCGCGCGCGCGTGGACGGCGTCGAACTGCGTGCGACGGCGGTGGCTGGGTCTGAAACCGGCACGCAGGCGGTCGACGTCCGGTTTGCTGACGGCGATAAAATTTCCACGCGGTTGCTGGTCGGCGCGGACGGCGCGCGGTCGCGCATTCGCGAGAACGCCGGCATTGCGACGCATGGCTGGAACTACGGTCAGTCGGCGATCGTCACGACCGTTGCGCATGAACGCGACCACAACGGCCGCGCCGAAGAGCATTTCCTCCCCGCCGGGCCGTTCGCGATCCTGCCGCTGACCGGCAAGCGCTCGTCGATCGTGTGGACGGAAGAAGAGCACGAAGCCGAACGTCTGCTCGCGCTGACGGACGATGAATTTCACGCCGAACTGGAAAAACGCTTCGGCCTGCATCTCGGCGATATCGCAGTTGCCGGCCCGCGGCGCGCTTTTCCGCTCGGCCTGTTCACGGCGCGCTCTTTCATTGCGGAGCGGCTGGCGCTGATCGGTGACGCCGCGCATGTGATTCACCCGATCGCGGGGCAGGGCCTCAACATGGGCCTGCGCGACGTCGCCGCGCTCGCGGAAGTCATTGCGGATGCTGCGCGACTCGGTCTCGATCCCGGTGCCGCCGACGTGCTGGAGCGCTATCAGCGCTGGCGGCGATTCGACACCATGACCATGGGCGTCGCCACCGATGGATTGAACAGGTTGTTTTCCAACCATTCCGATGTGCTGCGGCTGGCGCGCGACATCGGGCTTGGCGTGGTCGAGCGCATCCCGGCGCTCAAGCGCGCGTTTATCCGCGAAGCCGCGGGCTTTACGGGCGACGTGCCGAAGCTGCTGCGCGGCGAGGCGTTGTAAGTCGGACCTGCAATGTCGTCAGCCGTCATCACCGGGCTTGCCCCGGTGATCCCGTTTAGGTCGGCAATGTCGTGCTCTCCTGAGCGAGATGGCCGGGTCAAGCCCGGCCATGACAAGTCTTACGACAGCGGAATGCTGCCGACGTGGTCGTGGAACGCCTTGCGCTTTGCGATCGCGTCGTACCAGCGATCGAGGTTCGGCGTTGACGGCCGGCCCGGTACGAGCTGGCGATAGCGGTAGCACATGATGCCGACCGGAATGTCGCCGTAAGAAAATGCATCGCCGGCGACGAACTGCGTCTTGCCGAGCTGCGTGTCGAGCATTTTCATCGCGTCGGTGGTTTTTTCTTGCGATGTCTTGATGGCGGCCTCGTCGCGCTTTTCCGGCGGCGTGCGGATCAGTCCCCAGAATGCATTGAGGATCGCGGGCCCCACGATCGACAATTGCCAGTCCATCCACATGTTTGCGCGCGCGCGAACTTTCAGGTCCTTCGGTTCAAGGACGCCGGCTTTGTCGTGCTTGGCGGCGAGATAGCGCACGACCGAATTCGATTCCCAGAGCAGGAAGCCGTCTTCTTCCTCAAGCGTCGGCACGAGGCCGTTCGGATTCATCGCGAGATAAGGCGCCTCCTTGTTCTTGCCGAACTTTCCGCCGACGTCGATGCGGGTATGCTCGAGATTCAATTCGCCGACTGCCCACATCGCCTTCTGTACGTTGGATGAGGTATTGCGCCCCCAGATCTTGATCATTGTCGTTTCCTCTATGATTTTAATTATCGTGTTGGATTCAATCCTCATCCTTTGCGGCGCGACGATTTGCGCCGCGCGGCCCGGAATGGCGTACCGAGGCCGAGTGCGCGGATTACTCCAGCCTTCGCGCTTCCTCCGGCAACATAATGGGAATGCCGTCGCGGATCGGATAGGCGAGCTTCGCCTTGCGCGAGATCAGCTCCTGCTTTTCGGCGTCGTATTCCAGGGTGCCTTTGGTCAGCGGGCAGACCAGAATCTCCAGCAGTTTCGGATCGACGCTTCCGGCAGGTCGTTCGTTGGTCGGAGTGGTGGTGGACATAATTGTACTCGTTCGTCATTCCCGGGCCTGTGCCGGGCATCCGCGTCTTGCTGTCCAGAGTAAAGGCGTCGATGGCCGGGACAAGCCCGGCCATGACGATTTCTTTTTACTGCAATTGCGGCTCGTTTTCGGTGTTCTTTTTGGCGAGGTCTATCTCGGTGATGGCGACCAGCAATTCGGCGCGAGTCTTGAGGTCGGGCGCTTCCAGCAGCGCCTGCTTTTCCGGCGCGCCGTAGGGGGACATCATCGAGAGCGCATTGACCAAGGCTTCGTTCGGCGCCTTGTCGATGCCTTCCCAATCCGCCTTCATGTCATTGGCTTTCAGAAAGTCGCGCAGCGCGGCAAGCAGCGCATCGCGGTCGACCTCGCTTTCGCCCTTGCGCGCCACGAAGTCGTTGGCGAAGGGCGCGAAGGTGATGCGGCACTGACGGTAAGCGGTCGCGACATTCATCTCCTCCTCGATGCGGAACCGCGCGACGCCGGTAAGTTCAAGCAGATAGCGGCCGTCGCCGGTCTCCGCCAGTTGCGTGATGCGGCCGACGCAGCCGA
Source organism: Pseudolabrys sp. (assembly GCA_049793875.1). Taxonomy (GTDB): domain Bacteria; phylum Pseudomonadota; class Alphaproteobacteria; order Rhizobiales; family Xanthobacteraceae; genus Pseudolabrys. The sequence continues at coordinate 842 of JBARCH010000012.1, read as the reverse complement.
CCTTGTAGAGCGCCGGCTTGTCGCCCGACTCGGATTTGCGGACATCGGGCTGGATCATGCCGATCAGCCGATGGCCGTCGCGCAGCGCGTCGTCGACCATCGCGAGGTAGCGCGGCTCGAAAATATTGAGTGGCATCTGTCCGCGCGGCAACAGCAGCGCGCCCGGCAGCGGAAACACCGGAATGACGGCGGGCAAATCGATCGGCCCGCGATACTGTGCGTTCATCGGCATGCACAAACCTCCATCGGCCGCACCCTGAGGAGACGGTGTAGCGGCCGTCTCGAAGGATGGAGCCGCCCCCGCGTCCTTCGAGATGTCGCTCCTCCGGATGAGGGCGGAGAACTCCGACAGCAACGTTCTCCGCTCACTCACGAAAACAAAATCGACGACAACCGCTTGCGTCCGTCCAATGTCGCTTCATCGGCCGGACCCCAGGCGTCGAAAAACTGCACGAGTTGCTTGCGCGCGCCGTCGTCGTTCCATTTGCGGTCGCGCCTGACGATCTCCATGAGATGATTGACCGCATCGGCGCGCTTGCCTTTGGCGTTGAGCGCGGCGGCGAGATCGAAGCGCGCCTGATGGTCGAGCGGGTTGGCGGCGACTTTTCCTTCAAGCTCGTCGATAGGGCCGACCGACTTCGCCTGCTCGGCGAGTTCGACCGCCGCGCGCGCGGCCGCAACGGCCGTGTCGCTGGCTTTCGCTTCCGGCACCATCGCAAGCGTTTTCTTTGCCTGCTCGATGTTTCCGGTGGCGACGTAACACCGCGCCAGCCCGGCCAGCGCGACGACGTTGCCGCTGTCCTGCGCCAGTACCTGCGCATAGATGTCGGCGGCTTCTGCCG
>JBARCH010000011.1:0-11675 GCA_049793875.1 Pseudolabrys sp. | reverse complement strand
GGCTTGCCGTCGTTCATTACCGGTGGCGGACAGCCGCAACAGCAAGAGCAACCGCAGAATTTCGGCCAGAACTCCAACCAGAATTCCGGCAATAACGGCAACGACCAGAACGACCGGCAGCACGGTTACGGCAATCATCGCCGCCGCCGCCGGCATCGCGGCGGCTATCGGCAGGATTTCGGAAGTCCGCAGAACCAGCAGGGGCAGAACCCGCCGCCTGCCATGCAAGGCGACAGTGGTGGCGGCGGCGACGAGCCCCCGCAGCAGCCGGGCGAGTAATCGTCCGATCCGATTGAGCGTCTCTTCGTCATGCGCGGGCTTGCCCCGCGCATGATTTTTTAGAGTGCTGCTTTTCTAAAATTCACGTGCGCGGTGACGGTGCCAGTGCAGGTTCAAGAGCCGGCACCAGCCGCGCTTTCTTCGTGCGGCGCGCAGGAATTGCGCGATAGACCTGCTTGGTCGCCACGACCAGATGCACGCCCGCAAATGGCGCTGACAGCGTCGCACCGGTGCGCTCCCACGCCACCGCCGAACGCAGAAACCAGCCGCGCTCGATCGGCGGCACGTAGAGCGCTTCACCCCATCCGGTCGGCGTGAACCAGGTCTCGCGCAATAATTGATTGATCTGCGAACGCGAGTAAGGCCGGCCATGTCCGAACGGCGTCGTGTCCATGCGCGCCCAGAGGCCGCGACGATTGGGCACGACCGCCAACAACTTGCCGCCCGACGCCAGCACACGCCACACTTCGCGCAGCAAGGTCGCGGCGTCCGTCGTCATCTCCAGTGCATGCACCAGCAGGACGTAATCGACCGCGCCGTCGGCAAGCGGCAATTCATTCTCGTCCACGAGCGTGGAGAGCGTCGGCCTTGATGTCGGCCATTTCATCACGCCCTGCCCGGCCGGCATGAACGCCAGACAGCGCTCGGCCTCCTCGCGAAACAGGCCGAGATAAGGTGTCGTGTAGCCGACGCCGAGCACGCACTGGCCGGTCGCGTCGGGCCACATGCGGCGGATGCCGCGGTTGACGAACCGGCGGGCCACCACGCCGAGGCGTTGGCCGTAGAAATTGCGCAGGTCAACGACGTCGATCGACATGGGCTGAAACTATCACGAAAATCCGTTCAAATCGCGGTTTGGCGCGGAACGCAAAGCGTGCACGACAATTCACCTGCATGCTACGGTTAACGCGTTTCTTCGAGCGTAAGGGAAATTCCATGCCGGCCGAGATCCGCCTGTTCACCTGCCTGAGCGACAACTACGGCGTCCTGATCCACGACAGCGACAGTGGCGCGACCGCTGCGATCGACGCACCCGAGGCGGCGCCGGTTGAGGCGGCGCTGAAGGCGACAGGCTGGACGCTGACCGATATCCTGGTCACCCATCACCACGCCGATCACACCGACGGCATCAAGGCGCTCAAGGACAAATACAGATGCCGCGTGGTGGCGCCGGCTGCGGAAGCCGCGAAGATCCCCGCGGTGGACGAGACCGTGCGCGAGGGCGACAAAGTGTCGGTCGGAAAATTGTCGGCCAACGTGATCGAGACGCCGGGCCACACATTGGGCCACATCGCTTACTGGTTTCACGGCGACCAGATCGCCTTCGTTGGCGATACGCTGTTCTCCATCGGCTGCGGCCGCGTGATCGAAGGCACGCCGGAGATGATGTGGAATTCGCTGCGCAAGTTGCGCGACCTGCCCGACGACACGAAAATATTCTGCGGGCACGAATACACGGCGGCCAATATCCGCTTCGCGCTGACCATCGAACCCGGCAACCAGGCGCTCGCCGCGCGCGCAGCGGAAGCCAAAAGGCAGATCGAGGCGAAACAAGCCACTATTCCAACGACCATCGGTGCGGAGAAGAAGGAAAATCCGTTTCTGCGCGCCGATGTACCTGCGGTCGCGGCCGGCATCGGCATGGCCGGCAAGCCTGCCGCGCAGGTATTTACGGAAATACGGGCAAGGAAGAACAAGTTCTAGCTTTGTCATTCCAGGTCGCATGCGTATGCGAACCGGAATCCATAACCCCGCCGCTGCGGAGTATGGATTCCGGCTCTCGCTTCGCTCGGCCGGAATGACACGATGAGAGATTGCCATGTCCCTCGCCGCCGCCGATATCGTTCGTCTTCTCGATCTCAAGCCGCATCCTGAAGGCGGGCATTTCCGTGAGACGTTTCGCGATTCAAGACTGATCGGCGGCCGCGCGGCATCGACCGCTATTTTCTTCCTGCTGGCGCGCGGCGAGCGCTCGCACTGGCACCGCATCGATGCGGCCGAGGTCTGGCACTATCACGCCGGTGCGCCACTTGCGCTCTCGGTCGACGACGGAACGGCCACACGTATTATTCGTCTCGGCGTCGATCTTGCCGCCGGGGAAACGCCGCAAGCGACCGTCCCGGTCAGCGCATGGCAGGCCGCGGAATCGTCAGGCGACTGGACGCTCTGCGGATGCACGGTCGCGCCGGGCTTTGAATTTTCCCGCTTCGAACTCGCCCCCAAAGACTGGTCGCCGCGCTAGAATAGGCGACGCCGATTTCACAGCACCAAACCGGAGAACCATCGTGCCCAATGCACTCGCTCAAGCGCGCGAGCAACTCATGCTCGCCAATCGCGTCATCGCCAGCGAAGGCGTGCTCGACGCCTTCGGCCACGTCACCATGCGGCACCCGACCGATCCGGGGCGCTTCCTGATGTCGCGCTCGCGCGCGCCGGAACTGGTCGAGGAAAACGACATTCTCGAATTCACGCTCGACTCAAAACCGGTCAGGAAAACCGACGTGCGGCTTTACGGCGAGCGCGTCATCCACGGTGAAATTTACCGGGCACGGCCGGACGTCAACGCGGTGTGTCACCACCACGCACCGCCGATCATGCCGTTCTGCATTACGGGCTCGGACCTCAAGCCCGTCAATCATCTCGGCGCAACGATGGGACCGAAGGTGCCGTTCTGGGATTCACGCGACGAATTCGGCGACACCAATTTGATCGTGGCGAAGCCGGAGGAAGGCGCCTCGCTCGCACGCGCGCTCGGGCCTTACTGGCTGGTGCTGATGCGCCGCCACGGCGCCACCGTCGCCGGGATTACATTGCATGAGCTTGTTTTCCGCACGATCTATACCGCGCGCAACGCCGCGCAGCAGATTCAGGCGCACGGATTGGGTTCAGTCGCACCGCTGTCCGCCGGCGAAACCGAAATGGCCGGCAAATACAATTTGATGCCGGGCCCGGTCGCACGCGCATGGGAATACTGGACCGTGCGTTTGCAGAAGGCCGGCGGCGTTCCGCGCCCTGCCGTGAAAGCTTCGCGCGGAATGAGGAGGAGTCCGGCGGTCAAATCGAAGAAGCGGACGCGGCGCCGTTAAAGCGAAATCCGTTCAGATGGAATCGTGCAAGGTCATCGCTCAGCCTCTCCACTGTCATGCCCCGCGAAAGCGGGGCATCCAGTAAACTACTGAAAGGATTGCGCCTACTGGATCGCCCGCTTTCGCGGGCGATGACAGGCGTGGGCGTGGCTCATTCAACCAGATCGGAATCTGCTCTAAAACTCACGCGAAATACTGCCCGCCATTGGCGGTGATCGTCGAACCGGTGATCAACCCGGCGTCGTCGGACACAAGGAACACGACGCAACGCGCAATCTCCTCCGGCTCGCCGAGGCGCCCGATCGGAATTTGCGGCAGGACGTTCTTCTCCAGCACGTCCTTCGGCACCGCCTGCACCATTTCGGTGTTGATATAGCCGGGACAAATCGCATTCACGGTAATGCCGGCCTTCGCCGATTCCTGCGCCAGCGCCTTGGTGAAGCCTATGTCGCCGGCCTTGGCGGCGGAATAGTTCGTCTGTCCCATCTGGCCCTTCTGGCCGTTGATCGACGAGACGTTGACGATGCGGCCGAACTTGCGCGCGCGCATGCCCTCGATCACCGGGCGGCACATGTTGAACAGCGAACCGAGATTGGTGTCGATCACCTGCTTCCACTGCTCCGGCCTCATGCGATGAAGCATGACGTCGCGTGTGATGCCGGCGTTGTTGATCAGCACCTCGACGGGGCCGAACTCTGCTTCGACTTTTTTGATGCCTTCCGAGCAGGCCTCGAATGACGAGACGTCCCACTTGAATACCGGGATGCCTGTCTCGCCTTTGAATTTCTGCGCGGCTTCGTCGTTGCCGCCGTAATTGGCGGCAACTTTGTAGCCGGCAGCCTTGAGTGCCTTGGCAATCGCGGCGCCAATGCCGCGGGTGCCGCCGGTAACCAACGCAACACGACTCATCGGTCGTCCCCTCGACATTTCGCCCACTTTTATTTTCTCACGCATCCTGCGTCGTGCGTGATTCCCAGAACTCAACTCAGACGCACCTCACGCGTTCCCTCGCGTGGGCCAGCGCGCCGGACCCTTCCTTGCGTGGTGAGCCTTGCTCGGCTCAGCCTCGCCCGACGCACATTTTGTCGTGCGTGTTCGTGCGACCTAACCGCGCTCCACGCATATTTCGCCGTGCGTGTTCGCGCGAACTAACCGCGCTCCACGCACATTGCAATTCCCATGCCGCCGCCGATGCAGAGCGTCGCGAGGCCTTTCTTCGAATTGCGCTTCTGCATTTCGAACAGCAGCGTTGTCAGCACGCGCGCGCCCGAAGCGCCGATCGGATGACCGATGGCGATAGCGCCGCCGTTGACGTTGACCTTCGAAGTATCCCAACCGAGGTCCTTGTTGACCGCGCAAGCCTGCGCAGCGAACGCCTCGTTCGCTTCGATCAGATCGAGATCGTCGTGCTTCCAGCCGGCTTTCTTCAGCGCCGCGCGCGACGCCGGGATCGGCCCGGTTCCCATGATCGAAGGATCGACGCCGGCCTGCGCCCACGACACGATGCGCGCGAGGGGGGTCTTGCCAAGCTTCGCCGCCTCAGACGCTTTCATCAACACGACGGCGGCAGCGCCATCGTTGATGCCGGATGCACTCGCTGCCGTCACGGTACCTTCCTTGTCGAAGGCCGGACGCAGCTTGGCGATCGATTCGAGCGTAACGCCGGCTTTCGGATATTCGTCGGTGTCCACGACAACGTCGCCCTTGCGGCTCTTGATCGTCACCGGAACGATTTCGTCCTTGAACCTTCCGGACTTCATCGCCGCTTCAGCCTTGTTCTGCGACTTCACCGCGAACTCGTCCTGCTGCTGACGTGTGATCTGCCACTGCTTGGCAACGTTCTCCGCCGTATTGCCCATGTGGTAGCCATTGAAGGCATCCCACAGCCCGTCCTTGATCATGGTGTCGACCATCTCGAGCGAGCCCATCTTCTGGCCGCTGCGCAAATACGCCGCATGCGGCGCCTGCGTCATGGACTCCTGTCCGCCCGCGACAACGATCTCGCTGTCCCCGTTCACGATGGCCTGGTAGCCGAGCGCGACCGCGCGCAGGCCGGAGCCGCACAACATATTCACTCCCCAGGCCGGCGTTTCGACCGGGATGGCTGCTGCGATCGAGGCCTGCCGTGCCGGGTTCTGTCCCTGTCCCGCCGTCAGGATCTGCCCCATGATCACTTCCGAGACGCGTCCGCCTTCCACACCGGCACGCGTGAGCGCGCCCTGAATCGCCGTCTTGCCCAATTCGTGCGCAGGCAGGCTGGCGAATGCCCCGTTGAACGCGCCGACAGGTGTTCGGGCTGCGCTGACAATGACGACGTCGTCTTTCATCGGAAAACTCCTGTTGCGATCATGGCGGCGGGGGCCACAGCCGGCTTATTTGGCACTGCCGCATCCTCGATAGGCTGCCCGACCCTGTCAATAACGACCGAGATCAGAATATCCGCAGGAATAGGCACTTTTATGAACGCCGCTGCCGGCCGGACATGGGCGTCCGGTCTCTGCCGCGCCGCCACAAAACGGTGGCCCGTCCTAATGGAAAGTGGTTATGCTGGCAGCCGGGGCAAGGGGGAATATCGGTCCAGATGGCAGACGCAGCAGAGCCGATCACGATCAAGAAGTACGCCAACAGGCGGCTCTATAACACCGGCACCAGTACCTACGTCACGCTGGAAGACCTCGCCACCATGGTGAAGAACGGCGAAGATTTCGTCGTCTATGACGCCAAGACAGGCGAAGACATCACCCGCTCCGTGCTCGCACAGATCATCTTCGAGCAGGAGAACAAGGAAGGCCAAAGCCTTCTCCCAATCACCTTCCTGCGGCAGTTGATCCGTTTTTACGGCGACAGCATGCAGATGATGGTGCCGCGCTTCCTCGAAGCATCCATCGACTCGCTCACCCGCGAGCAGGGCAAGATTCGTGAACAGATGGCGCAGGCTTTCGGCGTCAGCGGTTTCGGCCCGCTCGAGGATCAGGTGCGGCGGAACATGGAGATGTTCGAGAAGGCATTCGCCATGTTCACGCCCTTCGCGAGCGGCCAAGGCAAGCCGTCCGACAAGCCGCAAAGCGGCAGTAGCGAAATGGACGAGCTTAAGCGCCAACTCGACGAAATGCAGAAGCGGCTCGATAAGATGGGCAACAAGAAGGAATAGCCCCTTTTCTTGTCAGCCGCGCCAAAGGCGCGAGACCCGCTGATCCCGCTTAGGAACGCAATGCACTACTCCATGAATCGAGATGGCCGGGACGAGCCCGGCCATGATAGCACTGTTGTGGCTTGAAAGCTGTTACGCCGACCTTGCGAACGCGTCCGGCCGTTGCGGTGACGCCAGTCCGATCAATGCGCCTTGCAGATAATCGCAACCAAGGGCCGCAAGAGCGCGCGCGGTCTCTTCGTCCTGCACCCACTCCGCCACGGTCTTCAGGCCGAGCCGCCGCGACAGATCGATCATCGTATGCACGAAGGCGCGGTCGTCGGCCGACCTGGTCATCTCACGCACGAAGGCGCCATCGATCTTGATGATGTCGACACCCAACTTGCGCAGATTGCGGAATGACGTGTAACCCGCGCCAAAATCATCAATGGCGATCCGGCAACCGAAATCCTTCAGGCGGCTGACGAAGCCGCGCGTATCGTCGATGTCATGGATTGCCGCGGTCTCGGTAATTTCCACCGTAAGCCGTTCGGCAATGCCGGAATGAGCATTCAGCAACGCGCCTAGTCCTATCAGCCAATCGGGATCGGTGATCGAATCCGGCGATACGTTGACGCTGCAGCGAAGATCGGGCGCCGCAACGAGATTATCGACGACCAACTCAAAAACGCGGTGGTCGAGCAGGCGGATCAAGCCGAGCCGTTCCGCCACCGGCACGATGTCGGCGTTGGAAAACACTTCGCCATCGGAGCGTTGCGCGCGCATGAGGCATTCGTAGAAGGCAACCCCGCGCGTCGCGGCCTCCACCACCGGCTCGAAGGCAAGCGTGATGCGCCGATCGTTAAGCGCGGCCACGATTTGATCTGTGGCGCGCAAGCTGTCGCGGCGAAACACTTCGCGCTGGACATCGGGCCGGTAAACGTTGAACGAGCCGGGGCGTTTATGACGCGCCAACTCAAGCGCCTCGTGCGCATGGCTCAGGATTTCGGCCACGCTGCGCGCGTGACGCGGAGCGGTCACGCCGCCGATCGTCATCGTTGCGGCGACCGGGCCGGCCGCGGTCTGAATTGTTTCCTCGCGCACGCTCTCCAGCAACCGTTCGGCTGCGACGGTAAGTTCATCGGGCGAGCAGTTTTTCAGGATCACGCCGAATTTGTTGCCGGAGTGGCGGCCGAGCACATCGCTGCCGCGCAGTCGCGAGCGAATGCGCTTGGCGATCTGCGCCAGCACCTCGTCGGCAACGTCGAAGCCGTAACCTTCGTTGAGCCGATCGAGATTGTCGATTGCCGCGAGCAGGAAGCCGCACGAGGACCGAAAGCGCACCGCCTCATTCAACGTTTCTTCCATCGTCTCGATCAGCCGGGCGCGATTGAATTCGCCGGTCAACGCGTCGAACTCCGCAAGAAACGCAAGCTGCCGCTCGCGTTCGTGCCGCTCGCTGATAACGCGCACGACGCCATGCGCGCGTACCGGCAAACCGTCAGGGCCTGCGAACCAGCGGCCGGTGTCTTCCAGCCAAATCTTCTCGGCGCCCGGTGCCGGTTTGAATGCATATTGCGCCTGGTAGGACACGCCAGTGCCGGTATCGCGCTCGCTCGATTTGGCCACAACATCGAAGCGGGTTTGCCCGCCTTCGGCATCGATTTGCTGCGCGAAGCCGCGGCCGCTTGCGATGATGCCGATGTCGGCGACGCCCAACGTGCGCGCCGCGTTGTCCGCCCAGGCAATTGTGTCGCTGTCGATGCGCCAGTCATAGGCGACATCGCCAATCGAGCCGAGAATTTCGGCAGCATCGAGTGAAGCTGCCGGCTTGTCGATACGGGTCACGGCTGCTCCGATAAGGGAACGCCCGGATGGCGCGCGCGTTGATCCGGGGCGCAGGCTCAGACTCGTAAGTTACGGACAATCTTTAAATAATTAGGAAAAGCCTGCGATTTCGCGCTTTTCCTAACCGTTCGCGTCAGACGCCACAGCATCGGCACGAAGCTTGCGAGATCAGGGCGGAAGGCACCACCGGTGTCCCGAATCGAGACAGGTATCATGAGGTTCGTCAGGGTCAAAACGCCAGCGGTTCGCTCGCTCGGCTCTGCGCCTGCCAAAAGCGAGCCGGCGAACGACAACGCCGGCCACGAGTCGCGCGCACTGGTACCCGTTTCGGCGGCCGAAGGGCCGTCACGGCGTCCTGCCGCTGCCTACCGCCCGGCTGAATTCGTTGCCCACTTATTGGCGGCCCGGGACAAGGCTCCGCAGGCGCGCGAGCATCGCCGCGCCGAACCGGCAGAAGCGCACGCCGCCTATCGGGCAGCTTCGCGCCTGCTCGACGCAAGCTGAGAAGAATTTTCGGTCGCCGGTCTAATAGCCGAGCGCGCAGCCGTCCTTGCGCGGCTCCGAACCGCCGATCAGTACGCCGCGATCCCAATCGATCTTGATGGTCTGCGCGCCGCCCCACGGCGCGGCGGCGTGCGCGACGTCGTGACCGCGGCGCCTGAGGCCTTCGATGGTTGCCGGCGGCGTACCGTTCTCGACCAGGACGCGCTCACCCTCGAAGAAGAAACGCGGCGCGTCGATCGCCTGCTGCACGTCCATGCGGTAATCGAGCATGTTGAGCACGATCTGCACGTGGCCCATCGGCTGATAATGCGCGCCCATGACGCCGAACGACATGTCGCAGCGGCCATTGCGCATCGCCAGCGCCGGAATGATCGTGTGCATCGGCCGCTTGTTCGAGCCAAACGTGTTCGGATGCCCCGGCTCGACCACGAAGCAGCCGCCGCGGTTGTTGAACATGATGCCGGTCTTCTCGGTGCAGATGCCGACGCCGAAACTTGAGAAGAGCGAATTGATGAGCGACACCGCCATGCGGTCGCGGTCGACCACAGTGAGATAGACCGTGTTGCTGCCGGGCGTCGGCGCTGCCGGCAACACCGACCTGTGCTTGAGGTCGATCCGGGCGGCAAGTTTTCTGGCAAAATCCTTGTCGAGCAGCGCAGCGACCGGCGTTCGCATATGCAGGGCATCGGCGATGTGCGTATCGCGCACCGCGTAACCGATGCGCGCGGCTTCCAGCACGAGATGGAAACGGTCAGGCCCGAACGGATCGAGCGCCGCGAGATCGAAATTCTCCAGTATGTTGAGCATCACCAGCGCGGTGAGGCCCTGGCCGTTCGGCGGAATTTCGACGAGATCGAGGCCACGATAGTTTGACGAGATCGGCGTCACCGCGTCGCCTGTATGATTGGCAAAATCCTGCGCGGTGATGAATGAGCCTTTGGCGGCGAGTGTCGCCGCCATGTCGTCCGCGATCGGCCCTTCGTAGAAGGCGCGCGCGCCTTTGGCAGCAACGGTTTTCAGCGTTTCCGCCAGCGCCGGAAAGCGGATCACATCGCCTTCCACCGGCGCGGAGCCGTTGAAGAGATAATGTTTCGACGCGCCGGCGTCGCCCTTCAATTTGGCGACATGATTCTTCCAGTCGGCGGCCACGCGCTGCGCCACCGGGAAACCGCCCTCGGCGAATTTGATCGCCGGCGCCAGAGCGCGATCCAATCCAAAGCGCCCGTGCGTCTTGAGGATCGTTTCCCACGCTTCGATCGAACCCGGTACCGTGACGGCATGCGCCGACGTCATGCCGATCGATTTAATGCCTTTATCGAGCAGCGCCTGATCGGATGCTTTCGCGCCGGCGCGGCCGGAACCGTTGTAACCCCATACCGGCTTGCCCGGCTGCGAGATGAGCGCAAAGCAGTCGCCGGCGATGCCGGTCATGTGCGGCTCGACGACGCAAAGCGCAGCGACTGCAGCAACTGCTGCGTCAGCGGCGTTTGCGCCGGCCCGCAGCGCCTCGATCGCCGTCAATGTCGCCAAAGGGTGAGACGTGGCCGCCATGCCTTCGCAGGCAATGACGGGCGAGCGGCCGGGCAAATGAAAGTCGCGGCTCATGTTTTTTTCGGGGTGCTTCGAAGTCAGGAAGGAAGGTGACCGACGCCTTCGACAGTAAGGTCACGTTGCGACGAACGCAGCGTCACCGCGAAGCCGCCAATGACATCGACAAAGCCGATGACGAGCAGCAGGAAGAACGTCGAGCTCGATGCCTGCTTCACCAGGATGAATTCGACCAGCATGCCGAGGAACAGAACAAGCGACAGGCCGTGGTCGACGACGGTGCGGAAACCGATGCGTGTCGACTTCATCACTTCGCCGAACAGCATCAGAATGCCGATCACGACGACGATGTCGCCCGCCGACATGGTGCAGTCGGCGCCGGATGCCATGTGAATAGTGATGAGAGGAGCGGTCCAGCTCAACCCCGGCATCAAAAAGGCGATGATATTGTAGATCGCGAACGGAACCAGCAGCAGGGGAAAGCCGATGAGAAACATGATCGCTTTCCCCTCTACATAATGCCTCAGGCTTCGGTCTTCACCTTCAGCACCTGACGGCCTTTGTACATGCCGGTCTTGAGATCGATATGGTGCGGACGGCGCAACTCGCCGGAATCCTTGTCCTCGACATAGGCGGGCCGCTTGAGCGCGTCCGCCGACCGGCGCATGCCGCGTCGTGACGGCGAGGTTTTTCTTTTCGGCACAGCCATGGCTAGAAACTCCTGAAAGCGCAGCGCTTTGGCGCTAGTTCATGCGGTATGGATCGGAAGCCGGGCTTATAGAGGATGCCCCACAGCAAGGCTAGGGGGTGCGCCGAAGACAATCGTCGGCGTAGCCGGACCGGGCGGCGCGCCCGACATAAAGCCCGGCCAGCCGCCGGAGGCCAGGGCCGGGCGAATGGGCATCGCGCGTGAAGGGGTTCGGCAGGACCGAGGCCAATAGCGCGGCCTGGTAACGCGACAGGTCGTGGGCCGATTTACTGAAGGCGCGGCGGCTGCCGGCCTCTACGCCGAATTCGCCGTTCGGACCCCATTCCGCGATATTGAGGTAAATTTCCAAAATCCGGCGCTTCGACAGGACCAGGTCGATCCAGAGCGCCAGGGGGAACTCGAGCGCCTTGCGCACGTAGCTGCGGCCCGGCCACAGAAACAGATTCTTGGCGACCTGCTGCGTGATGGTCGACCCGCCGCGCATGTCTTCGATGTCGTCGGCATCGGCGATGGCGTCCCGCAGCTCCCTGAAATCAATGCCGGGGTGACCACAAAAGCGCCCGTCTTCGGC
>JBARCH010000010.1:0-25597 GCA_049793875.1 Pseudolabrys sp. | reverse complement strand
CATCTCCTGCTGATGGAGCATTTCCTCGGCTGGGGCGACGACTCGTTCGGCAAATCGTTTGCGATCCTCATTCAGCTCGGCGCGATCCTTGCGTTGCTGACGATTTATTTTGGCCGTTTGTGGGCGCTCGCGCTCAATATGTTCACGAGCTGGGCTGCGGCGCGCTTCGTCATCGGCATTCTGATCGCATTCCTGCCGGCGGCGGTGATCGGCGCGCTGGCGATCGGCTTTATCAAATCGACGCTGTTCGACGTGCGCATCGTGCTCGTCATGTTCATCCTCGGCGGATTTGTCCTGCTGTGGGTGGACCGGCTCAATCTCAATCCGCGCCATCACGACGCGACCGAGTTTCCGATGTGGATATATCTCGGCATCGGCGTGTTTCAGTGCCTGGCGATGGTGCCGGGCGTCTCGCGTTCGGGCGCGACGATCGTGTCGGCGATGCTGTTCGGCGCCGACCGGCGCGCGGCGGCGGAATTTTCATTCTGGCTCGCCATGCCGACGATGATCGGCGCGTTCGCCTACGAAGCCTACAAGAGCCGCGGCGATCTCACGCAAGGCAACACGATGGTGATCGCCGTCGGCTTCGCCATGTCTTTCATCTTCGGCTGGATCGTCGTGAAGACGTTTCTGCGCTACGTGCAGCGCCACAGCTTTGCGCTGTTCGCGTGGTGGCGGATCATCGTCGGGACGGCGGGAATTTTCGCGATCTATTTCGCCTGAACCTCAGGCGAGGCTGCTGCGGAATTGTCCGGTCTTGCGGAAGCGCCAGAGATAAGTCGGCACGATCGCCGCGATCGGCTCGCCCTCTATTCCCAATCCGCGCAGCGTGCGTCCGTCGTGTTGCGCGGCCTCGGAAACCACGTTGTCGGTGCGCAGCAGGTCGACCTGATCGGGCGTGAGCGGCGGCGTCGGCAGGTACTGCAGGAACGACGCCTTCAGCCGGGCCAGCGGGTACGGCACCCCCACCAGCACCCGCCGGCGCTCGATTGTTGCAAGAATAAATTGCAACAGCTCCTTGAAGGTCTTCACTTCCGGTCCGCCCAATTCGTAGATCGTCCCTTCGCGTGCTTCGCCATCGACGGCTTTGGCAACGGCTTGCGCCACGTCACCGACGTACACCGGCTGGAAACGCGTTTGCCCGCCGCCGACCAGCGGCAGCACCGGCGACATGCGGGCCATCGCCGCGAAGCGATTGAAAAAATTATCTTCGGGTCCGAACACGATCGACGGCCGCATGATCGTCGCTGACGGCACCGCGGAGAGCACGAGTTTTTCCGCCGCCGCTTTGGTGCGGGCGTAGCGCGAGGGCGAATCCGCGTTGGCGCCGATGGCGGAGACATGCACGAGCCGCGCGCCATGCGCGCTCGCCGCCAGCGCCACGCTCTCGGCGGCGACGGCATGCACGGCGTTGAAGCGCTGACGCCCGCGCTCGAACAGGATGCCGACCAGGTTGACCAGAATATCGGCGTCGCGCGCGGCTGCCTGGACGGACGGCTGGTAGCGCACATTGGTCTGCACGGCGTGGATCTGGCCGACGCGGCCGAGCGGCTGGAGATGGTTGGCGAGCTCGGGGCGGCGAACGGCGACGCGGATGCGATAGCCGCGCTTGGCCAGCGCGCGCACGATATGGCGGCCCAGAAAACCGGACCCGCCATAGACGGTCACCAGTGTGTCGGAGTTGCTTTTTGCGGTCATACCGCTCTCACAGGATGGGAATGGCGGGGCCCTTGGAATCCGGCAAATACAGGATCGGGCGGGCACTGTATAGGGGAGCCAAGCGCTTCATTTGACAAGCCGAAAGCGGCTCCGTACCTAACTCCTGCCTTGCCCAGGTGGCGGAATTGGTAGACGCACTAGTTTCAGGTACTAGCGGTGAAAGCCGTGGAGGTTCGAGTCCTCTCCTGGGCACCAGCGTCCCGAACCGGATACGTGAATGACCGTTCGCCTGCATCGTAACGATCTGCCCAGCCTTTCCGCCTATAAGGGCGCGGTGGCGATCGATACCGAAACGATGGGCCTCGATCCGCATCGCGACCGGCTTTGCGTGGTGCAGCTTTCGCCCGGCGATGGCTCGGCCGATGTGGTGCAGATTGCGCCCGGCAAGCCGGATGCGCCGAATATCAAGCGTCTGCTCGCCGACAGGTCGATCCTGAAGATTTTTCATTATGGGCGCTTCGATCTCGCGGCGCTTTACAATGCCTATGGCGTGATGGCGGAGCCGATTTATTGCACCAAGATCGCGTCGCGACTCGCGCGGACCTACACCGACCGGCACGGGCTGAAGGATTTGACGCGCGAAATTCTTGGCGTAGAAATCTCCAAGCAGCAGCAATCGTCGGACTGGGGCGCGGGCAATCTGACCGACGCGCAGGTCAATTATGCGGCGTCGGACGTCTTGCATCTGCATGCGCTCAAGGAAAAGCTCGATGCTATGCTCGAGCGCGAGGGGCGTGCCGGCCTGGCGGCGGCCTGTTTCGGTTTCCTGCCGGACCGTGTGCGACTCGACCTGGCCGGCTGGGCGGAAGAAGACATCTTTTCGCACTCGGCGTGAGACTCGCGTTCACGATGCGTCACGTTGCGGGTTGATTGCCGCGGGCAGGCCATATTCGCCCGGCAAGTTGGGACAGCGACGCAGCAAATCTGGACGCCGCCATAAGCATGAATCGGGTGGTTACAACGAGAGCCGATCAGCAGACCGCGCGCGCCTACTGGACAGTGGGCCGTGGCGATGGCGAGCGCGCATTCCGTTCGGCGCGGCGGCATAGCCGTCTCGTGCGCCTGCTGCGCGTGGTCGTTCCCGTGGCGGTCATCGCCGGCCTTTCGATCATGTTCCTGATCACGTATTTCAATCCGCTACGCATGTTGAGCAAGCTTCCGATCAATGCCGACAATCTGGTCGTATCCGGCACCAAAATCACCATGGAGCAACCGCGCCTTTCAGGTTTCACCAGCGATGCCCGAGCCTACGAATTGACAGCGGCGAAGGCGGCGCAGGATTTTACGCATCCCGACATTGTCGAGCTGCAGAACATCCACGCCAAAGTGCAGATGCAGGACAAGGGCACGATGGAGATGACCGCGGCCGACGGCGTCTACAATACAAAAGGTGAAATACTGACGCTTGGCCAGAACATCGTGCTGACGTCGTCGACCGGCTACAAAGGCCGCTTAAGCGAAGCGGTGGTCGATATCCGCAAGGGCAGCGTCATATCAAAGAAACCGGTCGAGGTAGAGCTGCTGCAAGGAACGCTCAACGCCAACGGGCTTGAAGTTGCCGATTCCGGCGATGCGGTGCGTTTCAACGGCGGCGTGAAAATGGTGCTGATGCTCGACGGCTCCAAGCCGCCGGTCGGCAAGGCAAATAAATAATGACAGTTACGACACGACATAAAATTTTTCGCGCAGCCGCATTTGCGTTGAGCCTGTTTGCATCGTCGGCCATGGCCGCGCCGGCATCGAAGGGTCCTCCGAACGCACTGCAGGGCTTTTCGCAAAATCGCGATCAACCGGTGCAGATCGAGGCGGCGACGCTCGAAGTGCGCGACAAGGAAAAGACGGCCGTGTTCAGCGGCGACGTCAGGGTCAAACAAGGCGATACCGGCCTGCGCTGCAAATCTCTGGTCGTGTTCTATGAAGGCGACAGTCCTGTCGGCGGAAAACCTGAAACCAAATCCACGATGACCGCGGCGAAGCCCGGCCCCGGCGGCGAGCAGAAGATCAAGCGGCTGGAGGCGCGCGGCGGTGTCGTGGTCACGCAGAAAGAGCAGACCGCGACCGGCGATCTCGGCCTGTTCGACATGCGGACCAACACGGTCACGCTCAGTGGCAATGTCGTGATGACGCAGGGGCAAAATGTGCTGCGCGGCGACAAGCTGGTCGTCGATCTCACCAACGGGGTCTCTCGTGTCGAATCCGGCAAGAACGGGCAGGGCCGCGTTCAGGGCCTGTTTCATGCCGGTGGCGGCGCGGGCGAGTTCAACCCCGCCAATATGACCCGTCCGGCGCCGCGGCAGCCCTCCCGTTGACCATCCGCAAAATCAAAGCTCACGGCGGCTGTCTTCGCCCGCGCCACGCTGGCGCGGAATCAGCTAATCTCCCGCGTCCATTGCAGGCCGGGACGGTCGCCGGACCCTGAGGTAGCTGGTGAAAATCTTTTCGTTCTTTGGCCGTCAACGGCCACCTCCACAGCGGCAGATGTCGCCCGGCGAAGCGCGCCTGGTGCAGACCGTGGTGAATGCGCAGGCTCAAGCGCAGGTCCAGACCCGTGGCGCCGCGGCGGCTCCCCGGCAGGCCGCTCCGCAGCAGCCGCGCCGTGACGCCAATGGCCGGCAACCCGCGCGGCACGGCTATCTTGCGACGCATGGCGTCGAAAAAAGTTTCGGCGGCCGCATGGTGGTGAAAGGCGTCACGCTTTATCTGCGCCGCGGCGAGGCTGTCGGTTTGCTCGGCCCGAACGGCGCCGGCAAGACCACGGTGTTCTACATGATCACCGGCCTTATCAAGGCGGATCGCGGCCGCATCGAGCTCGACGGCTATGACGTCACCAGC
The DNA here is from genome assembly GCA_049793875.1 of Pseudolabrys sp. Lineage (GTDB taxonomy): Bacteria > Pseudomonadota > Alphaproteobacteria > Rhizobiales > Xanthobacteraceae > Pseudolabrys. The sequence goes on along the minus strand of JBARCH010000010.1, from coordinate 21,046 downwards.
CTGCCGATGTACCAGCGCTCGCGTCTCGGCATCGGCTATCTGCCGCAGGAAGCCTCGATTTTCCGTGGACTGAACGTTGAGGACAATATTCGCTCGGTGCTGGAAGTGGTCGAGCCCGACCGCCGCCGGCGCGAAGCCGACCTCAATGCGCTGCTCGAAGAATTCAATATCGCGCGCTTGCGCAAGACGCCGTCGATTGCGCTGTCCGGCGGCGAGCGGCGGCGCGTTGAAATCGCGCGCGCGCTGGCGACTCGGCCAAGTTACATGCTGCTCGACGAGCCGTTTGCCGGCATCGACCCGATCGCAGTCGGCGACATCCAGGCGCTGGTGCGGCATCTGACCAATCGCGGCATCGGCGTGCTGATCACCGACCACAATGTGCGCGAGACGCTGGGCCTGACCGATCGTGCCTACATCATCTATTCGGGTGAGGTCCTGATGGAGGGCCGCGCCGAGGACATCGTCAATAACCCCGACGTGCGGCGGCTCTACCTCGGTAACGAATTCCGCCTCTAGGCGGCCATAGGGCCGCTAGTATGCATGCGGCTTGGGCAGCGACTGCCTGCCGATTGACGTACCTGATCGGCCCGCGAACCTGATATAAGCAAGCAAGAATCAGACCAGTTCGCCGGGAATCGAATGGCTCTGTCGCAACGACTAGAGTTCCGCCAGTCGCAAGCGCTGGTAATGACGCCGCAGCTGATGCAGGCCATCAAGCTGCTGCAGCTCTCCAGCCTTGATCTCGCGGCCTATGTCGACAACGAGCTCGAGCGCAACCCGTTGCTCGAACGGGTGGCCGAGGACGACGCCGCATCGCCCGGCGAGGAACGCCGGGAGAGCGAGCAGGAATCAGAGCGCGCCGACGGCGACTGGATGAACGCCGATCTCGAGACCAGCCGCACCGCGATGGAAGAGGGGCTGGGCACCGAACTCGAGAATACCTTCCCCGATGACGGCGCCGTCGAAAAGGCCGCGCCTGCCGACGCACAGCAACCGGTCTATTCCGAATGGTCCGGCAGCGGGCCGCGCGCAGCGGAAGACGGCGGCTACAATCTGGAAGCCTTCGTTTCCAACGAGGCGACGCTCGCCGATCATCTGGCCGAGCAAATGACGCTGGCGATTTTGGAGCCGGTGCAGCGCATGATCGGCCAATACCTGATCGATATGGTGGACGAGTCGGGCTATCTCACCGGCGATCTCGACGGGGTTGCCGAAAAGCTCGGCGCGGCGCGCGGCGATGTCGAATCCGTACTGGCGATCCTGCAGACATTCGATCCGCTCGGCGTCTGCGCGCGCAATTTGACCGAATGTCTCGCGATTCAACTCAAGGAGCGCGACCGCTACGATCCCGCGATGCAGGCGCTGGTCGAGCATCTCGATCTTCTGGCCAGGCGCGACCTGAATGCGTTGCGCAAGGTGTGCGGGATCAACGATGAGGATCTCGCCGAGATGATCGGCGAGATTCGCAATCTCAATCCGAAACCGGGTCTCGCCTTCGGCTCGACCACGGTGCAGCCGGTCGTGCCGGATGTGTTCGTGCGCGCGGCGCCGGACGGAACCTGGCAGGTCGAACTTAATTCCGACACGCTGCCGAAAGTTCTCATCAACCAACGCTATTACACGCAGGTGTCGAAGACGACGCGCAACGACAAGGAAAAATCCTATATCGCGGACTGCCTGCAGACGGCGACATGGCTGGTGCGCGCGCTCGACCAGCGCGCCAAAACGATCCTCAAGGTTTCAAGTGAAATCGTGCGCCAGCAGGATGCGTTTTTTACAAAGGGCGTTCGGCATCTGCGGCCGCTCAACCTGAAAACGGTGGCGGACGCCATCAGCATGCACGAGTCGACGGTGTCGCGCGTGACCGCCAACAAATACATGGCGACGCCGCGCGGTATTTTTGAATTAAAATATTTCTTCACTTCCGCGATTGCGGCGGCGGACGGCGGTGAAGCCCATTCCGCGGAAGCCGTGCGTGACCGCATCCGGCACTTGATCGATGGAGAAGCCGTCGCTGACATTCTCTCCGACGACACGATTGTGGAGAAGTTACGCGAGGCCGGCGTCGAGATCGCTCGCCGCACGGTCGCTAAGTATCGTGAAGCAATGCGGATTCCGTCCTCGGTGCAACGCCGGCGGGACAAGCAGGCCGCCTCCTCTTGAACTTGTGACGTGCTGGCGCATTGACGTTTGCAACGGCGGTACCAATCTTAAGAGGGACCACTGTAAGTGGCGCCGCGGCGTTCTGTCGCGCGCATGCGAGGAGGCGAGGTATGTCATTTCGCGTTTCGGGCAAAAACCTCGATGTCGGCGCGGCGTTGCGTGAACGCATCACCACCCGCGTAGATGATGCAACGTCGAAATACTTCAATGGCGGTTATTCGGGTCACGCGACCGTCGGCAAGGACGGATTCGGTTTCAAGACCGAATGTGCGCTCCATCTCGATTCCGGAATAACGCTGGAGGCCGAAGGAATGGCGGCTGACGCTTACGCCAGCGCTGACCAGGCGGCGATCCGCATCGAAAAACGTCTGCGGCGCTATAAACGCAAGCTTAAGGACCATAAACCCGCGCGCGTTCAGCGCTGAGAAAATTGGCGCTGTGCAATAAAAATCGGCGAATATCCCGGGCTACCCGCCCATTGACGTGACTTGCCGCCATCTCTATGGTCCGCCGCCTTCAAACATACCCCTTGCAACGTGACGTAACTTTTTCCGATCATTGGACATGTCCATGACGCTCACCGATCTTGTTGCGCCGAAAGCAATTATTCCGGCGTTGAAGGTGAACACCAAAAAGCAGGTGATCCAGGCGATCTCTGCGCGCGCGGCGGAACTTACCGGCCAGAGCGAGCGCGGTGTGCTGGAAATTTTGTTGCAGCGGGAAAAACTCGGTTCCACCGCGGTCGGAAGCGGCGTCGCTATCCCGCACGGCAAGTTGCCGAAGCTCGAGCGATTGTTCGGCTTGTTCGCGCGGCTGGAAAAGCCGATTGATTTCGAGGCGCTCGACGGTCAGCCGGTCGATCTTATTTTCCTGCTGCTTGCGCCGGAGAACGCCGGCGCCGATCATCTCAAGGCGCTGGCACGCGTGGCGCGGCTTTTGCGCGATGCCGAAGTTGCACGCAAGCTGCGTGAATCGCGCGACGCCGAGGCACTTCATGCGGTGCTGGCGCTGCCGTCCGTGACCGCGGCGTAAAAAATCCTGCTGTAAATCCCGCATCCGTCACGGCCGGGAGTGTCCCGGCCACTGACGGTTTTTGCGCGTTTGATGGAGAGCGCCGGGCGGCGGTTGCTTAGTGCACGCTGACGGCTTCGAGCTCATGGCTCCACGCGTTGGCGATGGCCGCCTCACGCGTGTCGGTCAGCATCATGGGCGTGCCGTCCGCGGCATGCAGAACGAACAGCTTGATGCCGGGCTCGATTTGCGGCGCCTGCGGGAACAGGCCGGCGACATCTTCGGAGCGGATCGCCTTCACGTAAGCAAGGCGTCCGTCGCCGAAATGCGCGAGCGCATCCTGCGTGGTCTTCGGATCAACAGTAGTTTCGATCATGTGTTTGTCGTTAGTCATGGCCCTCGACTCCTTTTGTACGAGTTACCTGTCGAGTCCTGTTATGCGTTCCGTCATTCGTCGTGTTCTGAGATTGCGATCGTCTTGACGATCCGTTCCGGCTCGGGCCGGGCGAGATCGATCGATAGCAATCCGTTTCTCAAGTCGGCGCTCAAGACCTCCATGCCGTCCGCAAGCACGAAGGTGCGCTGGAATTGGCGTGCGGCGATGCCGCGATGGAGATACTGCCGGCTCTTGTCGTCCTGCTGCCGCCCCCGGATCACCAACTGGCTCTCCTCGATCGTCACGTCGAGCTGATCGCGGGTGAAGCCCGCGACGGCAAGCGTGATGCGCAGCCGCTCCGGGTTATTCCCGTCGCGAGCGAGGCGCTCGATGTTGTAGGGCGGATAGCCGTCCGATCCTTTGGCGACGCGATCGAGCACGCGCTCGATTTCGTCGAAACCCAGAAGGAACGGACTGGACAGTGACGGAACTCGTGACATGGATCCCAAAGTCCTCGGTTGAAGCGACTTTGATGGAGCCCCTTGCGGGCACTCCCAACCGGAAGGCGACTGCCGCCCGGTCCCGACTAATATGGGCAGACCCGGTTAAAGGTTCAAGAACATGGGAGAATTGGGCTTTTCAGGCCGCTATAGTGCCCCGTCATTCGAGGTTTCCCATGCCAAATGAACCCTTGCTGCCCGCGCTGACGGTGCGCGCCGTCCGCGCCACCCCGGTCGAAGTTCCACTGAACTATGTGCTCGGTACCAGCGCCGCCGTGGTGCGCCAGGCTCCGCTGATGCTGGTCGATGTCGAAACCGAGGAGGGCGTCACCGGCCGCTCCTACCTGTTCTGCTACCTGCCGGCCGCGGCAGCCGGCATCGCGGGCATTCTGGGCGAAGTCGAGAAGCTTACGAAAGGCGCGCGCATCGACCCTGGCGAGCTCTGGAAGAAACTCGCCAAGCGCTTCACGCTGATCGGCGTGCAGGGCATCGTCCGCATGGCGATGGCCGGCTTCGATACGGCATGCTGGGACGCTGCGGCGGTTGCCGCCGGCGTTCCGCTGGCGACCTTCATCGGCGCCGAACCGCGGCCGATTCCCGCCTACAACAGTTGCGGGCTCGGACTGATGGATACGGGGCCACTCGCCGACGAGGCCGAGAAGCTGCTCGCGGGGGGCTTCAAGGCGTTGAAGCTGCGGCTCGGCTATCCGACGTTGAAGGAAGACCTTGCCGCCGTCCACGCCGTGCGCAGGCGCATCGGCGAGACTGTTTTGTTGATGGTCGATTACAACCAAATGCTCGATCTCGATGAGGCGCTGACGCGCGGCCGCGCGCTCGATGCGGAAAATATCTACTGGTTCGAGGAGCCGATTCGTCACGACGATTACGCCGGCGCTGCGCGACTGGCGCGCGAACTGAAAATGCCGGTGCAGCTTGGCGAGAACTTTTCGCTTCCCGCCGGCATGGCGACGGCGCTCGAGCACAAGGCCGCAGACTATGTGATGCCCGACCTCGAGCGCATTGGCGGCGTCACCGGCTGGCGTACCGCCGCCGCGCTGGCTGACGTTAACCGTATCAAGATGTCGTCGCACCTGTTTCCCGAAGTCAGCGCGCATTTGCTGGCGGCGACGCCGACCTGCCATTTCCTCGAATACGTCGATTGGGCGAACGTGCTCGTGGAAGAGCCGCTTGCGATCGTCGACGGACACGCGGTGCCGTCAAAGCGGCTGGGCAATGGATTGGTCTGGAAAAAGGATGCGGTCGAACACTTCCGCATGCGCTGACTATCGTTAAGACAGGAAGCGCAGAAAACGCCTGCGCGGCAATCGTTAAATTAATCATTTGCATTTGCCTTGATTGCTCAAAAACTTCGACGCAAGCGACTCGTGCGCGTCGTTCCCGATAAGGTCCTCGCAAGTCGGAATTAAACCGATCCGCGATATCGGGGGAGCTGGCAATTGTTGACGCACCAGATTGATTCGAGCGCGCTGTTCGAACTCACGATTGAAGAAAAGGTTTTTCGTGCCGCGAAGCGCGTCTGCATTACGTTCGCGGTCGCCGCGCTGACGCTGAGCATGCTCGATATCGCCGGTGTGCGCTCCGCTGAAAACGCCGCCGAGCTCTGGCAGAACAATCGTGAAAAAATCGCGGCGCTACCCGATACGATCACATCCGAAATCCATCGCATGATACGCGGCGCTTCCGACGTTGCGGTTGCCGTTCGCATCCCGGTCGGATTTTCTTCCGGTGCGTCGTCCTCACGGAGCCCACGGCCGATCGACGAACTTGCCGACCTGCGCGATCAGGATGCCGTCGAACTGGCGATGGAGCAGCCACGGGCGACGCAGATAAAGTTCGAATCGCTCGACGCCATGGCACAGGAATACCCGATGCCGAAAGCCGCCACTCCGATCGTGGCGCCGGCGGAGCGGGTTCAGGTTGCCACAGCCGAGGCTGGCCCCATCCCGGCACCCGAAACGACTCTCGCTTCCGCGCCGGTACCGTCTGCGCTGCCGAGCCTGCCGGCTGTCGGCCTGATTCCGATTGGTGAAGTGCCGCTTCCGCGGGCGGCGCCGGGTGCGCCGCCGCCGTCGCCGGCGCAACTGCTGCATCTCGACGACAAGGGTTACGCGAAGGCGGAGCGCTGCCTTTCACGCGCTATCTATTTTGAATCGCGGAGCGAACCGGTGCGTGGCCAGGAAGCCGTCGCCCAGGTCGTGATAAACCGTGTGTTCTCCGGCTTCTATCCCAAGGATGTTTGTGCGGTCATCTATCAGAACGCCAACCGGCATCTCGCCTGCCAGTTCACCTTCGCCTGCGATGGCAAGCGCAAGGTCATCAACGAACGCGGTGCGTGGGCACGCGCCAATCGCATCGCCAGGCAGACGCTCGACGGCAAGCTCTACGTTCCGGCCGTGGCGAAGTCGACGCATTACCACGCGGTCTATGTGCATCCGTACTGGACGCGCGAAATGCATAAACTGGCGCGCTTCGGCATCCATACGTTCTATCGGCCGATCGCCTGGGGCAATGGGTCGTATGAGCCGGTGTGGGGCAGCGAGGCGATGGCGCAACTCAAGAAGAAGGCCAACTAGGCCGCACGCGCATTAATCGAGTTGGAGAGCTGCGCTTGGCCAACGTCCGCTCTTCGGTCGCTTTGAAATATTGCCGTGCCGCGAACGCAGCGACGTGCAGCAGGCGGCATTGCGCGGTCGGGTTGAAATGGAAAAGGCCGCCACGCGACTTAGCGTCTGGTTCGCGAAAGCCGGCTGAAATTGGTTGTCGTCCGGCTTAGACCGCCGTCGATCATGGACTTCTGCATTGTCGCTTCGTACTTGATTCCAATGCGGAAGCGGCGCTGCCAGGCCAGACGGCAGAACTTCCGAACCCCGCCATGGATGAATTCGAACCGCTCCGGAAAGACAGGCATTTGCGATAATTCAAGACAGGCGCCGCTCGCCGACAGGTCGACGACGTGGCAGTCGATCGCCATCGCTCTTGGGCCAAGCAGAATCTTTCCGATCTGCGCGGCTCGGCTCTTGGGCGCGATGCGGATTGACCGGCGTTGCTCGGACATAGTGGGCGCCGGACTTAGACGTAAAAGCATAATCAATACTTAAAGCTCGCGCAAAAAACGCGCGGCTGGCGCTGCCAGCTATCTTGCCGCCATCAAGCTTGCATCTATGGCCAGGCATTCGTGAATCAGCGCGCTGGTGGCCGGCTACTAGTCTGCTTTCAGCTTGAACAGCTTGATCGCGTTGGTGCGGCCGATCTTCATCCTGTCAGCCTCGCCGATCGCAGCTTTGTCGAACCACGCCGTGCCTTCGGCCACGCCCTCGAACGGCCAGTCCACGGAGAACATGACGCGGTCGGCGCCCATTTCGGCGACGGCGTTGTTGAGCGCGTGCGTCGAGAAATTACCGGACGTCGTCAGGTAGAAGTGGGCGCGGAAATAATCCGCGACGCTTTTCTTGGCGGCGTATTTATGCGGCGCTTTCATCCAGCTGTTGCGGTTATCGATCCGCCATAGCTGCACCGGGATGCCTTCGCCGAGATGGCCGAGGACGATCTTCAGCTTCGGGCATTCGTCGAACAGGCCGCTGCCGATCAGCCGCAGCGCGTGCACGGCGGTTTCAGCGTTGAACGCCCAGTTCGGGCCAAGCAGCCAAGGATGCCCTTCGTAAATTTGCGTGCGGCTCGGCAGCGGGTTGCGCGGATGCAGATAGAACGGAACGTCGAGCGCTTCGACGACGCGCCAGAACGGGCGGTATTGGGGCGCGTCGTAATAGACCGCGCTATCGGGCTTTTCGATCTGCGAGAAACCATTGACCAGCGCGCCACAAAATCCGAACTGCTTGACGCAACGCTCGAGTTCGGCGATGGCGGCTTCCGGGTCCTGCATCGGCAGCGCGGCGAACGCGGCAAAGCGGTCAGGGCGCTTGCGCGTTTCGCCGGCCAGGATGTCGTTGGCCTCGCGCGCGACCGCGATGGCCCGTTTGGTGTCGTGGATCGCCTGCACCGCCGGGGCGTTCAGCGACAGGATCATCATGCCAACGCCATGCGCATCCATCATGCGCAGCCGCGTATCCTGAATGTCGAGCAGGCGGTGACGCAGTTCCGGCCACACGTCCTGGCCGAAAACCTGCGAGTCGCCGAGTGTTGCTTCGATAGCGAAATGTTCTTCGAGCGCGATCTTGCCTTGCATGAGATCCCTCCAGGACCGGGCTATCATGCAATGCCGCGATACGGCCTGTCAGCATCCTGCGCAAAAACAAAAAGCCGCCCCACTGGGCGGCTTCGTTCAAGCTTACCGACAATCAACCGCGGCGCGGCGAAGGTTGGTGGAGCCAGGCGGGATCGAACCGCCGACCTCCTGCATGCCATGCAGGCGCTCTCCCAGCTGAGCTATGGCCCCATCGGATCAAGCATCGACAGCCAGGATAAACGACCTGACTCCTGACGCCCGATTCCGGAAATCAGGTTTCTTCTTCCTTCTCGATGCCGTCGCCGATGATATCGGTCACATCGGGGTCGCCTTCTTCCTGCTCTTCGATGAAGGCGTCCATCGGCTCGTCGATTTCGACTTCTTCTTCGCCCTCGACCGCCGCGACACCCTCGGCTCCGGCAACGGCCGGCTTCTTGCCCTGCTGCTCGGCCTCGGCGTCCTCGAGCGAAACGAATTCCGCGTCTGCACTCTCCGGCACGATCGGCTCTGCCACTGGTGCGGGCCGTGCAACGGGTGCCGGTTCGGCCTTGGCGCGCACGGGCGCGACCACGATCGGCACGACTTTGCCGGTGTAGGGCGAGATCACGGGCGTCTTGTTGAGGTCGTAAAACTTGCGGCCTGTCTCGGGACAGACACGTTTGGTGCCGAGCTCTGGTTTCGCCACAGACTGGGTTCCTCGGAAAGATCAAGAAATCGGTGTTTCACTTGGCTAGTTGCGAAGCCGCTGTCAATAGGACCGGGTGGGATCGGTGCCGCTCGGCAGGATGACGCAGCGCACGAACGCATGGTAGGACGGCGCATATTTTAAGGATATCGACCGGTGAACAGCACTGTCCCATCGCCGCTCACAGCCCGCCGCGGCGGCCCGCTTCACGGTCGCATCCGCGTGCCGGGTGACAAATCGATCTCGCACCGGGCGTTGATCCTTGCCGCGCTGACGGTCGGTGAAACCACCATCAGCGGCCTGCTCGAGGGAGAGGACGTACTCCATACGGCGGATGCCATGCGGGCACTTGGGGCCAGGGTGGAGCGCACCGGCGACGGCGCCTGGCGCATTCATGGCGTCGGCGTCGGCGGGTTCCGCTCGCCTGCCGGTGTGCTCGATTTCGGCAATTCAGGTACTGGTTGCCGGCTCGCGTTCGGGGCGGTTGCCGGCTCGCCGATTTCGGCGGTTTTCGATGGCGATGCTTCGCTGCGCAAGCGGCCGATGCGGCGGATTCTCGATCCGCTGACGAAAATGGGCGCGCGCGTGGTCGAAGCGGCCGAGGGCGGGCTGTTGCCAATCATGCTGCATGGCGCCGTAAACCCGATCCCCATCATCTACGAATCCCCGGTGCCGTCCGCGCAATTGAAATCGGCGGTACTGCTGGCGGGTTTGTCGGCACCGGGCGAAACAACGGTGATCGAATCCGAAGCCACGCGCGATCACACCGAGCGCATGCTCAAGCACTTCGGCGCCAAGGTGATCAGCAAACCACACGGCGATCACGGCCGCCGGATCACCTTGCACGGCCAGCCGGAGCTTGAACCGGCGCCCGTTGCCGTGCCGGCCGATCCATCCTCGGCGGCGTTTCCGATCGCGGCGGCGCTGATCGTGCCGGGCTCGGACGTCACCTTCGATGCCGTGATGACCAATTCGCTGCGCACCGGCTTGCTGACGACGCTGCGCGAGATGGGCGCGACCATCGAGACGCTGGCGACGCGCGATGATGGCGGCGAAGAAGTCGCCGATCTGCGCGTGACCGCTTCGCAATTGCGTGCCGTCGAGGTGCCGCCGGAGCGCGCTCCGTCGATGATCGATGAATATCCGATCCTCGCGGTGATCGCGTCGTTCGCGGAAGGCGCAACGCGCATGCGCGGCTTGAAGGAATTGCGCGTGAAGGAATCCGATCGCCTTGCTGCTACTGCCGATATGCTGCGTGTGAATGGCGTCGACGTGGAAATCGACGGCGACGATCTCATCGTCAACGGCAAGGGACGGCCTGCCGGCGGAGGCCTTGTCACCACGCACATGGATCACCGCATCGCCATGTCGGCATTGATGATGGGGCTGGCGAGCGAAAATCCCGTGCAGATCGATGACGGCGCCTTCATCGCCACCAGCTTCCCCGACTTCACCGGCCTGATGCGCTCCCTCGGCGCGGATATCACATGATCATCGCTATCGATGGGCCGGCGGCGTCCGGCAAGGGCACGCTCGGAAAACGGCTCGCCGCGCATTACGGCTTGCGGCACCTCGACACCGGGCTGATCTATCGCGCGGTGGCCAAGGCCGTTCTCGATGACGGCGGCCGCCCCGACGATCCGGCCGCTGCGGTTGGGGCCGCACGAGCGCTCGATCCCTCGCGTTTCGACGAAGCGATTCTCAAGACGCCGGCGGTCGGTGAGGCCGCCTCGATCGTTTCCGCGATTCCGGAACTGCGGGCGGTGCTGGTCGATTTCCAGCGCGGCTTCGCCGCCAAGACGCCCGGGGCGGTGCTTGATGGGCGCGATATCGGGACGGTCATTTGCCCGGATGCCGATGTGAAAATCTATGTGACGGCAGAGCCGGAGGCGCGGGCTCGCCGGCGGGCGGCCGAATATCAGGCACAAGGCCAGAAAATCGACGAGACGGCGGTGCTGGCCGACATAAAAAGGCGCGACGAACGGGACCAGAACCGGGCTACGGCGCCCTTGAAGCCGGCCCCGGACGCGCACTTGCTGGATACCACCCATTTGGGTATAGACGCGGCCATCCGGGCCGCCATCGACATCGTCGAGGCCGTCCGAGCGGGCCGAGGGCGCGGTTAACCGCCTCTCGATGTTGGAGGACAAAGCCCCGCTCGGCCTCTACGTGAAGCGCGCCTGTCGAACCATCGTTCAAAAAGCACGGTTTTCGCGCCGGCCATCCGGGATTCCGGGGGCTGCCGTTGGTCTGCGGGATCTTCGGCCCGCGCTTTTCGAACGCCATTCAAACCCGCCGGCGCCCGCTTACAGGAGATTACATGGCCACCGCTGCTGCACCCTCGCGTGAAGACTTCGCCAAGATGCTCGAAGAGTCCTTTACCCAAGGCAGCCCGCTCGAGGGGACTGTCGTCAAGGGCAAGGTCGTCGGCATCGAAAAGGAAATGGCCGTCATCGACGTCGGCGCCAAAACCGAAGGCCGTGTTGCGTTGCGCGAGTTCGCTGCGCCGGGCCGCCAATCGGACATCAAGATCGGCGACACCGTCGAGGTCTATCTGGAGCGCGTCGAGAACGCGCTCGGTGAAGCGGTGCTGTCACGCGACAAGGCGCGGCGCGAGGAAAGCTGGGGCAAGCTCGAGAAGGCGTTCCAGGGCAACGAGAAAGTTTCCGGCGTCATCTTCAATCAGGTCAAGGGCGGCTTCACCGTCGATCTCGACGGCGCAGTAGCATTCCTGCCGCGCTCGCAGGTCGACATTCGCCCGATCCGCGATGTCACGCCGCTGATGCACGTGCCGCAACCGTTCCAGATTCTGAAAATGGATCGCCGGCGCGGCAACATCGTCGTCTCCCGCCGCACCGTGCTGGAAGAAACGCGCGCCGAGCAGCGTCAGGAGCTGGTGCAGAATCTCGAAGAAGGCCAGGTCATCGACGGCGTGGTCAAGAACATCACCGACTACGGCGCGTTCGTCGATCTCGGCGGCATCGATGGCTTGCTGCACGTCACGGACATCGCGTGGCGCAGGGTCAATCATCCGACCGAAGTGCTCAATATCGGCCAGTCGGTGAAAGTGAAGATCATCAAGATCAATCACGAGACGCACCGTATCTCGCTTGGCATGAAGCAATTGCTCGACGATCCGTGGCAGGGCATCGAAGGAAAATTCCCGGTCGGCGCGCGTTTCAAAGGCCGCGTGACCAACATCACCGACTACGGCGCGTTCGTCGAACTGGAGCCGGGCATCGAGGGATTGATCCACGTTTCGGAAATGTCGTGGACCAAGAAGAACGTTCATCCCGGCAAGATCGTTTCGACGTCGCAGGAAGTCGAAGTGCAGGTGCTCGAAGTCGATCCGGTCAAGCGCCGCATCTCGCTCGGTCTCAAGCAGACCATGCGCAATCCGTGGGAAGTGTTCGTCGAGAAATATCCGCCCGGCTCGACGGTCGAAGGCGAAGTCAAGAACAAGACCGAGTTCGGCCTGTTCCTCGGCCTCGACGGCGACGTGGACGGCATGGTCCATCTCTCCGATCTCGACTGGAAGCGTCCGGGCGAGCAGGTCATCGAGGAATACAAGAAGGGCGACATGGTGAAGGCGCAGGTTCTCGACGTCGATGTCGAGAAGGAGCGCATCTCGCTCGGCGTCAAGCAGCTCGCGGGCGATCCGATGGTGTCCGGCACGGCCAGCGAACTCAAGAAGGGTTCGGTGGTGACGTGTGAGGTCACGAAGATCGAAGAAAACGGCCTCGAGGTCAGCATCGTCGGCACCGAGCTGAACGCCTACATCAAGCGCGGCGATCTCGCGCGCGATCGTGGCGACCAGCGTACCGACCGCTTCCAGGTCGGGCAGAAGTTCGACGCCCGCGTCACCTTGTTCGACCGCAAGACCCACAAGCTCACGGTGTCGATCAAGGCGCTGGAAGTTGCCGAAGAGAAGGAAGCCATCGCGCAATACGGCTCGTCCGACTCGGGCGCCACGCTGGGCGACATTCTCGGCACCGCGCTCAAGCAGCGCACCGAGAAGGAAAAGGCGGAAGAAGAATAAGCGTTACTGCGTTACAAACTCCGAGCCCGGCACACCGCGATTGTGGTGCTGCCGGGCCCGGACCTATATTTCGACATCATTTGATTCGTTTGTATTCGTCTCGGGTTAACGCTGCGCCGATAAGCAGAACGTCAGTCCGGCGAGAATCAACAGGAGCGCAAGATCATGTCGCTCGATGCCGATACCATCGTCGATCGCCGCCGCATGCGGCGCAAACTTACCTTCTGGCGCGTGAGCGCGATCGTCGTCGCAATAATCGCCGTCGTGGGCGGGGGTGCCATGCTGGCGCCGCGCACGGGACTGATGGCTGAGAGCGGCAGCAACTACATCGCACGCATCAAGATCCAGGGCCTCATCCGCGGCAATCAGGATCGCGTCGAGGCGCTTGAGAAGCTGGCGAAGTCGCATGCGCGCGCCGTGATCGTCCACGTCGACAGCCCCGGCGGCACGACCGCAGGCTCGCAGGAGCTTTTCGAGTCGTTACGGGCGCTGCAGGCGAAGAAGCCGATGGTGGTTGTGGTCGACGGCCTTGCCGCGTCGGGCGCCTACATCGCCGCCATGTCGGCCGATCACATCGTCGCGCGGGACACCTCGCTGGTCGGTTCGATCGGCGTGCTGTTTCAGTTTCCGAACTTCGCCGAGATCATGAAGACCGTCGGCATCAAGATGGAGGAGATCAAATCCTCCCCGCTCAAGGCCGCACCCAATGGCTTCGAGCCCACCAGCCCCGAAGCGCGTGCCGCCATCGAAGCCATCGTGAAGGATTCCTACGCCTGGTTTCAGGGCCTGGTGAAAGATCGCCGGCACATGGATGACGCCGAGCTTGCACGCGTTGTCGATGGCCGCGTTTTCACGGGCCGGCAGGCGATCGGCCTCAAGCTGATCGACGGGCTCGGCAACGAGAAAACCGCCTTGGCATGGCTCGAAAGCGCAAAAAAAATCCCGGCCAATACGCCGGTTCGCGACTATTCGCTCGAGCCGCGCTTCAGCGACTTGTCGTTCCTGCACGTCGCTGCCTGGATGTTCGAAGCTGTGGGGTTGAAGGCGGTGGCGCACCGGTTCGAGGAATGGAGTGCGGTGCAAACTGTCGAGCGACTCAACCTTGACGGACTTTTGGCGCTTTGGCACCCTCCAGCCTCCAACTGAGGGCTGGCGTCCATGATCAAATCTGAACTGGTTCAGCACATCGCCACCCAGAATCCACATCTCTATCAGCGCGACGTCGAGAACATCGTCAACGCGATCCTCGGCGAGATCACTGCCGCCATGGCCAAGGGCGACCGCGTCGAGTTGCGTGGCTTCGGCGCATTTTCGGTCAAGCACCGTCCCGCCCGCACCGGCCGCAACCCGCGCACCGGCGCGCATGTTTCGGTCGACCAGAAATCCGTGCCGTTCTTCAAGACCGGCAAGGAAATGCGCGAGCGGCTGAACAAGAACGGCGGCGCCTAGCCGCTTCCGGCACATCGAACCGGAGTGCTATTGTCGTGGCCGGCATAGCCGTCCGCAGGACGGCATCGCTGTACGCGACTACGGCCGGGCCACCTGCTTTGGAGAGGGATCAACGGTGCTGCGCAAAATCGTCACCGCGCTGATTCTGGTTCCGCTGGTGGTGATCATCGTCGCCTTCGCGGTGGCAAACCGGCAGACGGTCACCGTCTCCTTCGATCCGTTCAGCGCGACGAACCCGGCCTATGCGGTGACATTGCCGCTGTTCGTCGTCGTCTTCGTGCTGCTGATCTTCGGCGTGATCGTAGGCGGCATTGCCGCCTGGCTCGGCCAGCGCCGCTACCGCCGGGCGGCCCGCAGGCTCGATGCCGAAGCGCGGCAACTGCACGAGGAAATGGACGCCATGCGCCGGCGCTTCGCGGCCAGCGAGCCGGCGCCACGGGCTTCCGAGCCGAACCCGCCGCTGGTCATTCCGCCGCCGATCCGGTGAGGGTTCCGTTCGCCTTTGCGGGCGGCCGGAGAAGCGGCTAGAACCCGCCTCGTCATGTCAGTGCTGGTCAAAATCTGCGGCCTCAAGACCCCCGAAGCGCTCGACGTCGCGCTGGAATCGGGCGCGGACCTCGTCGGCTTCGTGTTCTTTCTGCCGAGCCCGCGCAATCTCGGCCTCGAGGCCGCGCGCCTTCTTGGCCAGCGCGTGAAGGGTCGCGTCGGCAAGGTCGCGCTCACCGTCGATGCCGACGACGCATTGCTGCATGGCATTGTCGAGGCGCTGAAGCCCGACATGCTGCAACTGCACGGCAGCGAGACGCCGGAACGGCTCTTGGCGATACGGGGACGCTTCGGCCTGCCGGTGATGAAGGCGTTGCCGATCGAGACGCGCGCCGATCTGCCGGCGATCCAGCGTTACGCCAAATCCGCCGACAAGCTGTTGTTCGATGCGCGCGCGCCACAGGACGCGACGCGGCCGGGCGGGCTCGGCAAACCGTTCGACTGGACGCTGCTCAAGAATGTCGAAACGGAAATTCCGTTCATGCTCTCCGGCGGACTCGATGCCGGCAATGTCGCGGAGGCGCTGCGTATTACGCGCGCGCCGGCCGTCGATGTATCGTCGGGCGTGGAGCGCGCGCCCGGCGAGAAAGATCTCGACAAGATCCGCGCCTTCATCCGCGCCGCCCGCGCGGCGTCGGACGCACGGACGCTGGTGAGCGAAACATGACCGTGCAGCAGCCCAATTCATTCCGCACCGGCCCGGACGACCGCGGGCACTTCGGCATCTATGGCGGGCGTTTTGTCGCCGAGACGCTGATGCCGCTGATTCTCGACCTGGAAAAAGCCTATGGCGAAGCGAAAGCCGACCCCGCGTTCCAGCGTGAGATGGACGGTTATCTCGCTACCTATGTCGGGCGTCCGTCGCCGCTTTATTTCGCGGAACGTCTCACGCAGCATTTGAGACAGACGGCCTCCGGCTCCAGCGGCGCAAAAATCTATTTCAAGCGCGAGGAGCTCAACCACACCGGCGCGCACAAAGTGAACAATGTGCTCGGCCAGATCATGCTGGCAAGGCGCATGGGCAAGACGCGCATCATCGCGGAAACGGGCGCCGGTATGCATGGCGTCGCCACCGCGACGCTGTGCGCGAAGTTCGGCCTGCCGTGCATTGTTTATATGGGCGCGGTCGACGTCGAGCGGCAGAAGCCGAACGTGCTGAGAATGAAGATGCTCGGCGCCGAGGTTCGTGCTGTCGAATCCGGTTCCAGGACGCTTAAAGACGCGATGAACGAAGCGCTGCGCGACTGGGTCACCAACGTTTCCGATACTTTCTATTGCATCGGCACCGTTGCCGGACCGCATCCTTATCCGTCGATGGTGCGCGATTTTCAGTGCATCATCGGCCGCGAAACGCGCGAGCAAATGCAAGCCGCGGAAGGCCGCCTGCCGGATTCGCTGATCGCCTGCATCGGTGGCGGCTCCAATGCCATGGGGCTTTTTCACCCTTTCCTCGACGATCGCTCGATCGAGATTTACGGCGTGGAAGCGGCGGGACACGGGATCAGGAGCGGCCAGCACGCAGCATCCATCGCCGGCGGCAGGCCGGGCGTGTTGCATGGAAACCGTACGTATCTGCTGATGAATGCCGACGGCCAGATCGACGAAGCGCATTCGATTTCCGCAGGCCTCGATTATCCCGGCATCGGGCCCGAGCACGCCTGGCTCAACGACATGGGCCGTGTGAAATTCCTGTCGGCGACCGACGACGAAGCGGTGGCCGCATTTCAGCTTTGCAGCAAGCTCGAAGGCATCATTCCGGCGCTCGAGCCCGCGCACGCCCTTGCGCGCGTTCTGGAACTTGCCCCGCAGAAGCCCAGAGACCATCTGATGGTGCTCAATCTCTCCGGGCGCGGCGACAAGGATCTCGATTCGGTCGCGGCCTATCTGGAGCGCAAGGCGAAATGAGCGCGACCCGCATCGACAAACGCTTCGCCGATCTCAAGCGCGAAGGCCGCGCGGCGCTGGTGACCTTCACCATGGCGGGCGATCCCGATTACGACACGGCGCTCGCCATCGCCAAGGCGTTGCCGAAAGCCGGCGCCGACGTCATCGAGCTCGGCATGCCGTTTACCGATCCGATGGCCGATGGTCCCGCGATCCAGGCGGCGGGCGTGCGTGCGCTCAAGAGCGGTCAGAATATGAAGAAGACGCTGTCGCTGGTCCGCGAATTCCGCAAGGACGACGACGCGACGCCGATCGTGCTGATGGGCTACTACAATCCGATCTACATTTATGGTGTCGATAAATTTCTCGCCGACGCGAAATCGGCCGGCATCGATGGCCTGATCGTTGTCGACTTGCCGCCGGAAGAAGACGAGGAACTGTGTTTGCCCGCGCTGAAGGCGGGCCTCAATTTCATCCGCCTCGCGACGCCGACCACCGATGACAAGCGGCTGCCGGCGGTGCTGAACAACACATCGGGTTTCGTTTATTACGTCTCGATCACCGGTATCACAGGCTCGGCGGCTCCCGACGCGGCCAAGGTTACGACCGCGGTCGCGCGCATCAAGCGGCACACGAATCTGCCGGTCGCGGTCGGTTTCGGCGTCAAGTCCGCGGCGAATGCTCGCGCCATTGCGGAAGGCAGCGACGGTGTGGTTGTCGGCTCGGCCCTGGTGGATGCGCTCCGCGCAAGCCTCGACGGCAACGGCAAGGCGACCGGCGCCACCGTCAGGGCGGTGACCGACCTCGTGGCTTCGCTGGCGCAGGGCGTGCGCGCCGCCCATCGGGCAGCGGTGGAATAACCATTCGCCCATGCCATCCGTTATAATGGCGTCGAATCGTGCCTATATAGGCGAGTCATGAACTGGATTTCCAACGTCGTCAGGCCGAAGATTCGCAGCTTCCTGCGCCGCGAGGTGCCGGAAAATCTCTGGATCAAATGTCCCGAGACCGGCCAGCTCGTCTTCTACAAGGACGTGGAAGCGAACCAGTTCGTCATCCCGAGTTCGAACTATCACATGCGCATCAGCGCCTCGGTACGGCTGAAGTCGCTGTTCGATAACGGCGAGTTCGAGGACGTGGCGCTGCCGGAAGTGCCGGTCGATCCGCTGCGCTTTCGTGACGAGCGGCGTTACGTCGATCGGCTGAAAGACGCGCGCACCAAAACCGGTATGCAGGACGCAGTCAAAGTCGGCATCGGCCGGCTCGAAGGATTGACCGTTACTGCCGCGGTGCAGGATTTCGATTTCATGGGCGGCTCGCTCGGCATGGCGGCAGGCGAAGCCGTCGTGGCCGGTCTGGAGACGGCGGTGAAACGCCAGACACCGTTCATCATGTTCGCGGCGTCCGGCGGTGCGCGTATGCAGGAAGGAATTCTCTCGCTCATGCAGTTGCCGCGCACGACGGTGGCGGTGCAAATGCTGCGTGAAGCCAGAAAGCCCTATATCGTCGTGCTGACCAATCCGACCACCGGTGGCGTGACGGCGTCGTACGGCATGCTCGGCGACGTTCATATCGCGGAACCGGGCGCCCTGATCGGCTTTGCCGGCCCGCGTGTCATCGAGCAGACAATCCGCGAAAAATTGCCGGCGGGCTTCCAGCGCGCGGAATACCTCGCCGAGCACGGCATGGTGGATCTGGTCGTGCATCGGCACAAATTGCGCGCGACGCTGGCCGATCTTTGCCGGCTGCTGACCAAGGCGCCTGCGACCGCCGACCAGCCGCTGCCGCAGTTGCCGGTTCCAGCGCACGCGTGATGTTTGTCATCGCCGTGCCTGTTCCTGTGTCATGAACCCAGTCGATTCCATCGTCACGCGCCTGACCGCGCTGCATCCCAAGCGCATCGATCTGTCGCTGGATCGCATGCAGCGGCTGCTGGCTGCGCTCGGCAATCCCGAACGCAAGCTGCCGCCGGTGATTCATGTCGCCGGCACAAATGGCAAGGGCTCGACGGTTGCGTTCCTGCGCGCAATCCTGGAGGCGGCAGGCCAGCGGGTGCATACCTATACGTCGCCGCATCTGGTGCGTTTCAACGAGCGCTTTCGTCTGGCAGCGAAAGGCGAGGGCGCGCTGGTTTCCGATGCGGAGCTTTCCGCAACGCTGGAGGAATGCGAGCGAGTCAATGCCGACGCGCCGATAACGGTGTTCGAGATCACCACGGCGGTCGGCATGATGCTCTTTGCGCGCCACCCCGCAGACGTCCTGGTAATGGAAGTGGGCCTTGGCGGCCGGCTCGATGCAACCAATGTCGTCGATGCGCCGCTTGCCAGCGTCATCACACCGGTTGCGATCGATCACATCGATTTCCTTGGCGATACGCTTGAAAAAATCGCCGGTGAAAAAGCGGGTATCATCAAGCCAGGCGTGCCGGTGATTGTTGCCGCTCAGCCGCGTGAGGCGCTTGCGGTCATCGAACGGCAGGCGGCGCGATGGCATGCACCGCTTAAGGTTGCCGGCGAGGACTGGACCGCCACCGAAGAGCGCGGCCGGCTGGTCTATCAGGACGACACAGGCTTGCTCGATCTGCCGGCGCCGAAGCTTTACGGCCGTCATCAGTTCGAAAACGCGGGCGTCGCCATCGCGACATTGCGCACGTTGAAGTCGATCCGGATTCCGCCTTCGGCCTATGAGGCAGGGATCGTGAAAGCCGAATGGCCCGCGCGCATGCAGCGACTTGCGGTCGGCAGGCTTGTCGATCTCGCTCCTCCCGGCAGCGAGGTGTGGCTGGACGGAGGCCACAATCCGGATGGTGGACGCGCGATTGCGGCGGCACTCGCCGATCTCGAGGAACGCGTGTCGCGTCCGCTGGTGATTATCGCCGGCATGCTGGCGACCAAGGATTGCTCGGGTTTCCTGCGCAATTTCACCGGTCTTGCGCGCAGGCTGATCGCGGTGCCGGTGCCGCAGGCGGAAAAAGGATTGCCCGCGGAGACGGTGGCCGATGCCGCGCGCGCTATCGGCCTGACGGCAACGAGCCGCGACAATCTCGATCAGGCGTTCGACGCCGTGCGCAAGCTCGATCTCGATCCGCCGCCGCGCATTCTCATCACCGGCTCGCTTTATCTTGCTGGTGACGTGCTGCGCGAGAACGGCACGTTGCCCGCCTGAAATGCAAACGGCCGGCTTTGAGCCGGCCGTCGCAAGGATATTTTGTGAGCCGGTGCGGCGTCAGACCGAGCCGCTGATCCACTGTTCCAATTTCTGCCTCGGCGCCGCGCCAACCTGACGCGAGGCGATCTCGCCGTTCTTGAACAGCATCAGCGTCGGGATCGACATGATGCCGTATTTGGCGGCGGTATTCGGATTCTCGTCGACGTTGAGCTTGACGATCTTGACCTTGTCGCCCATCGAGCCGGAGATTTCTTCCAGGGCGGGTCCGATCATGCGGCACGGGCCGCACCATTCCGCCCAGAAGTCCACCACGACGGGTTCGGCGGCCTTCAGCACATCCGATTCGAAGCTTGCGTCCGACACTTTGCCGACGGCCATGAAACACCTCTTGTTGTGATTGAAGCGCGACTCAGCGCTGGAAAGGATGGTCAAAACCTATGAATGACGCACCGCAGCGTCAAGCGGCCTCACAGGGTGGTGACCTGCGCCAGCGCCACATCCAGCACCTTCGCTGAAAGCTCCATTAGATCAGGGACTTCCGTCCAGACCAGGGCGGCGCGGATGGGCCGGTCAGGGTACAGTTTTGCGAGGACGGCACGGTAGAGCGCGAGCTGGACGATGTAGCCCGGCGGCACGTCTTCGATCCGCCGCGGCGCCGGCCGGTTGGTCTTGAAATCGCCGATCCAGACGGCCTCTGGCGTGACGGCGAGGCGGTCGATCTGACCGGAGACACGGCCCTGTGGCAGGTTGCCGACGATCGGAACTTCGGCGCGGCTGCCGGGCGAAAACAGTGCGCGAAATTGCGAATTTTCGAGCACCGTAAGCGCGTTCTTCTGCAAAATTTCGAGTTCGTCGCCTTTCACAAAAGATTCGCGCGTTTCCTCGGACAGATTTTTGATAGCGCGCGCGAGATAGCCATGCGCCGCCTCGGCGCGCCGTTCGGCGGGGATGTCCGGCAGCGATTGCATCAGCCGGTGCAGCAACTGGCCGCGGGCCAGCGCCGCATCGCGGCCGGCGGAAT
>JBARCH010000009.1:0-24419 GCA_049793875.1 Pseudolabrys sp. | reverse complement strand
CGGAGCCCTCGTACAGGAGCAGCAGCGGTACCGCGAGCGACATCTGGCTGAGCACGTCGGGCGGCGTAAGCACCGCAGCCATGATGAAAGCACCGACGACGAAATAGCGGCGCTTGGCCCTGAGCTGTGCCGAGGTGATGAGACCGACGCGACCGAGCAACGTCAGGATCACCGGCAACTGGAACGCGGCGCCGAAGGCGAGCACCAGCGACATCATCAGCGAAAGATATTCGCCTACTTTCGGCATCAGCGTGATGGTCG
This sequence comes from Pseudolabrys sp., assembly GCA_049793875.1. Taxonomy (GTDB): domain Bacteria; phylum Pseudomonadota; class Alphaproteobacteria; order Rhizobiales; family Xanthobacteraceae; genus Pseudolabrys. The sequence goes on along the minus strand of JBARCH010000009.1, from coordinate 24,158 downwards.
CGTCGTTCGCGCTGCCCGGCTGCTGCATGTGCAACGAGAAGCGCACCAGCATCGGGAATACGAGGAAATAGACCACAGCCGCGCCAAGCGTGAAGAAAAACGGCGTCGCGATCAGGTAAGGGAGGAAGGCCTTGCGCTCGTTCCGGTAAAGCCCGGGTGCGACAAACATGTAAAGCTGCGCTGCAACCACTGGAAAAGACAGGAACGCCGCGCCGAACATCGCCAGCTTGAGCTGCGTGACGAAATATTCGAGCAGCGCGGTGTAGATGAATTTCGAATTTTCCGGTCCCGCGACCCAGACGAACGGCCAGACCAGAATGTTGTAGATGTCGCGCGCGAAGAAAAAGCACAGCGCGAACATCACGCCGAATGCCAGCAGCGCCTTGATCAGGCGCGAGCGGAGCTCGATCAGGTGCTCCATCAAGGGCGCTTTGGTGGCCTCGATATCCTCGTGGGTCATGCCCCGCTCCCGGCCGCCGGCTTCGGTGGGCTCGGTTCGGATGCCGCAAAATCTTTCTCGGTTACCGGCTCAGGCGCTTCCGGCAACGGCACGGAAATCTCCGGCAACGCCGCCGTTGCGACCGGCTCGGTGGGCGCCGGATCGACGCTCGCGCTTTCTTCGACGGCCGGTTCACCGGCAGCCATCGACGGCTCGCTCGCGGATGTTTCCGGCTTGCTTTCCAGCGACTTCTCAAGCTCGTGCTGCGTGCTTGCGACCGGATCGAAATTGGTGATGTCGCTGACCGCCGAGCTAAAATCGTCGGCGTGCTTCTTGAGATCCGCCACTTCGGCTTCACGCAAGGCTTCCTGAAACTGGCCCTGGAATTCCGAGGCCATGCTTCGGATTTTGCCCATGTACTGGCCAAGCGTGCGCAACACGGTCGGCAGCTCTTTCGGCCCGATCGCGATCAGCGCGACGATGCCGATGAGAACGAGCTCGCCCCAACCAAAATTGAACATGGATTAATCGACTCCACGGCCCGCGCGCGCCAGAGCTTGATGGCCGATCACAGCTACGCGCCGCCGCAGCGACCGCTCAGGAGTGTGCGCTCTCGGCGCGACGCTCGGTTTCTGTCTTCGGCGCGGCGGCCGCCGCCTGATGATCGATCGTCTTCGGATCGACTTTCGTCTCTGCGGGCTTGTCGTCCTCGGCCATGCCTTTCTTGAAGGCCTTGATGCCACCGGCGACGTCACCCATCAGATCGGAAATCTTGCCGCGCCCGAACAGCAGCAGCACCACAACGATGACGATCATCCAGTGCCAAATGCTCAGGGAACCCATCGACAAATCCTCCGCAGCGACGGGCTTTGATTAAGACTGTCCCGCCAATGATTTGACCTGAAACTAGGCTTGCGAAGCGGCAAAAACAAGGACTTCGCGCACGCGTAAAGCGCCGCGTTGTCGCGTCCAACGCCGTTATTTACCTTAATTTCGGCCGCCTACTCCTCGCTGCGCTCGGCAGGAGGGGCCAGGCCGAGATCAAGATCGCCGGGTTCCAGCGGATCTTCGTCGTCGCGCAGCGTACTGTCATCCGAAGGGATCGGTACCGAGAAGCCAGGCGGCAAGCCGCCTTCAAGCAATCCCGCGCCTTTCAATTCGTCGAGACCGGGCAGATCGCCGACCTCTTCCAGTCCGAAATGCGACAGGAACGCTTCGTTCGTTCCATACGTGATCGGCCGCCCCGGAACCTTGCGGCGCCCCCGCGGGCGAATCCAGCCCGTCTTGAGCAACACATCGAGCGTGCCGGAAGCCGTAACGACGCCGCGAATTTCCTCGATCTCGGCGCGCGTCACCGGCTGATGATAGGCGATGATTGCCAGCGTCTCGATTGCGGCGCGCGAGAGCTTGCGCTGCTCGACGGATTTTTTCGTCAGCAGCCATGACAAATCGGCTGCCGTGCGGAACGTCCATTTCTTGCCGATGCGCACGAGATTGACGCCGCGCGGCGCATATTCGGCTTTCAACCGCGCAAGCGCGTCGCGCACGTCGGCGCCCTGCGGCAATTGCCGCGCAAGCAGCGCCTCGTCGACCGGCTCGGCGGCTGCGAACAGCAGCGCCTCAAGCAGCCGAAGTTCTTCAGGCCGCGTGCCTGGTTCGGGCGGGGACTCGTCGCTTTGCACGATCACGAGTTTCTTGGCCACACTCGCCATGTGTACTGTCTCCTCATGCGTTTCCTTGCGCGCCCACATTCTGCGCGTTGTCATTTCCGTTGCGGCCGCCATCACGCTTGCGCATGTAAATCGGCGCATAAGCCTGCTTCTGATGAATCTCGGCGCTGCCTTCGCGCACCAGTTCGAGCGCGGAGGCAAACGACGACGCCATCGCGGTGACCGCAAGCGCCGGCTCCACGACGTAGGCGATCAGGAACTGATCGATGCGCGTCCAGTCCGCGCTTTGTCCGATCATCCGTTCGAGCGCGGCGCGCGCTTCGGCCAGCGACCAGACCGTGCGCTTGCGCACGCGCACGAACGACAACGAGGTTCGCCGGCGTTGCACCGCATAGGAACTCAGCAAATCGTAGAGCGTTGCCGACCATTCCGGTTGCTTGATCTCGGCAATCGGCTCCGGATCGCCGCGGCCAAAAACATCGCGATCGAGTTGCGGGCGGTCCATCAAGCGGGTTGCCACTTCGCGCATCGCTTCGAGACGTTTCAAGCGATAGGCCAGCGCGAGAGCCATATCCTCGGCGCTTGGTCCATCGGCAGGGCCGCTGTCGGGCAGCAGCAAGCGCGATTTGAGGTAAGCGAGCCATGCCGCCATCACGAGATAGTCGGCGGCGAGTTCGAGCCGCAATTTCCGCGCCGCCTCGATGAAGACGAGATACTGGTCGGCGAGTGCAAGGATCGAGATTTTCGCTAGATCGACCTTCTGCTGGCGCGCGAGCGTGAGCAGAAGATCGAGCGGACCTTCGAATCCTTCGACATCGACCACCAGGGCCGGCTCGCTGCTCGCGCGATCTTCGCCGAGCGTCGTCTCGAAATCTTCAGGGCTCATGAATCCGAATTCCGTTGGCCGCCGACGCGCTCCCCCGCGATCATCTGCATGAAAACCTTGCGGGCAGCCTCGACGTCAAATTGCTCCGGCTCACTGCGCATCGCAAGAGCAGCATCGGCACGAAGCGCAGGTTCTCCCACAAGTATTGGTGCCTCCGCGGCAACCTCACGCATCTCGCGCATGTCGCCGTTGCAATGGAGCACCACATCGCAGGTCGCCGCGAATGCGGCACGGCACCGCTCCGCGATCGTTCCCGACAGGGCGCCCATCGATACGTCGTCGCTCATCAGTAGCCCTTTGAAGCCGATAAAGCCGCGAATCACTTCGCGTACCATTGTGACCGAAGTCGTAGCCGGCGCGACGGGATCTATGGCCGAAAACACAACGTGGGCCGTCATGCCGAGGGGCAGTGCATTGAGCGGTCGGAAGGCGGCAAAATCGCTCGCTTCAAGTTCCGCCCGGCCGGCCTCCACCACCGGCAGCCGCTTGTGACTGTCGGCTGCCGCACGACCGTGGCCCGGCAAATGCTTGAGCACCGGCAACACGCCGCCTTTTTGCAGCCCTTGCGCAATCGCACCGGCAATGGCTGCGACCTTGCCGGGCTGCGTGCCGTAGGCCCGATCGCCGATCACCGGATCGCCACCTGGCACCGGAACGTCGGCAATCGGCAGGCAATCCACGTCGATCCCGAGTGGCGTGAGGTCCGAAGCAATCAATTGACCGCCCAGACGCGCAGCAGCCAACCCGGCTTCCGGGTCACGGTCATAAAGTTCGCCGTATCGCGCCCCTGGCGGATAGACCGGCCAATGCGGGGGCCCAAGCCGCTGCACGCGGCCGCCCTCCTGATCGATCAGCACGGGTGCTTTCCAGCCAGCCTCGTCACGCAATGACGCAATAAGTGCAGATACTTGCGTAGGCGTATTTATATTTCTCTTGAAGAGAATAAAGCCCCACGGACGAGCGTCGCGGATGAAAGCGCGCTCGTCGGATGTGAGGGTTAGGCCGGCCAGACCGACGATGAATGCACGCGCCGTCATCGGCGCGGATTACCGTGCGTCCGGCGTCAGGGCAAGCGCGGGAGCGCTAATTCCTCTGGATGAGACAGCTGCCGCCGGCAGCCTTGAGGCTGGCACAGAGCTCTGTGGCCTCGCCGGCGCTTGCGAAGGGTCCGATCAAGGCGCGGTAGTAAACACCTTTGGCGCCAAGGTCCGCCTTGTGGATCACCGGCTGACGGCCGCCGAGCTGCTTCGGGTACTTACCCTGGAGCGCGCGGAATGAATTTTCGGCGTCAGCCTCGCTGCGCTGCGACGAGACCTGTACGTAGCCGCCACGGCCGGTGCCGGCTGGCGCCGCTGCGCGGCGCGCGGGAGCGGCCTGAGCCTGTGATGGTGCGGAGGCAATTCGCACTGGCGCCCGTGGCACGGATGGCGGCGGTGGCAGGCCCGCATTGCCGTTCGGACTGAGCGAAAGTGGCGCATTGCTCGGAGCCGCCTCGGCGTGACGGACGGGGGGCGCGACATGCTGCGGCGGCGCTTGCCGATGCGGTAGGGCTTCGGATGCTGCCTGCGAGGGCTGCGCGCTGGCGACGCGGCTGGGGGCTACAACACGCGGCGGAACTGACGACGAGGGCTGAGGCGGCGCGGATGGAGTCGTGGCCGCTGGCGGGGGCAAGCCCATGTCGGGCTGGTCCGGACGGATGGAGATCGTGTGAATTCTTTTCGGTTCGGTCGAGTTCGGCTCGCCGGCCAGAGCCTGCATTGCCGCAGTCGCCGCACCATTCGATTCCTGCGGAGGCGCAATAACGCCCGTCGGCTTGTCATTGATCCCGATCGGTGCCTCTTCGCGGGACACCAGCTTCTCGGCCTGCCCTCGATCACCCACACGGTCATAGATGACCTTGCCACCGCTCGACTTCTGGTCGTTGGCGGATGACGGAACGATCTTGCTCGGCGCCGTATCGGCCTTGATGACGGGTGGCGGCATGTGCGTTCCGCTCGAGCCGAACAGCGCGCGATAGCCGAATGCGCCCGCGGTACCGATGACGGCGAGCGTCAGGATAGCGGCGATCGCCAGAATGCCGACGCGGCGGCGCGGCGCCGGGCCTTCATCGTAATAATCCTGCTCGCCTTCCAGTGGTTGCTGATCGTCGTAGTACGCATCGGTTTCGTAGTCGCCCGCGTGTTGCTGCGCGGATGCATGCCCCTGATCGTCGTAGCCGCCACGATACTGATCGTTTCCACCCGCGTAGCCCGGCACTGCCGCAGCCGGCCGTTCGAAGCCGGGGAACGACTGCTGATGATTGTGCGCCTGATACTGCGGGGCCTGAGGCTGCGTCGGCGCGGGCGAATGATACCCCGGCGCTCCGTAAGCTGGCGTCGCATAAGCAGGCGCCATCGGTTGCGGACGCTGCTCGACAGGAGCCGGTTGCGGTGCGGGCGCACGGCGCGAATTGTCACGGCCAAATTCCGAAAAAGGATCGGTCTGCCCGATCAGGCGCGCAAGTTCGGCGAGCGGGTCATTGCCGGAAGCATTGGGGCCCGCGGAAGCGGCGCCACGATTATAGGGATCGTTTGTGCGGAAGGTTCGCTGACTGTGATCGTCCGCCATTCGGTCCCCGGTTTCGGCCGTTGCGCTCCGCTTTTCCTGTTTCCAATCGACGCGCGATGGAACGGCAAGCTTGCGCGAGTTATCTCATTTCCTCCGGCGCTGAAACGCCAAGCAGCGCGAGCCCGGAGGCGAGCACGGTTACAATCCCTTGCACCAAAGCAAGGCGCGCCGTGGTTATTTCTGGATCATTCTGGATAATGAAGCGTAAATGAGGCAAGTCTTTTCCGCGCGTCCAGAACGCATGAAATTCACTTGCCAATTCATAGAGATAGAACGCTATCCGGTGCGGCTCGTGGGATAGCGCGGCAGCCTCGATCGCGCGGGGGAATGCAGCGATGCGACGCAGCAGCGAAAGTTCCGCCGCATCAACAAGCAGTTCCAGCCGTGCGCCCTGCAGAAAGACTGCGCGTTCGACCGCTGTTTGCGGCAAGTTCGGCAGAGCCTCGCGCGCATTGCGGAAGATCGATTCGCCGCGCGCATGGCCGTACTGGACGTAGAACACCGGATTGTCGCGTGATTGCTCGATCACCTTGGCAAGATCGAAATCGAGCACCGCATCATTCTTGCGGTAAAGCATCATGAAGCGCACGGCGTCGACGCCCACCTCATCCACCACTTCGCGCAACGTGACGAATTCGCCCGACCGCTTCGACATCTTTACCGGCTCGCCGCCACGCAACAGCTTCACGAGCTGCACGATCTTGACGTCGAGTTCGGCCTTGCCGCCGCTCACCGCTTTCACCGCCGCCTGCATGCGCTTGATGTAGCCGCCGTGATCGGCGCCCCATACATCGATCATATGGACGAAACCGCGGCCGTATTTCGACCGATGGTAGGCGATATCGGACGCGAAATACGTGTAACTTCCGTCCGACTTCATCAGCGGACGATCGACGTCGTCGCCAAAATCGGTCGAGCGGAATAACGTCTGCTCTCGATCCTCCCAGTCCTCGGCCGCGCCGCCTTTCGGTGGAGGCAAGCGCCCCTGGTAGACCTCGCCCTTTGCCCGCAGAGCGTCGATCGTGGCAGCAACCTGATCCTTGCCGGCGGCATTCAACGAGCGTTCCGAAAAGAAAACATCCTGACGGACATTGAGCGCGGCGAGATCGGCCCGGATCGCCTCCATCATCATCGCGATGGCCTTGGCGCGCACCGCCGGCAGCCACTCGAATTCCGGCTTTGCCGCAAGCGCGTTGCCGTACTCGGCCTTAAGCGCCTCGCCGACTGGCTTCAAATAATCGCCGGGATAAAGCCCCTCGGGAATTTGCCCGATATCTTCGCCCAGTGCCTCGCGGTAGCGAAGGAACGCCGAGCGCGCGAGCACATCGACCTGCGCGCCGGCATCGTTGATGTAATATTCCTTGACCACCTCGAAGCCGGCAAACGAAAGCAGCGTCGCCAGCGCGTCGCCGAACACGGCGCCGCGGCAATGGCCCACATGCATTGGTCCGGTCGGATTCGCCGAAACATATTCGACGTTCACCTTCTCGCGCTTGCCAACATCGCTCGCGCCATAAGTCGCGCCCTCGCGCAGCACAGTGCGCAGCTCTTCCGCCAATACTTTCGGCTTGAGCGTAAGATTGATAAAACCCGGCCCGGCGATCTCGACTTTTTCGATGGTCTCGTCGCCGCGCAGTTTTTCCGCAATAGATTCGGCCAGTTCGCGCGGCTTCCTGCCAGCGTCCTTCGCCAGCACCATCGCCACGTTAGTCGCCATGTCACCGTGTGACGCATCACGCGGCGGCTCGACCACCACACGCGACAAATCGGCGTCCGGTCCAAGCACCAATCCCGCCGCCGCACGGACGCGGGCAAGCATAAGGGCAAACAGGTGTTGCGGTTCAGAAACAGCAGTCATGTTGGGGCTGCGGGTAGTGGAAAACAGTTAGGGAGTCAAAGTTTGTCGTCGATTCGCCACGGATTATTGGGCCACCGCCGCGACCGCAATGCCGAAGCCGACGATGCCCATTACTTTTGGTCACCGCACCATACTCGTCGGTGGTACCGGCCTTCCATTCGCCGCAGCGCGACTGGCACCGATATCCAAAACGAGGCGGGGCATCCACGGCCACGAAGAAGCCCGCAACGCAACTCATACCAGCGCAGCGTGCGTGATCGCAGAAACATCCTGACGGCGGCTGACAATCCTTGCCGCTTCCACTTCCTCACCGCAATTCCGGGGTCGAGTCAAAATAACGCGCGTGCTCGATCAGCGCGTAACGATCGGTCATCCCCGCAATAAAGTCGGCGATCCGCCGCATGCGCGCGCTTTCGTCCCTCGGTTCGATGCCGTCGGCCCACTCAACCGGAAGATCAGTCGGCTTGCGTGCGTAGTGCCTGAACAGGTCACGGACGACGTTTTCCGCATCGCCCATGATCCGATCCACACGGGCGTGGTGGTACATGCGCGGATAGAGAAAGCGCTTGATGCCGGCATCCCCTTCCATCATGGCAGAGAAGCCGACAATTGCCTCATCCCCGCGCCGCACGTCATCCGCCGAGGCGGGTTTGGTCGCTGCGACACGCCGCGTCGTCTCGGCAATGACATCTTCGATCATGCGCGTGATCAGCCGGCGCGAAAGTTCGTGCACGCGTCGCGTCGCCGCGAGGCGCCCATGCTGTGCATCAATCTCCGCCAGAATGCCGCCGACAAACGGCACCTGCGCAATATCATCGAGCGCGAACAGGTCTGCGCGCAATCCGTCATCGATGTCATGGGTGTCATAGGCGATATCGTCCGCCATCGCGGCGACTTGCGCTTCGGCGCTGGCAAAGCTCCACAATTCCAGATCCTGCGTCTGAATGTAGTCGCTGATCGCTGCCGGCACTCCGCGCTCTGCGTATCGGCCGATGGGCGTACCGGAACGGTCGGTTAGCGGACCGTTGTGCTTGACCAACCCTTCCAGCGTTTCCCATGTGAGATTGAGACCGTCGAAAGCCGGATACGGTCGTTCAAGATGAGTCACGATGCTCAAGGCCTGCGCATTGTGGTCGAAGCCACCGTATTCCACGAGGCAGGCGTCGAGTGCGCGTTCCCCCGCATGGCCGAACGGCGGGTGGCCGAGATCGTGAGCGAGCGCCAGTCCCTCGCTCAAATCCTCGTCGAGCCCAAGCGCGCGCGCCAGCGAGCGCGCGATCTGCGCAACTTCAAGCGTGTGCGTCAGGCGCGTGCGGTAATGGTCGCCCTCATGAAAGACGAATACCTGCGTCTTATGGGCGAGGCGCCGGAACGCGGTGGAATGGATGATACGGTCGCAATCGCGCCGGAAATCGTTGCGAGTCGGACTGGCCGGCTCGGTATGCAGCCGGCCCCGGCTTTGGGCCGGATCGGCCGCATAAATTGCGCGTTCGCAACCGGCTTCGATGGCCATTATCTACCCGCATTGACGGTGACAGCCCGCGCACTTAACTATCAGGAAAGCGCTCTGCCAATAGAAAGTCGTGTCTGGAGCGGCCTTTGGGAAACCGACGATGAGCACAGACGTGACGGTGAGCGAACGGGCGGCCCGGCGGATCGGCGAGATCCTCAAGCGTGAGCCGGATGGCACCATGCTGCGCGTGAGCGTCGAGGGCGGCGGCTGCTCGGGCTTTCAGTACAAATTCGACATGGAGCGCGCAAAAGCCGACGACGACATCGTCATCGCCCGCGACGGCGCGACCATCCTGATCGATCCCGTTTCGGTCGGATTCATGGCTGGCTCCGAGATCGATTTCGTCGAGGATTTGATCGGCGCGTCGTTCAAGGTGAAGAACCCGAAAGCCACCGCGTCCTGCGGCTGCGGCACCAGCTTCGCTCTGTAATCGCCTGATTATTCGCCGTGCATTGTCATAGCTGGGCTTGCCCCGGCCATCCCGTTTAGACGGCACAGCATCGCCGCTCTGAACGGCTTGCGCGGGGCAAGCCAGTAGCATGACAACGCCGAGAGTACCGATCCAGAGCGCATCAAACAACTCGCGGTGACACCACTCGGGGGCGTGACGGCTACTCCGCCGCGACCGCAGGCGGCGCTTCCTCAACCTCTTCGAGTTGCGGCTCGAGACGGCGTTTGAGGATGCGGTCGAACCGGTCGAGGTAGAGATAAATCACCGGCGTGATGTAGAGCGTCAGCAACTGCGACAGGCAGAGGCCGCCGACAACCGCGACGCCAAGCGGTTGGCGTAGTTCGGCACCGGCGCCGGTACCAAGCGCGATCGGCAGCGTGCCGAAAATCGCGGCAAATGTCGTCATCATGATCGGCCGGAAGCGCAGCAGCGCCGCCTCACGGATCGCCGCCTCGGCAGAAAGACCGACGCGGCGCCGTTCGAGCGTAAAGTCGATCATCATGATCGCATTCTTTTTCACGATGCCGACCAGCATGACGATGCCGATCATCGCGATTACCGACAGATCCATCCTGAACAGCATCAACGTCAGGATGGCGCCGATACCGGCCGACGGCAGGCCTGAGATGATGGTTATCGGATGAATGAAGCTCTCATACAGGATACCGAGCACAACATAGGCGGCGAAGATTGCCGCGAGGATCAGAATGCCCTGCCCGCGCAATGAATCCTGAAACACCTGCGCCGTGCCCTGGAAACCGGTCGAGATCGTTGCCGGCAAATTCTCCTCGCGCTCCAGCTTTTGTATCGCATCGACTGCCTGGCCGAGCGAGAAGTTGGGCGCGAGATTGAACGAAATGGTCACCGCCGGCTGCTGGCCCTGATGGTTGATCTGCAGCGGACCGACATTGGGAATGAAGCGCGTGACCGCCGACAGCGGCACGGTCGTTCCGTTGGTGGTTTTCAAATAGAGGCGGTTGAGATCGTTGGGGTCCGACCGATACTCCGGCATGCTCTCCAGGATCACCTGGTAGTCATTGGCCGGCGTGTAAATCGTCGCGACCTGGCGGGTGCCGAAAGCGTTGTAGAGCTCCTGGCGCACCTGATCGATACTGACGCCGTACACCGCCGCCTTCTCACGATCGATGTCGATCTTGATCTGCGGATTCTTGATGTAAAGATCGGTCGTGACGTCGAGCAGCCCTGGAATCTTCTCGATCTTGTCACGCAATTCCGGCGCGATGCGATAGAGAGAATCGGTGTCGTTGGACTGCAAAGTGTACTGGTACTGGCTCTTGTTAAGCCGGCCACCCAGATTGATGTTCTGGATCGGCTGGAAGAAAATCTGCATTCCCACAATCACGTTGGCGTTCTTGCGCAAGCGCGCCAGGATCGTGGAAAGATTGTCGCGTTCGTCACGCGGCTTGAGCGCCACCAGCATGCGGCCGGTATTGCCGACCGAGTTCGGGCCACCGCCGCCGATCGTGGAATTTACATAAGACACCGCCGGATCGGCGCGAACGATCTCGGCGACCTGACGCTGATGCTCGGTCATCGACGGAAAACCGATATCGGTCTTGCCTTCGGTGATGCCGAGCACGTAGCCGGTATCCTCGGCCGGGAAGAATCCCTTAGGCGCGATGACGTAAAGCCAGATCGTGCCCGCGATGGTCGCGAGCGTCACCACGAGCATGATCGATTTGGCTCTGAGCACGCGGTCGAGCGACCACGCGTAGCTTCGCAACAACACTTCGAAAAACCGCTCGAATGCACGCAGCACAAAGTTCTGTTTCTCGTCGCCATGGTGGCTCTTGAGAACGCGGGCGCACAGCATCGGCGTGAGCGTCAACGAAACGAACCCTGATACGATGATCGCCACCGAGACGGAGACCGCGAATTCGCGGAACACGCGGCCGACCATCCCGCCCATCAACAATACCGGGATGAAGACCGCGATCAGCGAGAAAGTGATCGACACGATCGTGAAGCCGATTTCACGCGAGCCCTTCAGTGCCGCCTCGAACGGGCGCATGCCGCCCTCGATATGACGGACGATGTTCTCCAGCATCACGATCGCGTCGTCGACCACGAAGCCGACCGAGAGCGTCAACGCCAGCAGCGTCATGTTGTTGATGGAGAAGCCGAAGGCATACATCGCCGCGCAGGTACCGATGAGCGACACCGGCACAGCGAGTGCCGGAATGATGGTCGCCGACACTTTGCGCAGGAACAGGAAGATCACCATGATCACGAGACAAATCGCGATCACCAGCGTTTCCTGCACGTCGGCGACGGCCGCGCGGATGGAGGTGGAACGGTCGAACAAGGGCGCCATCTGGATCGACGGCGGCACCTGTGCGCGCAAAGCCGGCAGCTTGTCGCGCACCATATCCACGACTTCAACGGTATTGGCGTCCGGCTGTCGCTGGATCGCCAGCACGATGGCGCGCGATTCATTGAACCAGCTGGCGACCTTGTCATTTTCGACACTGTCGATGACGCGCGCCACCTCATTGAGCTTGATGGGCGCACCGTTACGATAGGCGGCGATCACGTCGCGATAATCGGCGGCATGCTCGATGGCGCCGGTAGCGAGCAGCGTCACGGCCTGATCGTCACCCTGCAAAACGCCGACGGGTGTCGAGGAATTTGCCTTGGCAACCACATCGCGAATCGTGTCGAGGGAAATATTGCGCGCGGCCGCAGCCGCCGGATCGACCTGAACGCGGACGGCGAATTTCTGCGCTCCGTAGACCAGCACCTGCGCGACGCCGGGCAATTGCGAAATCGTCGGCGCCAGCACCGTCTCGGCGTAGTCGTCCACCGTCGACAGCGGCATCGTGTCCGAGCGCATGCTGACGTAAAGCACCGGGAAATCGCCTGGATTGACCTTGCGGAAGAATGGCGGCGTGGTCATTTCGACCGGCAGCCGCCGCTGCGCCACCGCCAGGGCGGTCTGCACATCGAGCGAGGCACCGTCGATATTTCGATTGAGGTCGAACTGGATGGTGATCTGCGTCGATCCGAGCGACGACGACGAGGTCATCGACGAAATGCCGGAGATCGTCGACAACTGCCGTTCGATCGGCGACGCAACCGACGCGGCCATGGTCTCAGGACTGGCGCCCGGAAACGTCGCCGTGATCTGGATGGTCGGGAAATCGACCGCCGGCAGCGCCGCCACCGGCAGCAGCCGATAAGCAAATGCGCCGAATACGATCAACGACGCCGTCATCAGCGTCGTCAACACCGGGCGGCGGATGCAGGTCTCGGAAATGTTCATGGCTCAGCTACCGGCAGCCTTCGCGGCGCGGGGCTTCACGTGCGTGCCGTCCGACAGCAGCAACTGGCCATCGGTGACGATGGTCTCGCCGCCACCGAGACCCGAGGAGACCACCGTCTCATCCCCGACCTGACGCTCCACCTTGATCTTCTGGATCCTGGAGACGCCGTCCTTGACGACGAAAACAAAATTGCCAGTCTGGCTGATTTGCACCGCGCTCGTCGGCACCGTCACCGCTTCCTCGGTTCGCAAGGTCAACGCCGCCGTCACCAGCGTGCCGGGCCAAAGTAGCTCGTCCTTGTTAGGCATCGTGGCGCGGATGGTCGCCATGCCGGTCGTCGAATCGACCGAGTTCTCGATCATCGAGACCTGGCCGACAGCGGCCTTCGTTTCGCCCGGCACAGTCGCCTCGATCGTCGCGCTCTCGGCCGCAATCGCATGGCGGATGTCGGGGAGGTTTTTCTGCGGGACGGTGAAGCTGACATAGACCGGCGCCATCTGGTTGATGACGGCCATCGGCGCCGTATCGGCCTGACGCACAAAATTGCCGATCTTGACCAGAGCAGCGCTAATTCGACCGGAAATCGGTGCGGTGACGGTGCAATAGCTGAGTTGAACCTTGAGGTTATCCAGCAGCCCCTCGTCGGCCTTGATTGCAGCCGCAAACACTTCCGATTGGGTCTTGGCGTTGTCGAGATTGACGGTCGGCGTCGCGCCCTTGGCAACCAGATCGGTGTAGCGATTGACGTCGCGCATGGCGCCGGCAAGCTGCGCCTTGTCGCGCGCAATCATGCCTTCGGTCTGCGCGATCTGGGCTTCGATAGCGCGCCCGTCGAGCGTGAACAGCAGTTCGCCTTTTTCGACGTGAGCACCGTCGCGGAAATGCACGCCGACGATGTTGGTATCGACCCGCGCCTTGAGCGCCACGCTCGCGATGGGGGTAACGGTTCCAAGCGCGTCGAGCCTGACGGGAACCTGCTTACGCTCGGCCCGGGCAACATCGACGCCGACCACGCGAACAGCCTGATTTTGCGCCCGCGCGGCCGTATCGCCTGCGCTCCAGAAGCCGCGCACGAGCACAACAATGCCGATCAGGGCGAGCACTGCCACCCCAAAGAGCCATTTTCGTTTTGTCATCGATAAATTCCGGCCCAGGCTGCTCGATGCACTACCGGGCGCCTCCCAAATTTCGCGGATTTGCCACGCTTTCCACCACAAACGGGCCGCGACACCCGCCTTCTAGCATATAAACGCCGCAGGGTGCATATCCCTGCGGTGGCTGGTAAACACGCCAAACCCGCCGTTATTCGTCCCACCCAGCGGACTTGAACGCGATGCGTATCGCCACCTGGAACGTCAACTCGGTCAAGCAACGGCTCGACAATATCCGGGCCTGGCTCATCGAACGCGCACCGGACGTTGTCTGCCTGCAGGAGATCAAGTGCGTCGATGAGGCTTTCCCGCGCGACGCTTTTGAAAACATGGGCTACAACGTCGCCGTCCACGGCCAGAAAGCCTTCAATGGCGTGGCTTTGCTGTCGAAATTGCCGTTCGACGAAGTAGCGCCCGGGCTTATCGGTGACAAAGAAGACGTCCAGGCGCGCTTTCTGGAAGCGCAGGTATCGACCAAAAACGGCGTGCTGCGCGTGGTGAGCCTCTATTTGCCCAACGGCAACCCCGTCGATACTGAAAAATATACTTATAAACTCAAATGGATGGATCGGCTTATTGCATTTTCACATGAACGACTGAAACTCGAAGAACCGTTCGTACTCTGCGGCGATTACAACGTTATTCCGACGTCTATCGATGCGCACAACCCCAAAGCATGGGTCAACGACGCCTTGTTCCTGCCGCCGACCCGGGAGCGCTTCCGCGCCCTTTGCAACCTCGGCCTGACCGACGCCATCCGGGCCGCCAGCGACGATCCCGGCCTCTACAGCTTCTGGGACTATCAGGCCGGGGCCTGGGCCAAGGACGACGGCATCCGGATCGATCACATCCTGCTCTCGCCGCAGGCGGCCGATCGCATGGTCGACGCCGGCATCGACCGGCATGCGCGCGGCTGGGAAAAGCCGTCCGATCACGTCCCCGTCTATGTCGATCTGGCGTTGGAAGCGCGCTAGCGCATGATCCCGAAAAGCGCGCCCTTGGCCAAACCGGGGACGCGCGCGGGCGTTCAGGCAAGGTCGCGCGCGGATAAAAACGCGCTCATTCGCGGCGCGTTTTGAGCCAACGCTCGAGGTAAACCAACGCCACGGCGCGCTCGTCTTCGGTCGCCTGCTTGAAGGCGCTGTCGTAGAGCTTGTTAATCCAGGCCTGGTCGGGTTTCGCGCTGTCTTTCGCCAGCGTCAGCCACATCAGGCCGAGCGCCGCCTGACGCGGAACATTGTCACCGGAAAACAGCATGGCGCCGAGCGTCGCTTGCGCCTGACATTGGCCTTTGTGAGCCGACAGTCCAAGCCAGCGCGCCGCCTGCCGTGGATCGCGCGGCACGCCGACACCGTCGAGATAGAGGCGCGCGAGGTAATACTGCGCATCCGGATCGCCAAAATACGACGCCGCATAGGCGAACATTTTGCGCGCGCGTTCAGGATCGCGCTTGATCTTGGTCTTCGGGATGCCGTCCAGGTAGTAATTGCCAAGCGCGACGAACGCGTTCGCGACGAACCGGGAACGCGGCGTCGCCGGATTGTCTTCCGCATGATTGTCGGCAATGCTGCGGAAATACTGAAACGCGCGCAGATCGTCGTGCGGCACGCCGTCGCCTTCCGCATACATCCGGCCGAGCTTCCACTGCGCCAGAGCATGTCCCTTTTCGGCAGCGTATTCGAGCGACGTGATGCCCTTGGCCGTCTCGCCGCTCCGCAATGCCTCGGCACCGGCACGAAAGGCCTCCATCGGCGTCAACGGCTCGTCGATGGATTTACTTCCGTCGAACGCAAACGCGGGACCGGCCAGGAGGCCGATGCAAATCACCGCGGCGCGCAGGATGAGATCAGGTGTCCGCATAGCAACTTTTTTCGCCCGCCCCGCCCGGATGGGTGACTGCGCCATTGACCGCCGGTCCGACCTGCTGTGCGTACTTCCAGATATAACCGGAGCCGTATTCGCTCTCGCGCGGCTTCCACTGCGCCTTTCGCCTGGCCAATTCGTCGTCCGAAAGCTTGACGTCGATTGTGCCCTTCACCGCGTCGATCTCGATGATGTCGCCGTCGCGCAGGAGCCCGATGGGGCCGCCGACCGCCGCTTCCGGCCCGACATGGCCGATGCAGAAGCCGCGCGTGGCGCCGGAAAAGCGACCGTCGGTAATCAGCGCGACCTTCTCGCCGACGCCCTGCCCGTAAAGCGCGGCCGTCGTCGAAAGCATTTCGCGCATGCCGGGACCGCCCCGCGGTCCCTCGTAGCGGATCACCAGCACTTCGCCGTGCTTGTACGTCTTGTTCTTCACCGCCTCGAAGCAGGCTTCCTCGCCGTCGAAGCAGCGCGCCGGACCGGAGAACCTCTCCGTCTTCATGCCGGCGACCTTCACGATCGCGCCTTCAGGCGCGAGGTTGCCTTTCAGGCCGACCACGCCGCCGGTCGCGAGCAGTGGCTTGTCCGCCGGACGCACGACGTCCTGATCCGGGTTCCACTTCACGTTTTTGAGATTCTCGGCAATCGTGCGTCCCGTAACGGTCATGCAATCGCCGTGCAGGAAACCGTGGTCGAGCAGCGTTTTCATCAGGAGCGGCACGCCGCCAGCTTCGAACATATCCTTGGCGACATAACGGCCGCCCGGCTTCAAATCCGCGATATATGGTGTCTTTTTGAAGATTTTGGCGACGTCGAACAGCGTGAATTCGATGCCGCACTCATGCGCGATCGCCGGCAAATGCAGTGCAGCATTGGTCGAACCGCCGGTAGCGGCGACGACGGCCGCCGCGTTTTCCAGCGCCTTGAGCGTGACGATGTCGCGCGGACGGAGATTATTGGCGATCAGGTCGATGATCATTTCGCCGGCGAGCGTGCAGAACTTGTCGCGGATCTCGTACGGCGCCGGTGCGCCCGCGGAGTAAGGCAGCGCAAGGCCGATCGCCTCGGATACGGTCGCCATCGTGTTGGCGGTGAACTGCGCACCGCAGGCGCCGGCCGACGGACAGGCGTTTTGCTCGAGCGTGTCGAGATCGCTGTCCGACATCTCGCCGACCGAATGCTTGCCGACCGCTTCGTAGACGTCCTGGATTGTGACCGGCTGGCCCTTGAAGGTGCCGGGCAGGATCGACCCGCCGTAAATGTAAATCGACGGCACGTTGAGGCGGCACATCGCCATCATCATGCCGGGTTGCGACTTGTCGCAGCCGGCGATGCCGATCAATGCGTCGTAGGAATGCCCCCGGACGGTGAGTTCCACCGAGTCGGCAATCACCTCGCGCGACGGCAGCGAGGCCTTCATGCCGGCATGTCCCATCGCGATGCCGTCTGTGACGGTAATGGTACAGAATTCGCGGGGCGTGGCGCCCCCGGCAGCGACCCCCTTCTTCACCGCCTGCGCCTGGCGCATCAGCGAGATATTGCAGGGTGCCGCCTCGTTCCAGCAGGTCGCAACGCCGACAAACGGCGCATGGATCTGCGCGGTGGTGAGCCCCATCGCGTAATAGAACGAGCGGTGCGGCGCACGCTCCGGCCCTTCGGTAGCGTGGCGGCTCGGAAGTTTGCTTTTAAGGTTGGTTTTCGCGTCCATTTTCTTATCAGGGCCCCCGTCCCCGTTTGTCCTGCCCGTCGCTCCCGGCTGGCTGGCAGAAGGGACTAAGCGGCAGGTAAAACCGAAGCGCCCCAACGGCTTGTATTAGTTTTTTGTGTCGGTGAAGGGTATGGCCAAATCGCGGCGTTGCTGCGCAATCAGGCCAAAGTGATGCAAATCCTCGACAGGTGTTGCCAAACGGACACATGGCGAGGCGGCGATCTCCCCGCGCAATCCACATGTTTTCGGCCATAGGCCGTGGAGGCTGCGCGAAAGGCCGGGCATGACCAACAGATGCCCAAGTCGCGCCGTCTGACCCGCTCGTTCTTTAATCGCTCTGTCCATGAGGTCGCACCCGAACTGATCGGGACGACGCTCCTGTTCAAGGGCGTTGGCGGCGTCATCGTCGAGCTGGAGGCCTATCATCAGACCGACCCGGCCGCGCACAGTTACATCGGCCCGACCGACCGCAACCGCGTGATGTTCGGGCCGCCCGGCTTTGTCTACGTCTACCGGTCCTACGGCATCCACTGGTGCCTGAATTTCGTGTGCGAGAAAGAAGGCAGCGCCAGCGCGGTTCTGATCCGGGCGCTGGCGCCGACACAGGGCCTTGCCGCCATGCGCCGCCGCCGCGGTGTCCCGGACGAACGGCAACTCTGCTCCGGCCCCGGGAAAGTTTGTCAGGCGCTCGGCATCACCCGCGAGCATAACGGCTTCGCACTCGATCGCGCGCCGTTCGAGGTGCTCGCACGCGAAGGCCGCCCTGATGTGATTCGTGGCGTGCGCATCGGCCTCACCAAAGCCGTCGACAAACCGTGGCGCTACGGACTGAAGGAATCGCCGTTCCTGAGCAAGCCGTTCAAGCCCGCCACCGGAGAACTCGCCCGCCGCAAGCTTCACCGCTAAACTCTCGGCACGATGGACATACTTGCAGGGGGGATTGGATGGATAGCGAAGTCAGCCGCGAAAAGCTCTATGTGCCGGCTTCGGCGCCGCTTTACGAAACGCTCGGTCCACTGAGCTATACCCTGATCCGCGTGACCCTGGGGCTGATCCTCATTCCGCACGGCTTCGGCAAGCTATTCCTGGCCGACGCAGTGCCGGCGTCGCGGAATTTCATGCACTTCGGATGGGCTTATCCGCTGGCATGGGCCTATTTCATCGGCGCGCTCGAATTCTTCGGCGGGCTTTTATTGGTTGCCGGCTTGTGGACGCGCGCGGTTGCGCTCGCCTTCGTGATCGAGATGGCGGTGATAGCGTTCGCGGTCCTGTGGCCGAACTGGGGATGGGGACACCGCGGCATGGAATACGTGATTTTCATGGGCGTCGTCGCGCTCGCCATTTTCTTCCGCGGCGGCGGACGTTATTCAGTCGATCATTACCTGAAGAAAGAATTCTGAAGGCGGACGCCAACGTCAGCCAGATATCCGGAACGACGCATCGAAGCCGAAATCGCGTTTTGCCTTTTCGCTCGAGATCGCGCCGTCGTCCTCGGCGATGTTGTAGATGCCGCGCGTGCCTTTCGTGACGGCAAGCAATGCGGCTTGCGCCGCGGCATCGACATGCAAGCCCGGCTTTGCGCGTTTCTCGTCTTCAAACCATGTGCCGGACCCGTACAGAAAACCGTAGCGCAGCACGATTCCTTCCGGCAGTTCGAGCGTCGCCTGTTCAAGCGCGACGACCCCATCGACCGTGCCTTTGCGCATATCCGTGGCAGCAAGATCGAGCGGGTCGGATTCGCGCCGCGCGCCCTCGCCCGGCGCATAAACGAACGCGATGCTTTGCGCGATCAACCGTCTCACACCGGCCGCCTTCGCCGCAGCGGCAAGAGTGCGCGTGCCATCGACACGCAATCTTGAATTGCGCTCAAGCCCTTCGTTGTAGCGCGGCGTGTTCGGCGCAAACGGAAGATCGGTAAGCTGATGGATAATGACTTGCGGCGCCGCGGCTTTCACCGCGCGGCTCAACGCATCGGCATCGAATACATCCACGACCACCGGCTCGGCACCGAGCGCGCGCAGCGCCGGCGCTTTATCGGCCGAGCGTGTCGTGCCTGCGACGTCGTGTCCGGCCTTGCGCAACAACGGCGTCAGCCGCCGCCCGATCACACCACCCGCCCCAGCCAGAAATATTTTCACAATGCGATACCCGCCGATAACTGAACTGACGTTAGGTGTGCACTAAGCCGATTATGTGGCGCCCTTGAGCGTTTCCAGCGCCTGAGCGATCTTGGCTTTTCGCGCGGCCGCCTCTTCGCGCTTTTCTTTTTCTTCCTCGACGATCTCTTCGGGCGCGTTGGCCACGAATTTCTCGTTGGCGAGTTTCGCATCGACACGTTTGATGTCGGCTTCGGCCTTGGCCATTTCCTTTTGCAAGCGCGCGGTTTCGGCGACGATGTCGATCACGCCCTTGAGCGGGAGTGCCGCCACCTCGCCGCGCACGACAAGCTGCACCGAGCCTTGCGGCGCATTCGCCGCAGACGAAATATCCGACACGCGTGCGAGCCGCTTGATGAATTCGGCCCAGCGTTCCGCACGCGCGCCCGTTTCGGCCGACGCACCGGCGAGCACCAGCGGCATTTGCGCGGCGACATTCATTTCCGCGCGCACCGACCGGATGGCGGTGATGAGATCGATGACCCAGCCGATTTCCGCCTCAGCCTTGGCGTCATCGAGGCCTACGTGCTTCGGCCACGATGCCAGCACGAGCATCCCGTCACGCTTTGGTCCTTGCTCGGCCGTCACCGCCCACAGTTCCTCGGTGACGAACGGCATGAACGGGTGCAACAGCTTTAGAATCTCGTCGAGCGCCCAAGCGGCGGTTGCACGCGTCTCGTCCTTCGCCGGGCTGTCCGCCCCTGTCAGCAGCGGCTTCGACAACTCGACATACCAGTCGCAATAGACGTTCCAGACGAAACGGTAAGCGGCAGCGGCGGCTTCGTTGAAACGATAAGTCTCGATCGCCTCGGTCACCTCGCGCGTGGCTTTGGCGGTCTCGTGCGCAATCCAGCGGTTGAGCGTTTCCTTCGTGTTCTTCGGATCGAAGCCTTCGACGCGCGCGGCGCCATTGAACTCGACGAAACGCGCCGCGTTCCACAGCTTGGTCGCGAAATTGCGGTTGTTCTCGACGTCCTGCGGACCGAGCCTGATGTCGTGGCCTTGCGCCGCGCCGCGCGCCAGCGTGAAGCGCAGCGCGTCGGCGCCATATTGATCGATGACGCCGAGCGGATCGACCACGTTGCCCTTCGACTTCGACATCTTGGCGCCGGAGGCGTCGCGCACCAGACGATGGATGTAGACGTCGTGGAACGGAATCTGCGGATTGCCTTGCGCGTCCTTCATGAAGTGAAGGCCCATCATCATCATGCGCGCGACCCAGAAGAAGATGATGTCGAAGCCGGTCACCAGTGCCGATGTCGGATAGTATTTCTTCAGTTCTTTCGTCTCGTCCGGCCACCCGAGCGTCGAGAACGGCCACAGCGCGGATGAGAACCATGTGTCGAGCACGTCTTCGTCGCGCGTGAGCGCGGCCGGCTTGCCGTAATGCTTTTGCGCTTCGCTCTGCGCGTCATTTTCGGTTGGCGCGACAAAAATCTTGCCGTCCGGTCCGTACCACGCCGGAATCTGATGTCCCCACCAGAGCTGGCGCGAGATGCACCAAGGTTGGATATTTTCCATCCAGTCGAAATAAGTCTTTTCCCAATTTTGCGGGACGAACTTGGTCTTGCCTTCGCGCACCGCGGCAATCGCCGGTTTGGCCAGTTCCTTGGCGTTGACGTACCATTGATCGGTCAAATACGGCTCGATCACCACGTTCGAGCGGTCGCCATGCGGCACCACGTGCGCATTAGGCTCGATCTTCTCGAGCAGACCATTCGTTTCCAGCCGCTCGACGATCTTCTTGCGGGCAGCGAAGCGGTCGAGTCCGTGCATCGTCAGCGTTTCGTCCAGCGATTCCGACTTCGGAACGCCGGCGAGAAACGCGTCGTTGTCCTTCAGACTCAATTTGGCTTCGATGTTGAAGATATTGATCTGCGGCAATCCGTGCCGCTTGCCGACTTCGAAGTCGTTGAAGTCGTGCGCGGGCGTGATCTTGACCGCGCCGCTGCCTTTTTCCGGATCGGAGTAGTCGTCCGCAATGATCGGGATCTTCCGTCCGACCAGCGGCAGGATCACGTTCTTGCCGACCAGCGATTTGTAGCGCTCATCGTCGGGATGCACCGCGACCGCGGTATCGCCCAGCATCGTCTCCGGCCGTGTCGTGGCGACGACAATGAAGGTCGACGGATCTTCGATGTTGAAGGTCTTGCCTTCGATCGGATAGCGCAGGTGCCAAAGATGTCCCTTGGTCTCGACCTGCACGACTTCCAGGTCGGAGATCGCGGTGAGCAGCTTCGGGTCCCAATTGACCAGCCGCTTGTCCTTGTAGATCAGCCCGTCGCGGTAAAGCTGGACAAAAACCTTCAGCACCGCGCGCGAAAGTCCTTCGTCCATCGTGAAGCGTTCGCGCGACCAGTCGCAGGACGCGCCGAGGCGCTTCAACTGATTGACGATGGTGCCGCCGCTCTCGGCCTTCCATTCCCACACACGCTTGAGGAACGCCTCGCGTCCCATCTCGCGGCGGCCGGGCTGCTGGCGCTCCATCAATTGCCGCTCGACCACCATCTGCGTCGCGATGCCGGCGTGGTCGGTGCCGGGCTGCCACAGCACGTCCTTGCCGCGCATGCGCTCGAACCGGCACAGCACGTCCTGCAGCGTGTTGTTGAGCGCATGGCCCATATGCAGCGAGCCGGTTACGTTCGGCGGCGGGATGACGATACAGTAAGGGTCCGCATCCGCGCGTTCTGGCCGGCCGGCACGAAACGCGCCCGCCTGCTCCCACGCCTGGTAAATACGGCCTTCGACATCGGAAGGCTGGTAGGTTTTGTCGATCATTGCGTGTTGATTGAAGCAGCCCCAATCGAGAGTCAACTTGTCGACATCCATGCCCGCATCGAGCGACGGCGCCGGCCGCGCCATCGCATTCCTGTCGCTGGCCGCATTTGCCTCCCAGGCCATGGTGCGCGTGACGGATTCGCTGTTGCCGCAGATCGCCGCCGACCTTCAGGTCAGCGTCGGCGCCGCCTCCATCGTCGTCACCGCTTACCTGCTTGCCCACGGTTCGGTGCAACTCATCATCGGTCCGATCGGCGACCGCTTCGGCAAATATCTGTGCCTTTCCATTGCGGCCGCCGGATCGACTCTGATGGTCATCGCCTGCGGCCTTGCCTCCTCGCTGCCGCTCCTGGTGGCGGCGCGGCTTGGGAGCGGGCTTGCAACCGGGTGGATCGTTCCCTTCGCGCTCGCCTTCATGGGCGACGTCATTCCCTACGCGCGGCGTCAGCAGGTCATCGGCCGCTTTTTGTCGGGACAGATACTCGGCCAGTTGTTCGGCCAGGCGGCGGGCGGCGTGCTCGGCGACCTGTTCGGCTGGCGCAACGTGTTCTTCCTGCTCGGCGGATTGCTCGCCATCGCGACAGCCGCGCTGTTCGTCGAATATTGGCGTAACCCGATCACGCGCGTGTCCGCCGTGCCGGCGCAGCCGCCGCGCCATTTCATCGCCGATTACACCGCCGTGCTGCGCTCACCGTGGGCGCGCGTGATAATCGCGATGGCGTTCCTGGAAAGCGGCCTGATGTTCGGCGCTTTCACCTATGTCGGCGCCGATCTCCACCACCGCTTCGGCCTCAACTTCGCGATGGTCGGCTTGTTCGTCGGCACGTTTGCGATCGGCGGGCTGATCTACAGCTTTTCGGTGCGCGTTCTGGTCGATCGCCTTGGCCAGGCCGGTCTCGCGGCTACAGGCGGTGCCCTGATCGCACTCGCCTACGTGGCACTGGCGTTCGAGCCGCACTATCTGTTCGCACCGGTCGCAATAACCGTCGTGGGTCTCGGCTTTTACATGCTGCACAATACGTTGCAGACCAACGCCACGCAGATGACCCCTGAAGCGCGTGGCACAGCCGTGTCGATCTTTTCCGCCTCACTCTATCTCGGACAGACGGCCGGCGTGGCCGCTGGCGGCGCGGTGTTCGACCGCTACACAGCCGTGCCGGTGTTTTTGACGGCGGGTATTTTGCTGCTCGTGGTTGGCGTGTGGCTGTCGCAGGCATTGAAGCGCCGGCGAGCGGCGACATGAAGCCTTAAGGCCGTCCGCGCGAAACGCGTTCGATCTCGGCGCGCACGATGCGCTCGACCATTCCCGGCAGATTGTCGTCGAGCCAGGTCTTGAGCATCGGCCGCAACATCTCGCGCACAATATCGTCGAGCGTGCGCGCGTTTTGCGACAGCACCGTATGCGCGAGCGAATTGAACGCATTATCGACCGCGGCACTCGCCCTGTTGGAGAGCAGCATGTGGTCGAGCATAACCGGCGCGGCTTCGGGCGCGGCTTCGGCTTCGGCAGCAGGCGCAGCAGCGCGCCGCGGTTCTTCCGCCACGCGCGGTGCCGCCGGTTCGGTCGGAGGTTCCGGCGGCTTGTCTGCGAACACCACGTCGGATTGCGCTTCGATCGTGCGGAATGTTGCGGCCGGCGTCGCCGCGGCCATGGATTCGGTCAATTCGAGACCGTCGGGAGCCGCCGGCCGCAGCGGAGGCGGCGGCGCTTTAGCCGGAACCTCGAGATCAGCCAGCATCGCGTCGATGTCGTCCTGGTTGTTTCCGGCCGCGGCCGGAGGCGGTGCCGCGGGT
>JBARCH010000008.1:0-18660 GCA_049793875.1 Pseudolabrys sp. | reverse complement strand
GCATAACCCGACACAAAAATCATCTTCAGATCGGGGTTACGCCGGCGCATTTCCTTGAGCAGAGTCGGGCCATCCATTTCCGGCATCACCACGTCCGACACGACGAGATCGACGCTACCTTCGCGTTCCAGCACCTCGATCGCCTCGACGCCGTTGCCGGCCTCAAGCACGGTATAGCCGCGTGAGGAAAGGCCGCGGGCGTTGAGCGCACGCAAACCTTCTTCGTCCTCGACCAGCAGAATTGTGCCGTGTCCGGTGAGATCAGCCGCTGCCGTGCGCACGACGGTGTCGGCCGCCGACATGGCGCCGGCGATAGCGGTCGCTTCGGCGTCGACGGACGCGGCCTCTTCCGTGCCCGGAACGTGACGCGGCAGGAAAATGCGAAAGGCCGTGCTGCCGGGCTTTGAGTCGGCATAAACAAAGCCACCGGTCTGCTTGACGATTCCATAGACCGTCGAAAGCCCGAGGCCGGTCCCCTTTCCGACTTCCTTGGTCGAGAAAAACGGCTCGAAGATTTTCTCGATGATCCCTTCCGGAATTCCGGTACCGGTATCGCTGACCTCGACCAACACGTAATCGGCGGCCGGCATGCCCTTGTTGGCAAAGGCGGCGCATTCTGCTGCGGTGACGTTGGCCGTGCGCACCGTCAGCTTGCCGCCTTCCGGCATCGCATCGCGCGCGTTGACCGCGAGATTCACCACGACTTGCTCGAACTGGGAGATATCGACCTTCACCGGCCACAGGTCGTTTGAAAGCGCCGGCGTGAGCGTCACGCGTTCGCCGATCAAGCGCCGCAGCAACATCGTCAGGTCGCTGAGCGTCTCGTTGAGATCGAGCACCTGCGGACGCAATGTCTGCTTGCGCGAGAACGCCAACAACTGCCGCACCAGCGCAGCTGCGCGGTTGGCATTCTGCTTGATCTGGATAATGTCCTGGAACGACGGATCGGTCGGCTTGTGCGCGTTGAGCAGGAAATCGGTCGCCATCATGATGGCGGAGAGCACGTTGTTGAAATCGTGCGCGATGCCGCCGGCAAGCTGGCCGACCGATTCCATTTTCTGCTGCTGGTTGATGCGATTTTCCAGCGTGCGCTGCGCCGTCGTCTCGAGCGCATAAACGATCGCGGCTTCTCCGTCGCGATCTTCCTCCTCGACCGAGGAAACGAAAAAGCTCGCCCAGCGCTCGCCTGTGCCGCTCAGCGCCGCCTCGACCGGCATTATGTCGCCTTGCCCATCGGCCGCCTTGCGGATCGCGGCTTCCAGTTCGGCACGGTCACGTTCGGCGACGCACAGATAGATCGAACGATCGTCGCCCTTGAGCGCGTCGGCAAAGGTATTGGCGAAGCGCGCGTTGTTGCGCGCAACGCGGCCGGTCTTGTCGACGGTCGCAATCGCCATCGGCGTGTGCTGGAAGAAACGCATGAAACGCACTTCCGCGGCGCGCTGCGGATCGGTGCCGTCGTCTCGCGCGCGATTGAGCACCAGCGTACGCGATGCGCCGGGCTCGCCATCCGCTCCGAATGCGATTTTGTGGAACATGCGCACCGGTACCGGCTTGCCGCCGCGCGTCTTGAGATCGAGATCGAGGACTTCGGTCTTCACTTCGCCCGGCGCCGCGTTGAGCGTCGTCAGCAGCGCCGCGCCCTCGCCCGCCACAATATCCGTGAGCTTGAGCGAGCCGGTGCCGACTTGCGCGAGATCGTGATCGAGCCAGGCGGCCAGTGTGGCATTGAGGTAGACAATCGAGCCGTCACCATCGACCGAGAAGAAACCCGCCGGCGCGTGATCGAGATAATCGATCGCATGTTGCAACTCCTGAAACACATTCTCCTGGCGCTGCCGGTCGCGCGTCACGTCCGCGATCGACCACACCGTCAACTTGGCGTCGCGGCCACTCTCGCCAAACGGCCGCACGCGCAGACGCAGCCAGCGCGCACCGGTGCCCTTGTCGCCGGCGATGCGCACTTCTTCCTGAAGGCGCCGGCCTTCACGCGCGGCCTTGAGCAGGCGGTAGATCGATTCCGAGACTTCGGGGTCCCCGATGAATACCCGCTCGATCGGCCGCACATCGTCGGGGCCGGAAGAATCGATGAGGTCGAGATAAGTCGCGTTGGCGTAGAACACCCGCCCGCTCTGATCGGTGACCAGCACGCCGTCGAAGGCGTTGTCGACCAGCGTCTTGAACAGCGGCCGGCTCTGATCCTTGCCGGCAAAGCGCATGATGCCGGCGGCATTTGCGAAAAGCGAAAACACCCCGATGGTCGCGAGGAATGCCAGCAAAGCCATTATGTAGGGCTGGGCGTGGTCGCGGCCGACATAAATAAGTCCCGCCGCCGCGCCGACCAGCAGCAGGGCCACAAGCAGCACCATGCCGATGCTGCCGCTGCGCGGCGCGCTTTGGCTGCGGTCGAACGCCACCCGGCGCTGCCCTTCGCTACGCTCGGGCGCTGCCGAAATCTGCGCTGCCGGTTCCTGCGTTGTCATACGGTCTTGAGCCTCGACGCACCACGGCGAAGGCTACGCCCTGTTCCCTGAGTGCCTTAGGTGACCCATCGGCGCAAGAGCTTGTCGCGCGCAATTCAGCCCTTTTGCGTTAACTACGGTTACCGCCGTGCAACCGTCCGCCGCAGGCGCATGACGTAGCCGATGACCTCGGCCACCGCCTTGTAGTGCTCGACGGGGATCGCGGCATCCACCTCGACCGTCGCATGCAGCGCGCGGGCAAGCGGCGGGTTTTCCACGATGGGAACCGAATGCTTGCCGGCCACCTCCCTGATCTTGAGCGCCGTCGCGTCGACGCCCTTGGCGACGCAGATCGGCGCCTCCATGCCACGCTCGTATTGCAAGGCGATCGCGTAGTGGGTCGGGTTGGTGATGACGACCGTGGCCTTGGGAACCGCCGCCATCATGCGCTTGCGCATGCGGCCCTGGCGCATCTGCTTTATCTTGCCGCGGATGGCCGGGTCGCCTTCGGATTGCTTGAACTCCTCTTTCAATTCCTGCAGCGACATTTTCTGGCGCTCGTGCCACTGCCGGTACTGGAACAGGTAATCGCCGGCGGCGACGACCGCGAGCATGGCGACGACCGCGCCCAACAGCTTGACCGCGAGCGTCCGCGTCAGCGGCAGCACGGCCCCGACGTCGGTCCAGGCCAGGTTTTGAATCTTGGTGCGGTCGGGCCACATCAACACAGTCATGACCGCGCCAACGACGATGATCTTGATCAGTCCCTTGGCCAGGTTGGCGAGTGCCTGCATGGAGAACAGGCGCTTGAACCCGGCAGCCGGCGAGACCCGGCTGAATTTCGGTTGCAGGGATTCGAACGACCATACGAGCCGGTGCTGGATCAGATTGCCGCCGAGCGCGGCCAGCATCAGCACCACAATCGGGATTGCGACCGCGCTAACGACCGCACGGCCGAGTTCGTCTCCGAGTTGAATGAGTCCGACGCCGTCGACGCGCAGTTGATAGGAATGCTCCAGCAGACCGCGCAACGTCGCGGCCAGGTTCAGGCTTACCCCGCCGGAGAATGACGCTACCGCCAGCGTGCCACCGGCGATAATGAACCACGTGTTCACTTCCTGGCTTTTGGCGACGTCGCCACGCTTGAGCGCCTCGTCGAGACGCTTTTGGGTCGGGTCTTCTGTTTTTTGGCTGTCGTCGCCTTGTTCGGCCATGTGCGCGCCGCCTCTTATAGTGAGTGCGGCGCGAGCTGGCCGAGGACGTTCTCGAGATAGCCGACGAAAGTACCCATCATCGCGCCGATCACCAGCAGCAACAGCACCAGCCCGAGCATGATCGACAGCGGCAGGCCGATGAAGAACACCTGCATCTGCGGCATCAGGCGCGACAACACGCCGAGGCCCACGTTGAACAACAGGCCGAACACCAGAAACGGTGCGGCCAACTGGATTCCGATGCGGAACGATGTCGCGATGATGCCGGTGATCATGTGGGCCATATCGCCGGTGAGCGGAATAAAGCCCGGCTTAAAGAGATTGTAGCTCTCGTCCAGCGCGGCGATCACCAGATGATGGAGGTTGGTCGCAAAGATCAACGTGATGCCGAGCATCGTCAGAAAGTTGCCGACCAGCACCCCTTGCTCGTTCTGCGTCGGGTCGACGGCGGTGACGAAACCAAGGCCGAGTTGGTTGGCGACGACGAAACCGGCCACGTTCAGCGACGAAATCGCAAGCCGCGCCGTGAGGCCCAGCACGGCGCCGATCAGCATTTCCTCGGCCGCCATGACCAGCACGGGACCCATCGCCTGCAGGTCGATCGTATAGGCGGCGCGATGCAACGGCAGCAGAACCGCCGTCAACGCCAGCGCCATAAGGAGGCGCACCCGCGTCGGCAGGTTCAATTCGCCGATGCCCGGCAGCAGCATCACCATGGTGCCGATGCGCGCGAAAACCAGCATGAACGCTGCTGCGAGCGCCGGCAGGAAAGAAATATCAATGTGCATAAACGTCAGCCGGTCGCGATGCGCGCGGCGATACGAAGCATTTCCGCTTGCAGCTTCTCGGCCATGAACGGCAACGCAAGCAGCAGCGCGACGAAAATCGCCAGGATCTTCGGCACGAAAGCGAGCGTCATTTCCTGGATTTGCGTCACAGCCTGAAAAAGCGAAATCGCGATGCCGACCACCAGCCCCACCAGCATCACCGGGCTCGCGACATAGATGAGCGTCATGATCGCTTCGCGCGCGACATCGAGAACTTCGGTACCGTTCACGTGATTTTCTCCCCACCCGCCCCGATTAAAATTCAGATCGGCATCTTCATGATGTCTTCGTATGCCGAGATGACGCGATCGCGCACCGCCACCACTGCGTCGATGGCAACTTCCGTTTCGGCAACCGCCGTCACGGCATTCACCATGTTGCCTTTGCCGGTCACCATGGCTTTGGCTTGCGCGTCGGATTTCTGGCCAGCTTCGCTAATCGCGCCGAGCGTTTCCTTGAGCACGTTGGCAAAGCTTGAGTCGGCTCCGCCTGCTCCTTGCGGTTTCGCGGCGAGCGCGAGCGACGGGTCGGCCGCGAGACGGGCGATGTTGGCGTAAGCACTGGCAGCGGCGATGGGTGTGGGCATGGGCGTTGGCCTCGTTAGGCTTTGAGAATGTCGATGGTGCGCTGGATCATGCGGCGCGTGGCGCTGATGACATTGACATTGGCTTCGTAGGAACGCTGCGCGTCGCGCATGTCCGTCATTTCGATGAGCGGATTCACGTTCGGGTATTTGACATTACCGTTGGCATCGGCGGCCGGATGACCGGGCTCGTACTTCACGCGGAAGGGCGAACGGTCCAGGCTGACATTGCCGAGCTCGACCAGCTTGGCGTCGAGCGTGCGATCGAACTCGGAATGGAATGTCGCAATCTTGCGCTGATAAGGAACGGCGCCCGGACTCGACGGCGTGGAATCCGCGTTGGCGATGTTCTCCGAGATCACCCGCATGCGGCCGGCTTGCGCGCGCAGCCCGGAGGCCGCGATAGCCATCGATTTGAGGAAATCCACGGTTCAGCTCCTTGCTGTTGTCTTGCCCGTGCGCGCCTGCCGGCTCACGAGCTCTTGCCGATCGCGGTCTTGAGCATGTTGAGGCTGCGCGTGTAGAGCGCGGTCACCGCCTGATAGTCCATCTGGTTGGCGGCGAGCTTCATCATCTCGTCCTCGAGGCTCACCGCATTTCCGGTCGGGTGGACCTCGTAGCCCTTGGTGTTCTGGCTGCGGAAGTCCGTCGCACCGCCGCCATCCGGTCCGGCAATATGGCCAGGCTCGGTGCGTACGAGCGTGACCGCCGGTCCGCTGGAGGCGACACCGAGCGCCGAATCGAATTTGGGCGGCGTCAGGTCACGGGGGCGAAAACCGGGCGTGTCGGCATTGGCGATGTTTTCGGCGAGCACCCGCTGGCGCTCCTGGCCCCAATTCATACGTGTGCGCAGCATCGACAGAATCGGAATATCGCTGATAGCCATGACATCCCCTCACTGCGGCCTGCGCCGCGCTAGGCAGACTTTGCCGGGCGTATGGTTAATGCCGGGTAAAGGGGAACCGGCGGAAGCCGGTCATGTTCAGGACACGTTTACCATGAGAAGTGTTTGGGAACCGGGAGATGGTCCGGAAATGGGTCAATTCTGTTAATCATCTGTTAGTATTCAGGGCGGCAAATAGTGCCCACGGCATTAACCATTCGTGATTCCCGCCGAATGGGCTGTGGCGCGGAGTGATGGAGCGCATTGATGTTCGAATCCTTGTTCGGCACTGAGCTTCCGCTGGCAGCGCGATTTTTCATCGCGTTCCTGGTCGTGCTCGGTTTGATCGGACTGACCGCGTGGCTGGTGCGCCGCTTCGGCGCCAGTCGGCTCGGCAATGGCTCGGCGCGTGGACGCCAGCCGCGGCTCGCCGTCATTGACGCGGCTTCCGTCGATGGTCGCCGCCGTCTGGTTCTCATCCGGCGCGACAACATCGAACATCTGCTGATGATCGGTGGTCCGTCCGATCTGGTCGTCGAACCGAATATCGTGCGTGCGACCGGCGCCCGCGATGTTGTCCGTGAGCCCGCACGCACTGTCGGCGAGACACCGCGCGCAACGCCGACGGTCGAAACGTCGTGGCCGCTCCAGCCCGTCAACGAGCCGGCCCCGCGCCCGTACCGTACCAGTGTGACCGACGAGCCGTGGCTCGCAACCGAACCGGGCGCGCGCGCGCGTCCTGTTACCGAGAGCCTCACCGGCCTCGGCACCGATTTTTCCCCCAAGGCCAATCCGCCGGAAGCGCCTGCCGTGCGCCCTGAGCCGTTGCGCATGACACCGTCCGAGCCCACCGCGCCGCCGCAGACCGATCATAACCTCGCGGAAATGGCGCAGCAGCTTGAGGCCGCTCTGCGCCGCGCGCCCGATGGCCGTCCACCCGTGACCGACCCGCTTGCCGTGCAGCCAATGCCGAAAGTCGCAGAACCGCCGCGCGCCATTCGCGAATTCAAGACCCGCACCGAGCCGCGCGCCGACTCCAGGGTTGAACCCAAAATCGAACCGAAGGTCGAAGCAAAGACCGAGCCGAAGCCTGAACCGGCGCCGGCGAAGTCTGCCTTCGACAGTCTCGAACAGGAGATGGCCAGCTTGCTGGGCCGTCCTTCAGGAAAAACGTGACAGCCACTTCCGGTCGCCGTGTCCGTCCAGTGACGGTGGCGATCGGGGTAGCGGTAGCGATAACGATGGTGGCAGCGGCGACGCCCGCTGTCGCGCAGGATATCAGCGTCAACTTCGGCCAAGGCAGCGGATTGACCGAGCGCGTGATCCAGATGGTCGCGCTGCTTTCGGTGCTGTCGCTTGCGCCCTCCATCCTCGTGATGATGACGTCGTTCACGCGCATCGTGGTGGTGCTGTCGCTGCTACGCACCGCGCTCGGCACCGCGACCGCCCCGCCCAATGCGGTGATCGTGTCGCTCGCGCTCTTCCTGACCGCCTTCGTGATGGGACCGGCGCTTCAGCGCGGATACGAGACCGGCATCCGACCGTTGATGGAAAACCAGATCACCACCGAGCAGGCCTTCGAGCGCGGCTCGCAGCCGCTGCGCGCGTTCATGGAAAAGAACGTGCGCCCGAAGGACCTCAAGTTGTTCATCGATATGTCGAAGGAAGCCGCCCCGGCCAACCCCCAAGACCTCTCGCTGCGCATTCTTGTGCCGGCATTCATGATTTCCGAGCTCAAGCGCGCCTTCGAGATCGGATTCCTGTTGTTCCTGCCCTTCTTGATTATCGATCTCGTCGTGGCATCGGTATTGATGTCGATGGGCATGATGATGCTGCCACCGGTCGTGGTGTCTCTACCGTTCAAGCTGATCTTCTTTGTCCTGGTGGATGGCTGGAGCCTGGTGGCCGGCTCGCTGATCCAAAGCTACGGGTCCTAGAACCCGCGCCCGTCAATATAATAAGGGCGGCTGACCGTACCGGTCGGCGCCGGATCGGGCTTTAGCGGCTTGCCTTCGGGCAATTTCGCCGGCAGCAGCAACGATGCGGGATTGGGCGTTGGTGCGTTGACGGCTGCCTTGGCGGGCTTCGCCGCCGGCACCGTCGCGGGAGCAGCAGCTTGCGGCTTTTCGGCCTTCGCCTCCGGCGGCAGCGCACCCGGCGACAGCGCGCTCGCGCTGGGGTAGCGCTTGCGCATGTCGTTCAGGAACGCGTCCAGCGTGTCGAGGCTGGCAACCTTGCGCGCCACTTCGCGGAATTCCGCACCGCTGGTGCCGATTGGCGCCGTCACCACATCGAAGGCGCGCCGGTCGGCGCCATCGGCCATCTTCGGCGCATATTTCTCGCGGAAGCTCTGCAAGCCCATGGGTTCGTCGCCCAGCGCGTAGCCGATCGCCGCGCGCAGAATATCCTTGCGCTCGGCCTCGGTCAGCGGCGTGAATTGTTTCCAGCGATCGCCGTACAGCAATTCGAGTTGCTCGGCC
Organism: Pseudolabrys sp.; assembly: GCA_049793875.1. Lineage (GTDB taxonomy): Bacteria > Pseudomonadota > Alphaproteobacteria > Rhizobiales > Xanthobacteraceae > Pseudolabrys. The sequence goes on along the minus strand of JBARCH010000008.1, from coordinate 10,211 downwards.
GCTTCGCGCCAGCGCCGCGCCTGCCACAGGATGTCGGAGCGCAAGCGTATCGCCTGACGTCCCTTGAGATCGGCAATCACTTCGAGGGCGAGCGTGTGACGGCCGATTTCGGACAGCGCGCGCGCTTCCAGCAACAAACGCTGATCGCGCAATTCGTTTGAGAGTTCGGCCGAACGTGTCGATTGCAATGTCTTGAGCGCGCGGTCTGCCTTGCGGTTCATCAGATAAATAACTGCGAGCCGTGTCGCAACCTGTGCGCGCGCGGCACCTTGCAGGCGGTGATCGACCTGATGCTGCAGCAGTTCCGCCGCCTGATCCAGCAGATCGACAGAGACCAGGCGATCGGCAAGCTTGCGAATCATTTCGTCACCGCGCCGCCCGATCGGGGTGAGCTCGCGGTAATCGTAGAACAGCCCCAGCGCCTCGATCGGCGGCATCGAATCGCCTTTGCCGTCGAGGAAAAGGCTGTCGAAGGTCGCCGCCGCCTCATCTTGAATCTTTCGGGTGAGGTCGGAATTAGGATGCGACATCATTGCCGTGCGCATCACATGGAACGCGTCGCGATAGCGCGCTTCCTCAGTGTAGAGGTGCGCGAGGATCTTCAGTCCCTCTATCTCGGTGTTGTCGCCGCGCCAAACGGTCGTGAGCGTTTCGAGCGCACGGATAGCGTCAACGTGCGACAGGTCGCCGGATGACATGCGCAGCTCGATCTCGCGCAACTGTCCTTCCGCCGCGGCGCTCCGGTCTTGCGACGACGCTGCGGCGTGATAGGCGGCCAGCGCCTCTTCGTTGCGGCCGAGGCCTTGATCGAGCCGGCCGGTCAGCACGGAGATCGACGGCCCCATTTCCGGCGGAACGCCGATAGTCGCGATCTCATCCATGAGCTTGGCGGCTCCGCCAAAGTCATGCACCTCGATCGCGGCGTGCGCAGCGCTCGTCAAAGCAAGCCGCTGCAATTCGATCGGCAGCGCGGCCATCGAGCCTTCGACGTTTTTGAAGCCATCACGTGCATCGTCCCATTTTCCCTGTTCGGAATAAGCGATCGCACGCCAGATCGGCGCGTCGTGCTGATCGCCCACTTTCGGGTTCGCCAGCGCCTTGAGCGCGGCTTCGGGCCGATGCATCAGGAGGTGGGAAACGGCCTTGAGGACGGAGCCGGATACTTCGTCGCCGCCGGCCTTGTGATCGCTGAGTGCGACCGTCGCGACCGCGCCCGCTTCCGCTGCCATGTCACGCGCCAGGTAGAAACGCGCGAGATTGTAGCGCGCCGGATTACGCCGCGACCGCGGCGCCGAAGCCGCGAGACCGATCAGCTCGGATTGCCGCGCGCCAAATTTAGCCTGCCGGTTAAATTCCCAGACTTGGTTGTCGAAGGTGAGCGTGTGGTACACGTCGGAGACGCGACCATTGAGTTCCGCCGCCGAAATCGTCAGCCCACCTGGACGGCTCACCACAATTTTGTCGATCGCCAGTTCGGCCGTCACATCGTCGGCGATCGGCTGGATGACCACGCCATGCGTGGAGGCGAGCGCGTGCAATTCGACGAAGTCCTGCGGCTTCAGAAATCCACGCGCCGGCCCGAGGGCAGTGACCACCAGCAGCGTGTCCCCGAGATCGGGATCGATGATGCGGTGAACCTTGCTCGGCTGATCGAATGGAATTGTGATGCTGGCACGATTACGCCCGACGATGTTGCGCGCAATTCCGAGCGGGTGCGTCTGCTCCATCACCGCATCGCCCAGCGTCAAATTCCAGCCGGGTCCATCGGCCGCCAGCCCGGCGAGCAGCGGCCGCGCCAACTTGATGCGCACGATCGTTTCGTTGTCCTTGCCGCGGTCGACTGAAACCGAACGGATCACGCGTGCGGTGTCGGTCCTGAGAGCGGACAGATCGAGTTTGGCCGCATTGTCGAACACCAGCCAAACCATATCGGCGCGACGGAATACCGCTGCAGGCGTCAGCGTCGTGAACGGAAAGTCGATGTACAGATTGTCGCCGGAGCGCCGAACGTCGGCGATCACCGGCGCATTGGGATCGGACGGAATCCGCTGCCGCGGTGGCGACTGCGCGGCTTCAGCTTTGGCCACTGGTGCCTTTGCCGACGGGGCCTTCTCGGACACATCCTTTGCTTCGGCAACTTGCGTCTGTGGCTTGACGGCCTGTGCGGCCGCCACATTCGCTTTAGGTGCATCCGCAGCGGCTGCAAGACCCGGCTTTTCCGGCGGGGTGGCCGCTGGCTTTTGCGGCGCAGGCGACAGATTGGCCGCTGCTTTTTCCGGCGCAGTCCCGGCCGCAGATCGAGGTACGGATGGCGCGGGCGCGGCGCTTGCTTTCGGCTCGTCCGCGGCAGCGCCTCGGGCCGGAATGGTTTCCGGCGGCGCGATGGCCGGAAGCTTCCCCTCGCCCGTGAGTGCGTTCACGCCGTCGAGCTTTATGCCTGGCGCGATCGACCCGGCACCGTTGCCAACGTCGACCATGAAGCTGTCGTCCTCGCGGAACGCGCGAACTTCCGGCTTGCCTTTGAAGGTGAAAAGAACTTCTGCCGAAGTCTCGTCGCGCTGGGTTTCCACGGATGCCACGGTCGCCGGCAACGATATTTTGACATCGGCCAGATCCCATTTCACCGGCCGATCGAAATTCAACCTGAGCGTTGCACCGGTCCGCGTCGGCACGACATTGACATGGCCCGGTGGGGCGAATTCGTAGCGTGTGAATGTCGGCTGCGTACCGACCTTGACGCGAACAAGTTTCGGCTCTTGCTTGGGTTTGTCGCCACGCTCGCGGCGTAATTCCTTCTCGGCCGTGCGCGCCCGCTCCGCGAGTTCGTCGATCACTTCCTGCGGCAAGCCGGGCAGCAGACCGACCCAATTCGTCGGCAGCAGATCGAGATAGATCCGCTCCGCAGCCGGAATGACATTGTACTTGATTTTGCGCGCCAGTGCGAAGCGGATCGCCATGCCGTCGGGATCGCGCCGCGCCGCGCTGATGTAATTGCCGGAGCTTGCGGCGATCTTGTTGATCGGAACGTTGACCGCCTTGTCGAACTTGATGACCATGACCGCGCCGGCAACGCTGACTTGCACCTTGACCTCGTCGTCGAAACGAAAAGCCAGACGGATATAGCCGGCGCTACTGTCGACAGCGACTTCGCCTTTGATCGGATCGGCAGCAAGAGCCTGCCCGCTGGCATGCGGCACAAGCGCGAGCGCAAACAGCGCGAGTATCGGAATCGCCAGACAGGTTTCGGCCACGCGCCGAACAGCGCGCGCGAATATCGCGCACGCATGCATGCTGCTCAGGCTGATCGTTCCGACCGGCATGACCGCTCCACCGGCAACAGTGCCGGCCGCGGTAGCCTATGGTTTTGCGTTTAACGCCGCGTTAACCGTGCAAAATCAGTGCCCGGTTGGCTGCCCTTCGATTTTGGGAAGTGCGTCCGCGGTTTGCGCCGGTTTGACGTCGGTACCGGTAGCGAGTTCGACGGTAAGGCGCTCGGCAGTCTCCGGCGTCATTTGAGCAAGGATGTCGGACATCTTGCGCGGGTTGATCTGCGTAGTGACCTTGACCAGGATTTTAAGATCGAGCCGGTCGAAGATGCGCGCGGCATCCTTCGGCTTCATGTTCTCATACATCGCGACAATGCTCTTGAACCGTCCCTGCTCGGCCTTGTCGTGGTTCCCGGTTACGGTGTTGACCCGTGTCTCGATGTCCTTGAGCTCCTGGACCCGCGCCTCAACCCTTTTCTCGGCCGCCTTGATGAGGCTCTCCCGCATGTCCAGTTCGTGCGCACGCTTCTCGAGTGCCTGGTTGCGGTCGCGCAGCCGTTCGAGAATGGCGCGCTCGCCCGGCGAATTGATCTGGCCTGGAACGAGCTTGTATTCGGAACCTCCGACGTCGAGCTTCGGCGCGTCGGGCGGCTTGGTCGACGTCTTGAGTTGCGGTCCGCTGTCAGCAGGAGCGCCCTCGGTCGAACCGGTAATGTCCTCGTCCGATTTCGGATCGCTGCCGAAATTGAACATCGCCTGCGCCCACGAACGGTTCGCCGGCTGATCGGGTTTGGGCTGCTGGTCGGCGATGATGACCTTGGTGTAGTCGGGAACGCTCTTCGTGCTGACTTGCAGTTGCGGTGTCGCGCGTTGGGCCAGTCGCTCGCCCAGTGTATAGCCGCCATCGAGCACCAGCCCCGACACCTTAAGCGCGAAAAGACAGATCGTCGCCAACAGGACGAGCGGGATAAGCCTGAAATCCCGTGCGAAGCGGATCATGCCGCGAGGCCGCCGAGCCTGCCGCTTGTGCGGGCGGCGAAAGCCTCAGCCGCTGCCGCGACCGATTTCGCGTTGGGTGCCGCAGGCGAATGATCGACGGGCGGCAGTCCTGGATTGCGCGCCGCATTGACGAGGCGCGCAAAACGCGAAAGCAGGTCCTCGCCGGCCGCAAGCTGCCGCTCGATATCGATCGACAACCGGTCGGCACTTTCGAGACGCGCGACCAGCGGCTGCTCGGCTTCCCGCATCGTCGATTTCAGTCCGGCGATGGCGCGCTCGGCGATTTCTGTCGCGGTAACCAGTTCCGAGATGGTCGCACGCAACGAGTTCTCGTCGGCCTTGAGCATGCGCAGTTGCTTGTTCAGCCGCACACAATAAAGGATCGTGAGCAGCAACAGGACCGACACCATGCTCTCGATCAGGAAGCCGAAGTGGTTGTTCACTGCGCGTCCAGTCTGTTGGTGGGATCGTCGGCGTTCTCGAACATCGCGAATGTGGTTCTCGGTTTCCGCAAAGGCTTTGCTACGCGCACCGCGATGCGGTCGCCGACGCGGCCCATGCGCCCCTCGGTCAGCGTGACGTCACCGCAGCGGACAGTCACCATCGCGTCCGGCTTGAGCTCAAGCGTAAGCGTGTCGCCGACGGTGAGATTCATCATTTTCCGCAGCGGTAACTTGGCCTCATACAGCACCGCGTCGACGCCGACTTGCGCCTGGCCGATTTCGGTCGCGAGATGGCCTTCCCAGATCGGGTCGCGGCCGAACTTCTCGCCCATGAACATCTGCAACAGAACGGCGCGGATCGGCTCGATCGTCGCATAGGGCAGCAGCAACTCGATATTGCCGCCGCGGTCTTCCATGTCGATGCGCAGACGCACCAGAATGGCGGCATTGGCCGAGCGCGAGATGGCGGCAAAGCGCGGATTGGTTTCCAGCCGGTCGATATTGAATTTAACCGGCGAGAGCGGACGGAAGGCAAGTTCGGCATCCGCCAGCACAACCTCGATCATGCGCTTGACGAGATTGGATTCGATCGTCGTGTAGGGACGGCCCTCAATGCGGATCGTGCTCTGGCCGCGGCGGCCGCCGAGCAATACGTCGATAATCGAATAGATCAGGCTCGAATTGACGGTGACGAGCCCGAAATTGTCCCACTCCTCCGCCTTGAACACGGCGAGGATCGCCGGCAGCGGAATTGAATTGAGATAATCGCCGAAACGCACCGAGGTGATGCGATCGAGCGAGACTTCGACGTTGTCGGACGTGAAATTGCGCAAGGATGTCGTCATCAACCGGACCAGCCGGTCGAAGACGATTTCCAGCATCGGCAGGCGCTCGTAAGAGACCATCGCCGAATCGATGATCGCGCGGATGCCGGAATTGTCGTTGAGCGTAATGTCGGCAAGACTGAAGCCGAGCAGGCTGTCGATTTCATCCTGGTTGAGAATGCGCTCGGCGCCGCCTTTGGCGGAATGAATGAATTGGTTGCCGTCTTCCACCATCGCGGCCCACTGCGCCGCGACCGCTTCGTCGCTGGGAGAGTCACCGTCCAGGACAGGCGTCGGTGCGGTGCCCGTCTCGGCGTCGAGCGCAAGCCCCCACTCGGCTGCCAGCGCGTCTTGATCGACTTGGTCTTTTGTGGCCATGAATTGGATCGTCGTTACTGGACGACGATCTCCTTGAAAAGGACGGCTGTTATTTTATTGGGTGCGAGCGCCGCATTGACGCGGCGTGTCAGTTCTTCCTTCAACCGATAGAGACCGGCGGAGCCATCGAGATCGGTCGGCCGCAATTCGCGCAAATAAGTCTGGAAGGCATCCATCACGCGCGGCATCAGCGGCTGGATCTGCGCCACCAGCGCCTGGTCCGGCACCTCAAGCACGACCTTCACCTTGAGATATTGCGTGCGGTCGGAACCGGAATTCGCCAGATTGACCAGCACATCGGGCATATCGACGAAGATCGCAGGCTTGGCGACCGCCTCGACTTTCTTCTCGGCATGCGAGTGGCCGACGAACATATAGGCGCCAACGCCCCCGCCGACGATCACCAGCAGGCCGACGCCGGCCATGATCATTATCTTGAGCGACGGCAGTTTGAATTTCGATTTTGACGGCGCCACGGCTTCGCCTTCTGCTGCGTCGTCCGGCTCTTTGCCGGCTTTCGCCTCGGCTTCGGCCTGCTTGGCCTCTTTTTTTGCCATGACTTCGACCCCGATCGCGTCGTGATGTGCGGCCCGCTAGCGGCGGCAACACGCAAAACAAGGCCGCGGACACTGACTTTCAGCGCCCCCTGCAGGGAAGGTAGGTTGCTATGGTTAACAGATCATTTCCCGCACGCCCCAAGCAGGCATCTTTTGCCGGGCGAACGACGACTTGCGGCTGATTTTACCTGACCGTCCACCTCCTGAATTTATTCAACTATTTGATTCTTATTATCTTTTCGTCTTGGCACGCTCTCTGCAACACCTTTTGCACCCGACGGCTTGGGAGAGCCGAAGGGATTGCCTGGATGAGCATCGGCCTGGGAGGGCCGCGCTCGCGGGCAAAAGGGGAGAATGCCGATGCAGAATGCCGTCCTTGTCGGACTGTCGCGTCAGATGGCGCTCGAGCGCGAACTCGACGTCGTCGCCAATAACGTCGCGAACATCAACACCACCGGCTACAAGGCCGACAATTCGCTGTTCGAGGAATTTCTCTCGTCGGCCGCCCGCGGCACCAACGCAAGCCGCGTGAGCTTCGTGCAGGATCGCGGCACCTGGCGCGACATGAGCACGGGCCCGATCGAGCACACCGGCAACCCGCTTGACGTGGCAATCGGCGGCAAAGGATTTCTGGTCGTGCAGACGCCGCGCGGCGAGCGCTACACGCGCAACGGTTCATTGCAGGTCAACGCAAACGGCGAACTCGTCACCAGCGACGGTTACCAGGTACTCGGCGACGGCGGCCCGATCAGATTGCAACGCACCGACCGGCAAGTGCAGATCAGCGCCGACGGCACGCTCAGCGTGCGCGAAGGCAATTCGAAAGTGGATTCACAGCGCGGCAAGCTGCGTCTTGTGAGCTTCGCCAATCTGCAGCAGTTGCAGAAAGACGGCAACAGCACCTTCACGGTTGTCGGCGGAGCGCAGGCACAGCCCGCAGACGCGTCGACGAAGCTCGTTCAAGGCGCCGTCGAGAAATCGAACGTGCACGGCGTCGTCGAGATGTCGCGCATGATCGAAATCACGCGCAGCTACTCGCAAGTAGCAGCGATGCTGCAGCAACAAACCGATCTCGGTCAAACGTCGATCGACAAACTCGCCGACGTTCCGAACTGACGATGAAGAGGAGTTAGAATCATGCGTGCGTTGTCGACTGCCGCGACCGGAATGATGGCCATGGAACTCAACGTCCAGGTCATTTCCAACAATCTCGCGAACATGACGACCACCGGCTACAAACGCCAGCGTGTCGAGTTTCAGGATCTTCTCTACGATCACGTCAGCCGCATCGGCACGCAAACCTCGGCGCAAGGCAACATCCTGCCTGTGGGCATCGACCTCGGTTCGGGCGTCAAAACGGTAGGCACGCCACGACTGATGACGCAAGGCACGCTGACGCAAACGGGCGGCAGCCTCGACATCGCAATCCGCGGTGACGGCTTCTTCAAAATACAATTGCCGGACGGCACCTTCGCCTACAGCCGCGACGGTTCGTTCCAGATGGATCAGCAGGGCCGCATCGTCACCGCACAGGGCAACCTGGTGCAGCCTGCCATCACGATCCCGCAGAATTCCACCGGCCTCACGATCAATCCGCAGGGACAGGTGTCGGTGATTCCGCAAGGCTCGACCACCCCGTCAGTCCTTGGGCAAATCACCCTCACCCGCTTCATCAACCAGGCCGGGCTGCTGTCGATCGGCGACAACATGTACACCGAAACACCCGCTTCAGGTACGCCGCAGGATGGCTTGCCTGCGACCGACGGCGCCGGCGATCTGCAGCAGGGAAATCTCGAACAGTCCAACGTCGACTCGGTAACCGAGATCACCAGCCTGATCGCCGCGCAACGCGCCTATGAAATGAACTCGAAAGTCATCAGCGCCGCCGACCAGATGCTGTCGACGACGTCGAACCTGATGCACTAGGAGCGGCCATGATCCGATCGCTGATCCGCAGACTTCTGATCGTACCGGCGATTCTTGCCGTGTTCGGCACGGCGGTCGCCGCGCAAACACTTGCGACGCTCGATCCGCCGAAGCCGCGGCTGCGCGCGCAGGCGACGATTTCAAGCGACGTCGTCCGCATCGGCGATCTCGTCGATCACGCCGGCATCGTTGCCAACATCGCAATCTTCCGCGCGCCCGATCTCGGCTCGACCGGCACGGTTTCCGCCCAGCGCGTGGCGGACGCGGTGCGTGAGCATGCCATCGTGGGCCTCGACACTGCTGGCCTTGATGAAGTGGTAGTGACACGCGCAAGCCGGACAATCTCCGTCGAGGACATCGAGACGCGCATCGCCCGCGCGCTCACGGCGCAATTCTCGCTTGGCGCAGCCGAAAACCTCTCGCTCAATTTCGATCGCGGAATAAAGCCGATCTATGTGCCGCAGTCCGCCAAAGGCGAGCCGCACGTCGCTCATCTGGACTTCGATCCGCGCAGCGGGCGCTTCGACGCCACCATCGACATTTCCGGCGCGCGGTCGGCCGACTACGCTTTGCGGTTCACCGGCAAGGCGACTCCCACGGTCAACGTCACGATGCTCGTGCGCGCCCTCAACCGCGGCGAAATCATCAAAGCCGCCGACGTAATCACCGAACGCCGTCCGCGTGCGGAAGCCGGCAACGACGCAATCGCGAAGGCGGACCAGGTCATCGGGTTTGCCGCGCGCAGCGCGGTCCAGCCAGGGCGACCGCTACGTTCTTACGACTTGGTGAAGCCGGATCTCGTTCAGCGCGATCAGGCCGTGACGCTGGTCTATCGCGTGCCGGGCATCATGCTCACCGTCCGCGGCAAGGCGATCGAGTCCGGCGCCGAGGGCGATACCATCAGCGTGCTCAACGAACAGTCGAAGCGCACCGTCCAAGGCACGGTTTCCGGTCCTGGCCATGTCGTCGTCATGGGCAACATGGCGCGCGTCGCCGAAAACACGGCTGCTGAAGTCGAAACTCTTCGTAACGCGCCTAATCGCGCTCAGTGAAAGTAACGTCGATGAACGTACGTATCGTATTGCGTGGTGCGCTGTTGAGCGCCTTGGCGTCGACTTTGCTGACGAGTTGCGCCGCACTCGACCGGCTCAAGAACATCGGGCAGCCGCCGCCGTTGACCGCTGTCGACAATCCCACATCGCGTCCGGGCTACAAGCCGGTGCAGATGCCGATGCCGGCGGCACAGCCCGCCTCCTACAATCCGAATTCGCTGTGGCGAAACGGCTCGCGCGCCTTCTTCAAGGACCAGCGCGCGCATCAGATCGGCGATATTTTGACGGTAAAGGTCAACTTCACCGACCAGGCCAATATCAGCAACGAAACGCAACGCACGCGCACCAACAAGGAAGACTCCGGCATCGACAACTTCTTCGGCCTGAGCAAGGTGCCGATCATGAATGCCGCGGTCCCGACCCGCATTTTCACCGCCGATTCATCGTCGGCCACCGACGGCAAAGGCACCGTGGTGCGGCAGGAGGCTTTGACCACCAACGTCGCCGGAGTCGTCACGCAGGTGCTGCCAAACGGCAATCTGGTGATCGAGGGCAAGCAGGAAGTCCGCGTCAACTTCGAAGTTCGCGAACTGATCGTCGCCGGCATCATTCGCCCGGAGGATATCGAAAGCGACAACACCATCGACTCGAGCAAGATCGCACAGGCCCGCATCTCGTACGGCGGCCGCGGTCAGATCACCGACATCCAGCAGCCCCGTTACGGACAACAGGCTCTCGACGTGCTGCTGCCGTTCTAGCGCATGAC
>JBARCH010000007.1:0-5531 GCA_049793875.1 Pseudolabrys sp. | reverse complement strand
AAATAAAAACGCCCGGGCTTGGCCGGGCGTTTTTATTTTATTCATGGAGCCGAGCGAGCCCGCTATTTCCAGTCGACCTTCTTGACCTCGTAGGCCTTGGCGCCGCCGGGGGTGACGACCTCGACCTGCGCGCCTTTGGTTTTGCCGATCAACGCGCGCGCGAGCGGTGAGGTGATGGAAATCCTGCCGGCCTTGGCATCGGCTTCCGGTTCGCCGACGATCTGCCACACCTTCTTCTCGTCGGTGTCTTCATCGACCAGCGTGACGGTGGCGCCGAACTTGATGGCTTCGCCCGACAGCTTGGACACGTCGATCACGTCGGCACGCGCAAGCTTGTCCTCGATTTCCGCGATGCGGCCCTCGTTGAGCGATTGCTGCTCCTTGGCGGCGTGATATTCGGCGTTCTCCGACAGATCGCCGTGCGTACGCGCCTCGGTGATCTGCTGGATAATGCGCGGCCGCTCGACGGACTGGCAGTGCTTGAGCTCGGCTTCGAGCACAGCATAACCGGCCGCGGTCATCGGAATCTTTTCCATCGTTTCTTTCTCCTCCTGGCGGACGTCCGTCGCGATCGCAGATGCGTCAGCGCCGTCAGGCCTCTTTCCGTTCCAAAAATAACATCCAGCCGACTCGTAATACGACTCCGGCGACGGGGTTCCGTCCACCGGAGCCATGAATTTGTAGGCCGGTAAAAAAGCCCAGATCGCGGGCAGTGTTCCTGCGCCGCGATCTCGGAAGTCCCAGCCTAGCCCGCACCGCCGCTCAGGCGCGAACCGTCGGGCTTTCCCTCAGGTCCGGCCGTTGAAGTAACTTTGCAGCGCACGCACCTCGAGGTCACCCCCGAGATAGGCCTTGATGCCCTGCGCCGCAGCGACGGCACCAGAAAGAGTGGTGTAGTACGGCACTTTATGCAAGAGGGCCGCGTGCCGTAGCGACCGGCTGTCGGCCAGCGCCGTAGTCCCCTCGGTGGTGTTGAAAACGAGCTGGACGCCCCCGTTTTTGATGGCGTCCACGATATGCGGGCGGCCTTCCAGCACTTTGTTGATCTTGGACGTTTCCACGCCCTCCGCGGCGAGATAGCGCTGGGTTCCGGAGGTTGCGATGATCTTGAAGCCGAGTGAAGCGAGCAGCCGCACCGACGGCAGGACGCGCGGCTTGTCGGCGTCCTTGACCGACACGAACACGGTGCCGGTGCGCGGCAGGCTTGTGCCGCCGCCGATCTGGCTTTTCACGAAGGCGATGTCGAAGGACTTGTCGATACCCATCACTTCGCCGGTCGATTTCATTTCCGGGCCGAGCACGGTGTCGACGCCGGGGAAACGTGCGAACGGGAAGACGGCTTCCTTCACCGCCTTGTGGTCGTAGCGCGGCGGTGAAAGATTGAATGTCGCCAGCTTTTCGCCGGCCATAATGCGGGCCGCGATCTTGGCGACCGGCAGGCCGATCACCTTGGCGACGAACGGCACCGTGCGCGAGGCGCGCGGATTGACCTCGAGCACGTAAACGTCGCCGTTCTTGATCGCGTATTGCACGTTCATCAGGCCGCCGACATTGAGCGCCAGCGCCAATGCGCGCGTCTGCCGCTCCAGCTCCGCGATCATTTTGGCGTCGAGCGAGTAGGGCGGCAGCGCACAGGCGCTGTCGCCGGAGTGAATGCCGGCTTCCTCGATGTGCTCCATGATGCCGGCGATGAAGGTGTCCTTGCCGTCGGCGAGGCAATCGACATCGACTTCGGTGGCGTCAGCAAGGTAGCGGTCGACGAGCAGCGGGCTTTTCTTCGAGACGACCAGTTCCGACGGCCGGTCGAGATCGGACGATAGCCGCGCGAGGTAACGGTCGAGCTGCGCGGTGTCGCGCACGATTTCCATCGCGCGGCCGCCGAGGACGTAAGACGGACGGATCACGACCGGATAGCCGATCTCTTCCGCGATCGCGCGCGCCGCGTCCGGCGACGTCGCGATGCCGTTCTTCGGCTGGCGGATTTTCAGCTTGTTGAGCAGCTTCTTGAAGCGGTCGCGGTCTTCCGCGAGATCGATGGCGTCGGGCGAGGTGCCGAGAATCGGCACGCCCGCCTTTTCAAGCGACTCGGCCAGCTTGAGCGGTGTCTGCCCGCCGAATTGCACGATGACGCCGTGCAGCGTTCCGTTCGATCGCTCGATGTCGATGATTTCCAGCACGTCCTCCGGCGTGAGCGGCTCGAAATAGAGCCGGTCGGAGGTGTCGTCGTCGGTCGACACCGTTTCCGGATTGCAGTTGACCATGATGGTTTCATAACCGGCTTCGTTGAGCGCGAAGCAGGCATGGCAGCAGCAGTAATCGAACTCGATGCCCTGGCCGATACGGTTCGGTCCGCCGCCGAGGATGACGACTTTCTTCTTGTCGGACGGCGCGGCCTCGTTGACGACCTTGCCTGCGAACGGCGTCTCGTAGGTCGAATACATGTAGGCGGTCGGCGAGGCGAATTCGGCCGCGCAGGTATCGATGCGCTTGAACACCGGCCGCACGTCGAGGGCGTGGCGCTTTTGCGTGACCTGTTCGGCGCTCGCGCCCGTCAGTTTTCCAAGACGCGCGTCGGAAAAACCCAGCGCCTTGAGCCGGCGAAATGCACCGGCGGTTGTGGGCAGGCCCTTGGCCCTGATCTCGGCTTCGGTGTCGATCAGGGCGCGGATCTGTTCGAGGAACCAGCGGTCGATGCGGCAGGCATTGTGGATGAGATCGTCGTCGGCGCCGCGGCGCATCGCCTGCGCAACCTTCAACAGCCGGTCGGGTGTCGGCGTGCCGAGCGCGGCGCGGATCGCGTTTTTATTGTCGATGTCGTCGATGCCCTTTTCCGGGTCGACGCCTTCGAGCTGCACCTCGTCGAGGCCGGTGAGGCCGGTTTCGAGCGAACGCAGCGCCTTTTGCAGGCTTTCCTGGAAGGTGCGGCCGATCGCCATCGCTTCGCCGACCGATTTCATCGAGGTGGTCAGCACCTGCGAGGCGCCGGGGAATTTCTCGAACGCGAAGCGCGGGATTTTGGTGACGACGTAATCGATCGTCGGCTCGAACGAAGCGGGCGTCGCGCCGCCGGTAATGTCGTTGGCGATTTCATCGAGCGTGTAGCCGACCGCGAGCTTGGCCGCGACCTTCGCGATCGGGAACCCGGTTGCCTTCGAGGCAAGCGCCGATGAACGCGACACGCGCGGATTCATTTCGATGATGACGAGACGCCCGTCCACGGGATTGACCGCGAACTGCACATTCGATCCGCCGGTCTCGACGCCGATCTCGCGCAACACCGCGATCGAGGCGTCGCGCATGATCTGGTATTCCTTGTCGGTGAGCGTCAGCGCCGGCGCAATGGTGATCGAATCGCCGGTATGCACGCCCATCGGATCGAAGTTCTCGATCGAGCAGACGATGATGCAGTTGTCGTTCTTGTCGCGAACGACCTCCATCTCGAATTCCTTCCAGCCCAGCACTGATTCTTCGATCAGCACTTCGGTGGTCGGCGACGCGTCGAGTCCGCGCTCGACGATGTCGATGAATTCATCCTTGTTGTAGGCGATGCCGCCGCCGGTGCCGGCAAGCGTGAACGACGGGCGGATCACCGCCGGCAACCCGATGTCGGGGAGCGCTTCCAGCGCCTCGATCAGGCCCTGCTGCACGTACTGCTTTTTGCGTTCGACGCTCGAACCCGACCAGCCTTTTTCGCGGTCGGCCTGCTTCAGCCTCGACGCATTGGCCAGCCGCGACTTCGGTGTCTCAAGACCGATCTTGCGCATGGCCTCGCGGAATTGTTCGCGGTCCTCGGCCTTGTCGATGGCTTCGGCGGTGGCGCCGATCATCTGCACGTTGAATTTTTCCAGCACGCCCATTTTGCGCAGCGACAGCGCGCAGTTGAGTGCGGTCTGCCCACCCATGGTCGGCAGCAGCGCATCGGGACGTTCTTTCTCGATGATCCTGGCGACGATCTCAGGCGTGATCGGCTCGATGTAGGTCGCATCGGCGAGATCGGGATCGGTCATGATTGTCGCTGGATTGGAATTCACCAGGACTACCCGGTAGCCCTCTTCCTTCAGGGCCTTGCACGCCTGCGTGCCGGAATAGTCGAACTCGCAGGCCTGGCCGATGACGATCGGGCCGGCGCCGATGATCAGGATCGATTTGATGTCAGTGCGTTTGGGCATTGGCTCTCGGAACTAGGCACAAAAAAAGGGCGCGCTTGTCGCGCGTCCTTGGGGCCAGCGCACAAGCGCGGTCGTTAGCGGGTAACCGGTTTTGTGTCTGACCGCGCGGAAAACCCCGCGCGCGAGCCGGTCTTTAGACCAGATTCGACGGGCGGGGAAGGGTTGCGCCGGGATAAGTGGTGGACGGGGGCGGCCGGCTGAAAAAGCCAGTAAAACTGTACTAATGTCGAAGCTGACGTCAGCTTTCCCGACCTCCACCGCAGACCCTGTCATGACCGTCCAAGCCAGCCTCCCGTTCTCGCAAGGCGCCGGAGAAGTTCCGGCTATCGGCTTCGGCACGTCGCCGATGACGGGCGGTCTTTCCGCCGAAACCGTGCTGACGGCGCTCAAGGCCGGCTATCGCCACATCGACACCGCGCGGAAATACGGCACCGAACGCGTGGTGGGCGAGGCGATGCGCGCGTCAGGCCTGCCGCGCAAGGACATCTTCCTCACCACCAAGGTCAGCCACGAGAATTTGCGCGCTGCCGACTTCGCCAGATCGGTGGACGAAAGCCTCGCCGCGCTGAAGGTCGATTATGTCGACCTGCTGCTGGTGCACTGGCCCAATCCGGAAATTCCATTGAGCGAATACCTGCCGGTGCTGGCCAAGGCCAGGCGAGAAGGGCTCGCGCGCCACATCGGCGTCGCCAATTTCACCACCACGCTGCTCGACCAGGCGATTGCGTTGTGTTCCGAGCCGTTGGCGGTGTTGCAGGCGGAGTACCATCCCTATCTCGACCAGTCGAAGCTTCTCGCTGCCGTGCGCCGGCACGGACTTGCCTTCATCGCTTATTGCCCGCTCGGGCGCGGGCGGCTGTTCAACGATCCGGTGCTCGCCGATATCGCCGACAAGCGCGGGCGCAACATCGCGCAGATCGCGCTGCGCTGGCTCGTCCAGCAAGGCGTCGGCGCCATTCCGTTCTCGTCGAAGCCGCAGCGCATCGCCGACAATTTCGACGTGTTCGATTTCACGCTGACCGACGACGAGATGCAGCGCATCTTCGCGCTCAAGCGTCCGGACGGCCGCGTTGCCAATCCCGTTGGCCGCGTTCCCGGCGGCTGGGATTAGCGCCGGCGGGTGCGCGGCGTCGAAATCCTGATTCAAAAAAATTGGAGGCCCGGCCTGGAATCGAACCAGGCTGGAAAACCATGCATGGCTTTTGCGTCTCCAATCCGCCACCGGGCCGTTGCCGCTGATAAAGGCACAGGGTTGATCGGAGGTATAATTCTACGGGCCGCCGCGATCAGGCTTAACCGTCTGTTACCGGCCTGCGATACGCGCGAGGAAAGTCATGCGCCACTGGTTGTGGCCGATATTGC
>JBARCH010000006.1:0-1816 GCA_049793875.1 Pseudolabrys sp. | reverse complement strand
CCAGCCCTTCGACGACGTCCGCCACGTCGCTGATGCGCACCGGCGCGTTATTGCGGAACGCCACCACCACCGGCTTGTAGGCGTTGGCGGTGGCGATCTGATCGTTGGCGGCGATGGTGTAGGACTGGTGCGTACCGTCGAACGCGCCTTTGGCGCCGGCAACGTTGGCGCCGACGATGGCAGTGCGCAAATCTTCCAGCCCGATGCCGTAAGCCGCCAGCCGCGCAAGATCGGCCTGGATGCGGATGGCAGGACGGATGCCGCCTTGCACCGAGACATGACCGACGCCGGACAATTCGGAGAGCCGCGGCGCGATCATCGTATCGGCCAGGTCGCTCAGCGTGCGTATGTCGATGGTGTCGGACGTCAGCGCGACCGTGATGATCGGCACGTCCGCGGGATTCACCTTTGAATACAGCGGCGGATAGGGAAGGTTGCGCGGCAGCGTCGAGCCGGCGGCGTTGATCGCCGACTGCACGTCCTGTGCGGCGGCGTCGATGTCGCGATTCAAGTCGAACTGCAGCGTTATCTGGCTGATGCCGAAGCTCGACGACGAACTCATCGTCGTCATCGCGGGAATTTGCCCGAACTGGCGTTCGAGCGGCGCCGTCACCAACGACGCCATGGTGTCGGGATTGGCGCCCGGAAGCTGTGTGACGACCTGAATGGTGGGGAAGTCCACCTGCGGCAGCGCGGAAACCGGCAGCCACCAATAGCCGAGCGCGCCACCCAGCATCACCGCGACGCCGAGGAGGGAGGTCGCGATCGGCCGGTGGATGAAGGGCGAAGAAACGCTCATCGCGATGGTGTGTTACCGGGGCTCTGTTGTTGTTGACGCCGCTGTCCACGCTGGCGCGTCGGGGGCTGCGCGGCCGGAGCCTGCTGCCCAGCCGTCGCGACCGAGACCGCGCTGCCGTCGGTCAGACGCGCAAAGCCGGTGATGACGACGCGCTCGGGCGGCGTCACGCCTTTCGAGACGACGGCTTGCACTTCATCCTGCTTGGCGATCGTGACCGGGCTCATTTTCGCTTTGTTGTCTTTGTCGATGACGAACACGAAGGTGCCGTTCGGTCCGCGCTGGACCGCGCCGGTCGGGATCACCACGACCTGCTTGAGTGTGTCGATCAGCACGCGCACGTTGACGAACTGGCCCGGCCAAAGCTGCAGGTTGGCGTTCGGAAATTCGGCCTTGATCTTTACCGTGCCGGTCGTCGGGTCGACCTGGTTGTCCACCACCGCGAGCTTGCCGTGGTCGATCACCGAATCGTCGTCGGATTTGAGCGCGTCGACCTGGATCGGGTTTTTCGCAAAGGCGGTATTGACCTGATCGAGATTTTGCTGCGGCAGGTTGAACAAAACCGAAATCGGCTTGACTTGGGTAATGACCACGATGCCGGTTGAATCGGACGCGTGGACGATATTGCCTTCGTCGACTTGCCGGATGCCGGTGCGGCCGTCGATCGGCGCGACGATCGCGGTATAATTCAGCACGGCTTGCGCGTTTTCGATCGCGGCCTGATCGGATTGCACCTGCGCGGTGAGCTGCGCGACCAGCGCTTTCTGCGTGTCGGCCTGTTGGCGGTTGATCGAATTGGTCGCGGCGAGCTTTTCGTAGCGGTCGAGGTCTATTCTTGCATTGGCAAGCTGCGCCTCGTCCTGCGCCTTCTTGGCGACCGCCTGATCGAGCGCTGCCTGGAATGTGGTCGGATCGATGCGCGCTACCACGTCGCCTTTCTTGACGTCCTGGCCTTCGTTGAAATTGACGCTCAGGAGTTTGCCGTCGACCTGGGGCCGCACGGTCACGGTGTTGAGTGCC
>JBARCH010000005.1:0-4957 GCA_049793875.1 Pseudolabrys sp. | reverse complement strand
GCACGGGGATAACGCCGCCGCTCTCCGCGCCGGCTTCGGCATTCTTGTAGAAGCGCCGGCGCAGTTGCGGCCTGACGGAGCGGCGCGCCGCCTCGGTCGGGTCGAGCGGCTGGTGCTCAAAAATGGTTTCGAGAATTTCGCGCATTTTTGCCTGTTTAGCTGCCGAAGAACTCAAATTTGCCCGGAAATTTACGCCGAAATTCGCGTTGTGCGGCGCAACAAACGATAACCCGGTTCCCACCTAAAACCTCGTGAAAATAACCACTATCCGAAAGTTGAGTATCGCGCCTGCTGATCTTTTCGCGCGCCCATGTCATCGTCCTGCCTCTTTCGAAGAGCGAAAACTTCAATGCTGGCTTGCGGTTGATAGAGGGCAGGCATGGGCTTGGATGGCATGGCGTTAGCGGTCACAACCCCATAAAATGGCCTTCGGATTCGCAGCCGCTAGCAGGGCCGAATCCCCGGAGGAAGTGCCAGCCGCCAACGCCTGAATTGATGCCGCGGGTGTTTCCGCGCAACAGGGCGTTTCGAGGGAATGAATGAAGAATACCGACATCGCCGCGCCGGACTACTTTCATAAAGTTGTCGATTGCCAATGGGCTTGTCCGGCCCACACGCCCGTTCCCGAATACATCCGGCTGATCGCCGCCGGGCGTTACTCCGACGCCTACATGATCAATTGGCGTTCCAACGTGTTTCCCGGCGTGCTCGGGCGCACGTGCGATCGCCCCTGTGAACCGGCGTGCCGCCGCGTGCGCGTGGAGAAGGAGCCGGTGGCGATCTGCCGCCTGAAGAGAGTAGCGGCCGACTACAAGGACGACATCAGCGAACGCCTGCCGAAACCGGCGGCGAAGAAAAACGGAAAGCGCATTGCTCTTGTCGGCGGCGGCCCCGCCTCTCTCACCGTTGCGCGCGATCTTGCCCCGCTCGGCTACACCTGCGTCGTGTTTGACGGCGACGCCAAAGCAGGCGGCATGATCCGCTCGCAGATTCCGAAATTCCGCCTGCCCGATGCCGTCATCGACGAGGAGACCGGCTATATTCTCCAGCTCGGCGTCGAGTTCCGCGGCGGCACGCGCATCGACAGCATGAAGGCGCTGCTGGCCGAGGGCTGGGACGCGATCTTCGTCGGCTCCGGCGCCCCGCGCGGACGCGAACTCGACATTCCCGGCCGCAAGGAAGCGGCTGCGAACGTCCACATCGGCATCGACTGGCTGTCCTCGGTATCATTCGGCCACGTCAGCAAGATCGGCAAGCGCGTGATCGTGCTGGGCGGCGGCAACACTGCGATGGACTGCTGCCGTTCGTCGCGCCGCCTCGGCGGCGAAGACGTGCAGGTCGTCGTGCGCTCGGGCTTCGAGGAAATGAAGGCGTCGCCTTGGGAAAAGGAAGACGCCATGCACGAGGGCATTCCGATCCACAATTATCTCGTGCCGAAGGAATTCACGCACGAGAACGGCAAGCTCACCGGCGTTGTTTTCGAGAAGGTGAAGGCCGAATACGACGCCAAGGGCCGGCGCAAGCTGGTGCCGGCCGGCGAGCCGGATCAGCATTTCCCCTGCGACGACGTGCTGGTCGCCGTCGGCCAGGAGAACGCCTTCCCCTGGATCGAGCGCGAGACCGGCATCGAGTTCGACCAGTGGAATATGCCCAAGGTCGATACGGCGACATTTGCCTCGACGAATCCCAAGGTGTTCTTCGGCGGCGATGCCGCGTTCGGCCCGAAGAACATCATCTGGGCGGTCGCGCACGGCCACGAGGCCGCGGTCTCCATCGACAAGATGCTCAATGGCGAGGACATCGCCGACCGCCCCATCCCGGCCGTTCAGCTCATGAGCCAGAAGATGGGCATCCATGAATGGTCCTACGACAACGAGATCGCGCTGGATAAGCGTTACAAGGTTCCCCAGCGCGACAAGGTGATCGCCCTCAAGGACATCAAGGCCGAGGTTGAGCTGGGCTTCGACGTGCAACTGGCCTTCAAGGAAGCCGAACGCTGCCTGAACTGCGACGTCGAGACGGTCTTCAGCAATACGCTGTGCATCGAATGCGATGCCTGCGTCGACATCTGCCCGATGGACTGCATCAGCTTCACGCAAAACGGCGAGGAAGCCGACCTGCGCAAGCGGCTTACCGCGCCGGCGAACAATCTCACACAGGACCTCTACGTCGCCGGCGGCTTGAAGACGGGCCGCGTCATGGTGAAGGACGAAGATGTCTGCCTGCATTGCGGCCTGTGCGCCGAGCGCTGTCCGACCGGCGCATGGGACATGCAGAAATTCTTGCTCGATATGACTCACGCGGGGAATTCATGCCGGCCGCCAGCCCGATCAGCAGCGTAAACGATTTCGTCGTCCGCTTCGCAAACGTCAACGGCTCGGGATCGGCGAGCGCCAACGAGATGTTTGCCCGCGCCGTGATGCGCATGGGCGTGCCGGTCGGGCCGCGCAACATCTTCCCGTCCAACATTCAAGGCCTGCCGACCTGGTACGAAGTGCGCGTGTCGGAAGCGGGCCACCTGGGCGCGCGCGGCGGCACCGATCTGATGGTCGCGATGAACCCGCAGACCTTCGACAAGGACATCGCCTCGATTGAGGCGGGCGGCTACCTGCTCTACGACTCCACCAAGCCGCTGCCGGCGTCGAAATTCCGCCCGGACATCACGGTGATCGGCATTCCCCTCACCGCGATCTGCAATCGCGAATACACCGATCCGCGCCAGCGCCAGTTGTTCAAGAACATCATCTACATCGGCGCGCTCACTGCCCTCATCGACATGGATGTGAAGGTCGTCGAAACGCTGATCGGCGAGCAATACAAGGGCAAGGACAAGCTGATCGAGCCCAATATCAAGGCACTGCATATCGGCCGCGACTACGCCACCCTCAACCTGAATTGCCCGATCGGCCTGCGGCTGAAAGCAAGCGACAAGGTCGGCGACCGTATCTTCATCGAAGGCAACGCGGCTGCCGCGCTCGGCGCGGTCTACGGCGGCGCCACGGTTTGCGCCTGGTATCCGATCACGCCCTCCTCTTCGCTCGCCGACGCATTCACGCGCCATTGCGCCAGGCTGCGCGTCGATCCGGAATCCAAGCAGGCGAAATACGCCATCATCCAGGCCGAGGATGAACTCTCGTCGATCGGCATGGTGATCGGCGCCGGCTGGAATGGCGCGCGCGCGTTCACCGCCACATCCGGTCCCGGCATCTCGCTGATGCAGGAATTCATCGGGCTCGCCTATTTCGCGGAAATTCCGGCGGTGCTGTTCGACGTGCAGCGCGCCGGTCCCTCGACCGGCATGCCGACCCGCACGCAGCAATGCGATCTCATCTCCTGCGCCTATGCCTCGCACGGCGACACCAAGCACGTGCTGCTGTTCCCGGAAAACCCGACAGAAGCCTTTGAGTTCGGCGCGCAGGCCTTCGACCTCGCCGACCGCTTGCAGACGCCGATCTTCGTCATGCTCGATCTCGACATCGGCATGAACCATCACATGTGCCGGCCGCTCGCCTGGGATGACAGCCGCAAATACGACCGGGGCAAGGTGATGACCGCCGCCGAACTGGAAGCCGGCAAGGACTTCGGGCGCTATCTCGACGTGGACGGCGACGGGATTCCGTTCCGCACCTATCCCGGCACACACCCCACCAAGGGCTCGTTCTTTACGCGCGGCACCTCGCGCGACCGGTACGCCAAGTACACGGAAGAAGGCGCGCCCTACGTCGACAACATGCAGCGGCTGATCCGCAAGTTCGACACCGCCAAGGACCTGGTGCCGCGGCCGCTGCAGGCGAATGCCGGCAAGCCGACCAAATACGGCGTCATCTATTTCGGTTCGACCTCGCCGTCGATGGACGAGGCGATCCACATGATCGAGGCCCGCGGCCACACGCTCGACCGGCTGCGCGTGCGCGCCTTTCCGTTCCATTCATCGGTCAACAGCTTCGTCGCCGACCACGATTTCGTGTTCGTGGTCGAACAGAACCGTGACGCGCAATTGCGCTCGCTTATCGTCAACGAATGCAGCATCGATCCGGTGCGGCTGGTGCCGATCCTGCATTACGATGGAACGCCGATCACGGCGCGCTTCATCGCCAAGGCAATCGGCGACCATCTCGACAAACTCAAGGTGAAGCCGATGAAGGTGACGTCGTGAGCCAGTTTTTTTGTGCGTCATCGTCCGCGAAAGCGGACGATCCAGTAATCACGAACGCTGAGGTCCGCAACGAAAGCCGCGGTGTACTGGATGCCCGCTTTCGCGGGCATGACAGCGGAGAGAACCCATGACCTATCTCGCCAAGCCGAAATTCCACCATCCCGACCTGCCGAAGAATGCGCTCGGCTATACGCATCGCGACTACGAGGGCGCGGTTTCGACGCTCTGCGCAGGCTGCGGCCATGACTCGATCACCGGCGCGATCATCCAGGCCTGTTTCGAGCTCTCGATCGAACCGCATCGCGTCGCCAAGATTTCCGGCATCGGCTGTTCGTCGAAAACACCGACCTATTTCCTCGGCAATTCGCACGGCTTCAACTCCGTGCATGGACGCATGCCGTCAGTGCTGACCGGCGCCAATCTCGCCAACCGCGATTTGATCTATCTCGGCGTATCGGGCGACGGCGACAGCGCCTCGATCGGACTCGGCCAGTTCGCCCACTGCCTGCGCCGCGGCGTGAACATGGTCTATATCGTCGAGAACAACGGCGTTTATGGCCTGACGAAAGGCCAGTTTTCCGCCACCGCCGACCGCGGCTCCAAATCGAAGCGCGGCGTGACCAATACCGACAACTCGATCGATCTGGTCGCGATGGCGTTGCAACTCGGTGCGAGCTTCGTCGCGCGTTCGTTCTCCGGCGACAAGCAGCAACTGGTGCCGATCCTCACCGCCGCGATTGCGCACAAGGGCGCGGCCTTCATCGACGTGATTTCGCCGTGCGTCGCCTTCAACAACCATGC
>JBARCH010000004.1:0-11196 GCA_049793875.1 Pseudolabrys sp. | reverse complement strand
TCCAGGTCCAAGACTGCGCGCATCTGTCGGACACCACCGCCTGTTCATATTTCAATCTTTGGTCTGAATAAATAGACAATGACTTAAAATTTGTACTAAGCTCCCTCCGTAAACATGGGCGTTGCCTCCGGGCGCGCCCAAAAAGACAAAAACCATTCCCTGCGGCGACGGCCGGTCGTCACGGGGCTAGGGAGGAATATCCATGAAGTCGCACACTATCCTGGAGCAGACGCATGCCTTTAGCCGGAGGCAAGGATTCGGCGTCATTACCACCGCAGTCCTGGCTGCATTGGCTCTGGCAGGCACGCTTGGGTCTGCCGCGCATGCGCAGGCCTTGACCGACGTTAAGATCAGCGTCGACTACGCGCTCTATGGGCCGAACTCGCCGATCTATTACGCAGAAGCGAGTGGGCTGTTTCGCGAGGCCGGCATCAAGGCCCAGGTCGACAGTTCTTCGGGATCGGGCGACGCCGTCAATCGTGTGGCGAGCGGTGCCTATGATGCTGCTTATGCCGATCTGAGCACGTTGGCCGAATTCTGGGCACGCAATCCAAATGTCGCACCCAAGATGGTGATGGTGATTCTTGACCGGTCACCGCAGGCGATCGTCAGCATGAAGGAAAAAAACATCAAGAAGATTGGTGACCTTGTCGGCCACGTTGTCGGAACAGGCCAATCCGACGGCGCGGCGCGTATGTTCTCGCCGATTCTCAAGATCAACCATGTCGACGAAAGCAAGCTGACGCGTAAAATCGTCAACCAGAAGATCCGCGATGCGATGCTGGTGCGAAACGACGTCGACGCCGTAACCGGCTACGATTTCGCGATCATGTTCAACCTGAAATCCCTCGGCAAGAAAATCGAAGATGCCAACGTCATCTATTATTCCGACAACGGTTTCGATTTTTACGCAAACGGGCTGATCGTGTCGCGCGATCTCATCGCGAAGAAGCCCGATCTTGTGCGCAAGCTTACGCGCGCTGTCGCGAAGGCCTGGGTGAAGAGCATAAGCGATCCCGACGCGGTTATTGCCGCATTGGCAAAGCGCGACCCACTGACGAAAGTCCCGCTCGAATTGGAGCGCCTGAAGTGGGTCAACGAGAAGGACGTTGTGACGGCTGCAACGCGCAAAGGCGGACTCGGCTTCGTTGACGCCGACAAGCTCAATCACGGTCTGAAAGTCGTTGCCGAAGGCTTCGGTCTCTCGAAAGTGCCGACAATGGCGGACGTTTATGACGGCCAGTTCTTGCCGCCGCTCGAAGATCGTCGCATTCCGGCCAAGTAATTTTGGGCGGGATGGGGCTTTGTCCTCAAGCCATCGAACTGAAGCGCCGGCCCGGCGACGCTCCCTGGCCGGCGCGTAATTTCGTAGAGGTGTCATGAAGGCAGTTGGATTCGATCGCCACGGTGGCGTCGACGCGCTCATCTTTCGTGACTGGCCGGATCCGGCGCCAGGCCCGAACGACGTCATCGTTCGTGTGCGTGCGACCGGCCTCAATTACCTCGATATTTTTGCGCGCCGAGGCATGCCGAACGTCACGATCCCGCTGCCGTTTATTTCCGGCGGCGATATCGCCGGAGAAGTCGAGCAGCTTGGCGCCGATGTAATCGGATGGAAGATCGGCGACCGCGTTGCCGTTAATCCAAAGACTCCGGACGGCCTGATTGGAGAAGAACTGCAAGGCGGGCTCGCGGAACGCGTGCGCGTTCCGGCCACGCATCTCGTTCGTCTGCCGCAATCTCTCGGCTTCGACGTTTGCGCCGCGGTTCCGATCAATTTCGGCACGTCGCTTCGCATGCTGACGACTATCGGGAAGCTACAGCGCAGAGAGACGATCTTCGTGCTCGGTGCAAGCGGCGGCGTGGGGACTGCTTGCGTACAGATCGCAAAAATGATCGGCGCCAAGGTCATCGCCGCAGCGGGGTCTCCCGAAAAACTCAAACGTTTGACCGAGATCGGCGCCGATCACGTCATCGATTACAGTTCAGGTGATTTCAGCCGCGATGTATGGGCGCTCACGAATAAGCGCGGCGTGGATGTTGCCGTCAATTTCACTGGTGGCGACACTTTCGTTCCGTCACTTCGCACGCTTGCCCATCATGGCCGCCTCCTGATCTGCGGTGCGACAGCCGGATACGCGCCAACGATCGATCTTCGCTACGTCTGGCGCCGTGAACTTCAGGTTCTGGGTTCGACTGGCTACACGCAAGACGACATCGCCGTGGCGCTAGGCCTTGTCGCGGAAGGCAAGCTTACCCCCGTCATCAGCCACCGGTTTCCGCTCGCAGAAACCGCGGCAGCGCAACAGCTTCTTGAAGAGCGGTCGTTCTTCGGCAAGATCATCGTCCTGCCTTGATGGCGGACATCCAGGTGGAGCGAGCAAGGAAAGATATGAGCCGCGCAGGTGAAATCACCGCACAAAATGCTGCGACAAACGTCGCGGGCGAGTCCGCATCGCCGTTCGTGAAAATCGAAGACGTGAGTATTACGTACGGCGGTGAGGAGGGCACGCTGGCGCTCGTCGATACGAATATTGCCATCAACAAAGGTGAGTTCGTCGCGGTCGTCGGTCCCTCGGGCTGCGGCAAGTCGTCTTTGCTGAAGCTTGTTTCGGGCCTGCACCCGCCATCGCGCGGGAAGGTAACCGTTGCCGGCAAGCCGGTTTCCGGTCCTCTCAAGATGTGCGGCATGGCGTTTCAGAATTCCACGCTGCTGCCGTGGCGCACGACCTTGGACAACGTTTTGTTGCCGCTCGAAATCGTGCAACCCCACGCCTCCCGTTTTCGCCGTCATCGAGCCGAGTACGAGGCAAAGGCGCGCGAGCTGTTGGCAACAGTCGGCCTTGAAGGATTCGAAGACAAATATCCGTGGCAGTTGTCGGGCGGAATGCAGCAGCGTAGTTCGCTGTCGCGTGCGCTGATTCATTCTCCCGAAATGCTTCTCCTCGATGAGCCATTCGGCGCGCTCGACCCGTTCACGCGGGAAGAACTGTGGGACGTGGTGCAGGATTTATGGTTGAAGCGGCGTCCGACCGTCATCCTGGTAACTCACGATCTTCGCGAGGCAGTCTATCTCGCCGACACTATTTATATTTTTAGCGCTCGCCCGGGGCGCGTGCTGTCGCGAACCGAGGTGTCTTTCCCGCGGCCGCGCCGTCTGGAAGACACGTTCAAATCCGAGTTCATCGAGATGACTCATGCGTTGCGCGAGCAGATCGCGACGAGGAGCTTGCGATGAAGAAAAATCTGATCCGGCGCCTGTTGCCCTGGGCGATTACCCTCGCGTTTTTCGTTATCTGGCAGATATTCTGCATGGTTCTGCGGATTGAATCGTTCATTCTCCCGGCTCCGTCGGAAGTATTCAAGTCGCTCGCGACCTATCCGGTCCCGATCTTCATGAATGCGATGCAGACGTTTTTCAGCACAATCGTCGGTTTCGGGCTGGCGGTGGCGTTCGGGTTGGCTCTTGGGCTGATTCTTGGAGCCTCCCGTCTGATCTACGACGGCGTCTATCCAATCATGATCGCTTTCAATTCGGTGCCGAAGGTGGCGATCGTTCCGTTGCTCATCGTGTGGTTCGGAATCGGGACCATACCGGCCATCATTACCGCTTTTGTGATCTCTTTTTTCCCGATCGTCGTGAACGTCGCGACCGGCCTCGCAACAATCGAGCCGGAAATGCAGGACGTCATGCGGGTGCTCGGTGCTCACAAGATGCAAATCCTTCTGAAGATAGGCATTCCGAGAACGATGCCGTATTTCTTCGCTTCGTTGAAGGTTGCGATCACGCTGGCATTCATCGGTTCAATCGTTGCGGAGACCGTCGCGTCGAATTTTGGCATCGGTTATCTGATGATGACCGCGAGCGCACGTTTCGATGTCCCGCTTGTCTTTGCCGGCCTTTTCGTCATCGCCGCGATGGGTGTGGTGATGTACGAGCTGTTCGCGTTCCTGGAGCGGCACGTCACGTTCTGGGCGACGCGGTCGAATGAAATCGTGACCTAGCTCCGTCGTTCCTTGTTTGCTGCCGCGGTCAGTTGCCTGGAGTCATGCGATCCATGGATACGGCGTTGAAATCGAAGCTCGACCCCCACTTTTCGCGAGGCCGCTGCAAGCAGCTTTTGCTCGATCTCGTTCGCGTTGAAAGTCCACAAACGGCCTTGCTTGAGAAGGAACCATTACTCCGGCAATTCATCAAGACGGCGGTTGAGCCGCGTCTGCGCGAGATGGGCGTCGATGCTATTCGCTATGACGACATGGGCAACCTGATCGCGGAGCTCGGCAGTGCCAAGAGTGGCAAATCGCTGATGTTTGTCGCGCACGCCATGAATCAACCCGCCGCGACCATGCAAAATGCTTACGCCGGCGAAGTGCTCGACGGCAAACTTTTCGACCTGCCAGGTGAGGTCATTCGCGGCCGTGGCGCAAGCGAACAGAAAAGCACCATGGCGGCGATGTTTCACGCGCTGGAAGCGATCCTGCGGAGCGGCGCCGCCGTTGATGGACGTCTGTATTTTGTCTGCTGCGTGTCGGGAGAGACTGGCCGCGACGACGCCATTCGCAATGTCGTCGAGCGTGGAGGTGTCCGCGCCGATCTGGCTCTCGTCTACGGGAATAGTCTCAAGCTGCAGCTTGGAAATCGTGGCCGCATCGATATGGAGGTCGGCGTAATCGGAAAGCCAAGCCACAGCAGCCGGCCGGCCGAGGGCTGCAATGCCGTAACCGGGGCCGTCGAGGTGGTCCGGCGTCTGGTTTCGGAAATCAATCTCGATCGCACGCATGCCGAGCTTGGCCGCGCAACTTTGACAATCAACCGTGTGCGGAGCTTTCCGGAATCGACACATACTGTGCCAGGCCGTTGCGAGATCGGCGTAGACCGGCGTCTTCTTCCGGGAGATGACCCGGACGATGCCGCAACTGAGATCGAAGCCGTTGCAAAGAAAGTCGACGGCATGATCGATCCGGTTAGCGGCAAGCCCTTACAGGTCGTTGTGACGAAGGGCGCTTTTATGCATCCGAGCCTGCTGACTCGCGATGCGCCGGTGGTTCGGCAAATCGTCAAATCCTGCGTTGCAATGCTCGGGCACGAGCCTGAAACGGTGTACGGAAAGTCCGCGTTCGATCAGGGTTATTTGAACCACGTCGGCATCTCGACGGCAAACTTTGGGCCGGGCGAGGAAAAGTACGCGCACACCGACAACGACGTCGCTTCCGTGGAGCGGACGTTTGATGCCGCGCGCGTTTTTGCGTTCTTCGCCGCCGACTATCTATCGCCAGTGAAAAGCTGAAAGCCGAAAATGGGAAATCATCTAGCTTTCGCGTGTGCTGTAAACGCAGCGGCCGACCGCAATCAGACGCCCGGAATCGTCGTGAACCTCGACTTCACACAGTCCGATTGTCCGGCCGGCGCGGAGGATTCTGGCTGTAGCCTTGAGTGCGGTATCGACCGCGGTTCGCAAAAAATCGACGCGCATGTCGATTGTCGGAACGCGCCGGCCGAGCTTTGCCGCAAGACAGGCGTGGCCGGTCATGTCGATCAGCGTTGCGATGATGCCGCCGTGATAATCCGCCTGGTCGGGCGAACGGCTCAACTCCGGCCGGTAGGGAAGGCCGATCGTCAGCGTTCCCGCCTCGACATCGATCGCCAGAACTTCCGGCAACAACCACTGATGAAGCGGCGGGCGCGCCAACATCGCGCGGACGAAATTTTCAGCTTCGCTGGAAGCTTCGTTGCTGCGCACTGACAACACTCCCGAGATGAAATGACTACGAAAGAGGAATGTATGGGTACCACGGACAATATAGCCGTCAACCGCAAGAGCAATCTTGGCTATTTTTTCGATGCCACGCTGGCGCGCGTCCCCGATAAGGTCGCCATCATCGACCTGTTCGGCGAACGCGAGCGGCAAAGCACTTATCGGCAGCTCGACGAGCGGATGACGCGTGTGGCGCGTGCGCTCGTGCGCCTTGGCGTGCGTCCGGGCGAGCGCGTCGGCATGCTGGTCGGTAACCGTGTCGAATTTATCGAATTCTTCTTCGGCGCGATGCGTATGGGCGCCATTCCGGTGCCGTTGAACACGCGGCTGGCCGACGACACATTGAGCTATATCTTGCGCGATGCGGATTGTGCTCTTGCGTTGATCGAGCCGGGCTGCAACCGCCACGCGGTCGAGATCGCGGAGAAGGTCGACCTGCGCCACCGCATTCTGCTCGATCAGGACCGCGCCGGCTTCCTGTCGTATGAAACGGAAGTGAACCTGGACGATACGCCGGTCGCGCCGCCTCCGCTCAACGACAAATCGCAAGCCTTCCAGCCTTACACGTCAGGTTCGACCGGAAGGCCGAAGGGCGCCATCATGACCCACAGCGGCATGCTGTGGTACCTCGCGTACAATCAACGCTATTGGCCGGCGAGCGAAAGCGACCGTGGCCTGATTGCGCTGCCGCTGTTTCACAAGAATGCCCTGCGCGGGACCGTAAAGCCGATGCTGTACGCGGGTGGTTCGTTTGTTCTGATGCCGGGATATGAACCGAAATCCTATCTTCAGGCGCTGTCGAAATACCGCTGCACTTATTCGCGCGGCGTCGCCGCGGTGTTCACGATGTTTCTCCAGCATCGCGAATATCTCGAAACGCTCGATCTCAGTGCGTTGCGGGGCATGACCATCGGATCGGCGGTGGTTACGCCGGAGCTTCTGGAACTGGTCGAGCGCACGTTGCCCGGCGTCAAGATTTCGGAAAGCTACGGCCTGACGGAAGGCGGCAGTCCGTTCCGTGCGCCGATCGATGGCCGGCCCGTGCCGCGTGGAAGCGTCGGCGTTCCTGGTCCGGAAATTGGCGTCAAGCTGATCGACGCGGAGGGGCGGGAGCAAAGCGATTTCGGCGAGCTTGTCACGCGCAGCCCGTATGTCTGTCTCGGCTATCACAAACAGCTAGAGATCACGCAGCAGAAGTTGAAGGACGGATGGCTGCGCACCGGCGATGTTTTCTTCCGCGACAAAGACGGATTTTATTTTTTCCGGAGCCGCATCGACGACATGTTCAGTTGCGGTGGCGAGAACATTTATCCGAAAGAAGTCGAAAATCTTCTCTTCACCCACCCCGATGTTGCCAATGCTGTGGTGACACCGGTGCCGCACCGGGTGAAAGGCTTTGTGCCTGCCGCGATGGTTATTCCGCGCGATGGTTCGGCAATTACCGCGGACGTACTCAAGGCCTTTTGTCTGGCAAACGGGCCCGCATACGCGCACCCGCGATTCATCGATGTCGTTCCGAGTTTTCCGCTCAATGGGGCCGGCAAGATCGACCGGACGATTGCGCGTGCGCAATTGGAAAAAGCCTATCTGGCCTCGCTGGAGCGGGGCGACGCTCATGCGGCGGATCAGTGAAGCGGGCAGCCTGCGGTCCGAGGCGGGCAATGATGAGTGACGCAATATTGTCGGCTGCTGCCGGTAGTCGCTCGAATCAGGTCGCTGCATCTGGCGAGAAGATGAAAAGAAGAATCGCGGTCGTCGGCACCGGCGGTTCGATCGCGACGTTGGGACGCTCGCCGTTCGATTTGATTGATTACGGCAGGTTTGGGCGACTGTTGCCTATAGAGCAACTGCTTGGGCTATTTCCCGACCTCAACGGATTGGCCGATCTTGTCCCGGTGGCCTTCGATACCATTCACAGCGAGGCGGTCGGTCCGGCGGATTGGGTGGCACTGGCAAAACAGGTGATGGATCTGCAGTCGGGCGATCTGCGGGTTGACGGTACGGTTGTTGTGCATGGCACATCGACGCTCGAGGAATCGGCATGGTTTCTGGACCTCACGGTCAAGATTGAACGGCCACTGGTGATTGTGGGTGCGCAGCGGCCTCCCAACGCGATGGGGACCGATGCTGCGATCAATCTTGCCAACGGAATTCGCGCTGCGTCAGCGCGCCCGGTCGCGGCGCTCGGCGTTGTCGCAGTCTTCAACAATGAAATTCATGCGGCGCGCGACGTTACCAAAGCATCTACCTACGCCTTGGATGCATTCCGCAGCGATGCCTTCGGTCCTCTGGGCGTTGTCGATGCGGACGGCTCCGTTGCCATTTATCGAAACCCGGCGCGCCGTTTGCCGTCATTCTCCCTTGCAGGCCTGAAGGGTGAATTGCCGCGCGTAGATGTCGCCTTTGCCTATGCCGGGGCGGACGGAGTCGATATCGACGCTTTTGCTGCCGCCGGTTCTCGAGCAATCGTTCTGGCCGCGATGGCTCCCGGTACCTGTTCTCCCGGTCAACTGGCGGCTCTGGAAAGGGCGTCGCGGCAGGGCGTCGTGATTGTCTTCAGCACGCGGGCCGGATGTGGCCGCGTTCTCAACCACACCATGTTACAGGAGCGCGGGTTCATTGCGGCTGATAACTTGACGCCGCAAAAGGCCCGGATACTCCTCATACTGGCCATTGCGTCGGGCTTGTCGCCGGAACAGATGGCTGAACAATTCCTGCTTCGTTGAAGCTTTTGACCAGGTAACAAACGTCCAGCCATGAAATTTACTCATCGAGCCGTTTACCCGTCCCGGCGCTCGCCGATCTTTGCGCAAAATGTCGTCGCCGGTTCGCAACCGCTGGCAGTGCAGGCAGGCCTGTCAATGCTGCGCCGGGGCGGCAACGCCATGGACGCTGCGCTTGCCACCGCGATGGTCCTCGTCCTTGTGGAGCCGACCGGCAACGGCCTCGGTTCGGATGCTTTCTGCATTGTTTGGGACGGCAAAGACCTGCACGGCCTGAATGCGTCGGGGCGTTCGCCCGCGGCATGGAATCCTGCGCGCTTTTCCGGCCACAAGCAGATGCCGATGCGCGGGTGGGAAAGCGTTGTTGTGCCGGGCGCGGTTTCCGCCTGGGTTGAGCTTTCAGAACGGTTTGGAAAGTTGCCTTTCGCCACCCTGTTTGAGCCGGCGATCGCTTACGCCGAACGCGGCTTTCTTGTTACGCCGGTTATCGCCGAACTCTGGCGTCGCGGTGCGGAAG
Organism: Pseudolabrys sp.; assembly: GCA_049793875.1. Lineage (GTDB taxonomy): Bacteria > Pseudomonadota > Alphaproteobacteria > Rhizobiales > Xanthobacteraceae > Pseudolabrys. The sequence continues at coordinate 2,200 of JBARCH010000004.1, read as the reverse complement.
AGCTCAAGGCTCAGCCAGGATTTGCCGATAGCTTCATGCCGGGCGGCCGTGCGCCGAAAGCCGGCGAACGGTTTGTCAACGCACCGCTTGCCCGCTCGCTGCGCATGATTGCCGAAAGCCGCGGCGAGGCTTTTTATCGCGGCGAACTTGCGGGACGGATTGCGGCTTTTGCCAAGAAGCACGGCGCGGCGCTGACCGCCGATGATCTCGCGAATCATAAAAATGATTGGACCGGCACGATCTCGCAAGCGTTTGGCGACGTCACGCTGCATGAAATTCCGCCCAACGGGCAGGGCATCGCAGCGCTGATGGCGCTCGGCCTGCTGCGTCATGTCGGTATCGATCCGCTCGCGCCGGACAGTCCGGAATCGCTGCATCTGCAGATCGAAGCGATCAAGCTTGCCTTCGCCGACGTGAATCGATTCGTTGGCGATCTTCGTGCCATGACAAACGTCACGCCCGCGCATCTGCTCGATGAGAAATATCTCGCCTCGCGGGCTAAGCTTATCGATCGCAAGCGTGCGCAGGTTTTCGGACCGGGCGCGCCAACGGACGGCGGAACGGTGTGTCTGGCCGCGGCCGATGAAGCGGGAATGATGGTGTCCTATATCCAGTCGAATTATAATGGCTTCGGCTCTGGGGTTGTCGTGCCGGGAACAGGCATTAGTTTGCAGAATCGGGGTTATGGCTTTTCGCTGGTCGAGGGGCATCCGAACCAGATCGGTCCCTCGAAGCGGCCCTTCCATACGATCATTCCGGGATTCGTCATGCGGGGTGCGCAGCCCGCTATGGCCTTCGGTCTGATGGGTGGTCCGATGCAGGCGCAGGGGCATTTGCAGATGGTTCTCCGAACACAGATATCGGGGCAGGACCCGCAAACAGCCGCCGATGCGCCGCGCTGGCGTGCGATCGATGGATTGAATGTTGCCGTCGAAAAGGGGGTCGATCGTGCCGCGCTTGAGCAGTTCGGACATGTTCTGACAGCCGATGAGCCCGATGCCGCCTTCGGCTTTGGTGGTGCGCAACTCGTTCAAAAGCTGGACGAGGGCTACGTTGCCGGGTCGGATTTCCGAAAGGACGGGCAGGCGGCGGGCTTTTGACGGCGGGCCGCTATTGTACCGCTGCGATTTGAGTGCCGCCCGGCCAGGTTGATGGTATTTTGGAGCTGACCGGGCTGGCTGCCGGTCAAAAGGATCGCCGTCATGGCTATCAACTTTGTGGAAATCGGCGAACGCCTTCGGGCCTATCGCATGGGCGCGAATCTGTCGACCGACGAAGTTGCGGAGCAACTCCAGATATCGCGCGCGGCCCTGTACAAATATGAAAAGGGCAGCGTCATAAAGCTGGAGACGATCGAAAAGGTTGCGGATCTTCTAGGGGTTTCCGTCCAATCTTTGGTCGGTGTCGGAGTCGAGTATTTCTCGAGCCCGATGGCGTATTACGAGCGCAAGCGGCAATTGGAGGAAAAGGCCGAGCAGGTCATCTATTATTTCCAACCGATGTCGATCGTGCTGACATCGCCGGAATACCTGCACCATCTTCGTCTCGCTCTTATTGAAAGCATTCCATCCGACATCGGTGACAGTGCGGCGTCGATTCAGGAAGTCGATCGCATCATGACGGTCATGAAAGGTCGTCACGCGCTGCGCGCGGCTCGTCGGGCTCCTGTCATCAGCCTCATCAATGCGACGCAGGTGCAGCACTTCCTGCGCACGGGATTCATCGGCACCTATGCGTTACCGGCGCAGGTACGCGCTGAGCGCCGCCAATTTGCCCGCCTGGAGGTGGAGCGCATGGCCAAGCTCATGGAGAGCGAGCCAATCGGCGTGCAAATCGGCGTCATCGACGACACCATGCCGAACCAGACATTCGAAATCATACGGACGCGGGAAAAGACATTTGTTGCGGTTAGTCCCTTCAGGCTTGGAGAGTTTCCCAACATCCGCGCCGGTGTCGCGACGATAACTGCGGCTGCAGAAGCTGTCGCGCTCTATGAAAAACTGACTGAGAATTTGTGGAGCCGCGCTCTCAAAGGCTCTCGGGGCGCGGAATTCCTGCACCGCCTGACTGCGGAGGGTTCACGTGACGAACCGCGCGTTGTCGCTGCGGAATAACGTTGCGCCAAGGTGCCCGGCATTGTCGATAGAGTTGATCTGCTGATCGCGACCAGCCCCCGTTAATGGCGGACGCGGCATGGCGA
>JBARCH010000003.1:0-7102 GCA_049793875.1 Pseudolabrys sp. | reverse complement strand
TGGTCGTCGGAAATTTCCGAGCCTTCTTTCCGGCGGAACATCTGCACAAGCTGTTCGACCGTCATCGAGGCGCGCTCCGCCCCGGTGATGTCGAGGATGATCTGGCCCTGATGCAACATGATGGTGCGGCTGCCGAATTCGAGCGCCTGCCGCATGCTGTGCGTCACCATCACGGTTGTGATGCCGAATTTCTGCACGATCTCCCCGGTGAGCTTCATCACCAGTTCGGCGGCGGCAGGATCGAGTGCGGCGGTGTGTTCGTCGAGCAGCAACACCTTGGTCGACCCGAGCGTCGCCATGATCAGCGACATCGCCTGACGTTGGCCGCCGGAGAGCATCGCGACACGGTCGTGCAGCCGCTTTTCAAGGCCCAACTTCAGCATCGAAAGCCGCTCGACCGCCATCTTGCGGACGTTGTCGGTAATCGCAAAGCGGAAGCCGCGAGGCGACGTGCGTGCCGCGGCAATGGCGATATTCTCGATAATCGACATGTCCTCGCAAATACCTGCGCGCGGATCCTGAAACATGCGCGCCAATACGGAGGAGCGGCGCTGCACCAGCCAACCGGTAACGTCAGCGCCGTCGATGAAGATGCGGCCGGTGCTCGGAAAGATTTCCCCCGCAAGCAAATTAAGGAAGGTCGACTTGCCCGCGCCGTTCGAGCCGATCACGGTGACGAATTCGCCGGCAGAAATCGACAAATTGACGTCGTGCAGCGCCCGATTTTCGAGCGCGGTCCCCTTGTTGAAGGTGACGCCAAGATTTTCGACGCGGATCATTTGAGCCCGCCCGGTCGTCGCGAAAACGTGGATTTTCGCACCGGCACCCACAGAGCGATGGCAACCAGCACTGCTGTCACCACGTTGACATCCGACGCCGTCAGGCCGATGGCGTCACTGCTCAACGCGAGCGCCAGCGCAATTCGATAGAGTATCGAACCCAGTACGCACGCGAGCGTCAGCATCGGGACGAGTCGCGATGGCATCAGCGCTGTCCCGCCGATGACAGCAGCCAAAGCGACAACGATCACGCCAATGCCCATGGAGACATCGGCAGCGCCGAGCATCTGCGCGAACAACGCGCCGCTCAGCGCCGTCAGGCCGTTGGCCATCCCAAGCCCGACAACGATCATGCGGCCGACCTGGATGCCGTTTGCCTGCGCCATGCGCGGATTGGCGCCTGCCGCGCGCATCGCCAGCCCAAATCCCGTTCCGAGAAACAGATCGATGAGGATCTTGAAGACGATGACAACCACGGTCAGAAGCACGATCGGCGCATAGAACGACGGGACGCCGAGGCGCTCGAACGGCGTGTAAACCGTTGCCATGTTGATCAGACCGATATTCGGCCGGTCCATAATGCGCAGATTGACCGAATAAAGCGCGATCGCCGTCAGGATGCCGGCGAGAATATGCAAGATACGCAGCTTGCGATTGAGAAATGCGGTGGCGAAGCCCGCAAGGCAACCGACCAGACCGGCGGCCAGCGTCGCCGTCCAGGCGTCGACGCCGCTGACCATCAGTTTGGCCGCCACTGCCGCACCCAGCGGGAACGAGCCCTCGACCGTCAGGTCCGGAAAATCCAGCACCCGAAAAGTGAGGTATGCTCCCAACGCGACAAGCGCAAAGGCCAGTCCCGTCTCAAGAGCGCCAATGAAAGCGTAGAGACTCAATTGTTACGTCCGAAAATGGTTCATGAACTTCGTTAGAAGACCTGCGCCGCCCGCTTGAGCAAAGCCGGCGACAGCTTGACCCCCATTTTCGCTGCAGACTCCTTGTTGACGTAGAGCGCAAGCGAGTTCGGCAAGTCTTTCATGTACTGGACGTCCATGTCGCCCGGGCTGGTGCCCTTGAACACCTTGTCGACCATGTCGGCAGTCCGCTTGCCCATGTCCACGAAGTCGAAGCCGACCGTCGCAACGGCGCCGCGTTGTACGCTGCGGCGCTCTGCCGTGAAGATCGGGATTTTCGCATCTTGTGCCACCTTTACCAGCGATTCGAAGGCGCCATAGACCGTTGTGTCGTTCGGCACGAAGATCGCTTCAACCTTGCCAACCAGGGCCTGACCGGCGCTCGGAACATTGTTGATACCCATCGCCGGCGACTCGATCGTCTTGAAGCCCATCTTCGGCGCGATCGCCTTTATGCTCTCGACGGTCGAGCGGGCGTTATCAAGACTCGGGTCATAGACGAGACCGAGCGTCTTCAGGTTCGGCACGATCTCCTTCACGATGTTAATCTGGCTCTCGGTGGGAACGAGATCCGAGATTCCCGACGCATTGCCGCCGGGATGATTCTCCCGCGTCACCAGCTTGGACTTAAGCGGATCGGTGACCGTCGTGAAGATAATCGGAATGTCCTTTGTCGCCGCGACCGCCGCCTGGCTGGTCGGCGTCGTTATCGTCACGATGACGTCAGGCTTCTCGCCAATAAACTGACGCACGATTTGTTGCGCCGTGCCGAAATTTCCCTGCGCGCTTTTGAAGTCGACCTTGAGGTTTTTTCCCTCGGTGTAGCCGTGCGCGGCGAGCCCCTTGATCAGCCCTTCCTTAACTTCGAGCAGTTGGGGCGTGTCGTTCATCGTGATGATCGACATCGTCTTGACGGCGTCTGCTGCATGCGCCGAAACGCTCAGTGCCAGACTGAATACCGCAGCCGTTATGGCAAAAGATATCTTCGACATGTTCGATCTCCTCCCGTAATGCACTTCCTTGAATGGCCGTTTCTCGGCTCTTTGGACGAGTGCGGGGCTTCAGCCCGCTTTTGCGTTTCGATTGCATAGCTCCATAGCGGTCAGCGCATAAATCTTCGCCGTTTTCACCATGTCTTCAACGGTGAAGTACGTGTTGCCACCGCCGGCACCGCCGCCACAGCCATAGGTCAGCGACGGGATGCCAAGCTCGTTATAGGGATTGATGTCGCGCCACATGCTGCATTCAGGCGCACCCGCAGGTTCCGACGGCTTGCCTATGATCGCCTGGTGTGCGGTTTCAAGCGAATCTTTCAAAGGCTCGATGCCTTCCGCGTTAAAGCCGCGCCGATAAAGGAAAGGCCGCACCTCAGCCTTGAGGTCGAGCTTGGACACGATCGCTTCAATCTCGTCCTTGATCGTCAGCGGCGCGGTGTCCGGATTGAGCCGGACGTCGAGATAGACCGAACACAACTCCGGAATGCGATAGACTTTGTACGGAACGCCGCCGCGGATCGCACCAATCACTGCCTTCGGCACCACAGTGCCGCCGCTGTAGGTTTTGGTGTAGCGCTTTTCGTAACCGTCCGCCCACTCCTCGATCGCTTCGACAAGCTTTGCCATCCGCACGATGGCGTTAGGGCTTTTGAGCGCCGGCAGCGGACGAGGCACATACGGCGTGTAACGCGACGGCCCGGCGTAAACCGTAATCTTTATGAACAGCTTACCGGCCTCGACCCATGCAGGCTTGAAATTCGTCGCTTCGGCAACCAAAGCGTAGTGACTGATCGCACCGTGCGTAATGGCGAAGCGCGTGCCGATGTCGTTCCCAAGATAATCGTGACCCTGGAATTCATCGACAGAGTCGCCGCACAACTCGCCGCAGACCGCTGAGAGCACGAGATCGCCTTTCAGGCGCACCTTCGCGTTTTGCAGGGCCTTGGCGGCGATGAGCCAGCAGGTCATCGGGCCTTTGCAATTGACCAGCGGGTAACCCCAGATCTTGCCGTCTTCCAGCCAGGCCTCGTGATAGATGCGGTCGTTGGCGTCGGTGAAGCGCGCGCTGTCTTCGCGCGACATAATCGTGTCGAGATGGCTGTTGAAGGAGAGGCTCGGGCCTCCGCCGGTGCCGGTGACACGGCCGATAACATTGAAGCGGTCTTCGTAAGCGCCGATGCGCTCCGGCCTGAAGCCGTTCTGCGCCATCCACTCATAGACGTAATTGCCCGCTTCCAGCTCCTTGCCGAGCGGCGCTTCGATATTCCCGAGATCGAGACCAAGCTTGGTCAAGTCGTCGCGCAAGGCCTCGACGGCGCTGCACACGTTGTCTTTCGCGGACCGATCGAGCATTTGCTCATCTCCCCGAATTATTTGTATGCTAACGATCTCAGCGAAGCCGAGTCAATTAGAACGTTCACCAATGAAGGCTCCCCCGTTCGAGTATGTGCGGCCGACCCGGTTGCAGGATGCGATCGGCTTTCTCGCCGAGCACGGTGCGGATGCTAAAGTCCTTGCGGGCGGCCAAAGCCTCGTTCCCATGCTGGCATTCCGGATGGCCTCGCCGCGCTTCCTGGTCGATATCGGCTGCATCCCCGGCCTCAACCGCATCACGATCGACAACGACGGAATTCGTCTCGGCGCTTTGGTGCGCTGGCGCGATATCGAGCGCAGCGTGGAATTGCAACGCGCACATCCACTGTTGGTTGAAGCCATTCGACACGTCGCGCACTATCAGATCCGCAATCGCGGCACGGTCGGCGGAAGCCTCGCGCATGCCGACCCGGCGGCAGAAATGCCGGGCATCGCAGTCACCTGCGAGGCGCAGATCGTCATTGCGGGACCGCGTGGTCAGCGAACAGTTCCGGCGGCCGAGTTGTTTGCCGGCGCGCTTTCCACGACGCTGGAACCAGATGAGTTGATCACCGAAGTGCGGCTTCCACCTTGGCGACACAACCGCCGCTGGGCTTTCGAGGAATTCGCACGCCGGCGTGGCGACTTTGCGCTTGCCGGGGTCGCACTCTTTTATGATGCAGGCGAAAACGGCCGTGCGACAAACGTCCATGTCGGCGCCATCGGTGTCAGCGACACGCCGCTGCGGCTCGCCGCCACAGAAGCCGCCATCATGGACAAAACGGTCACTGAAACGACCATCCATGAGGCCGGCATGGCGGCGGCCGAAGCCGTCAATCCCCCTGACGATATTCATGCTCCAGGTGAATATCGACGCGCCTTGCTGGGTGTCCTCACCGAGCGCGCGCTCGCTCGCGCCGCCGAACTACCTTTGCGGGAGGACAAATGAGCGAGCACGCAAAAGTACATCTCACGGTCAACGGCAAGGTTTATGAGGCGAACGTCGAGCCGCGCACCACGCTCGTCGACTGCCTGCGTCACGATCTCAAGCTTACCGGCACCCATGTCGGTTGCGAGCACGGCGTATGCGGTGCCTGCACCGTTATTGTCGATAACGCGGCAGTCCGTTCCTGCCTGATGTTCGCCGTGCAGGCGGACGGCGCGCAAATCACCACGGTCGAAGGCTTGTCGAACGGCGACGTGCTGAGCCCGTTGCAGGCATCATTTCGCAAGCACCACGCGCTGCAATGCGGATTCTGCACGGCAGGTATCCTGACTACGGCGCACACGTTGCTCAGTGAAGAGCCCGACGCCGACGCCGACCGTATCCGTGAGGTTTTATCGGGCAATATCTGCCGCTGCACCGGCTACGTGCAAATCATCGAGGCTGTGCTTGATGCACGCGCGGCGTACAAGCAAAATCCGGGGGCGGCGCCATGAATGCGGCCCGTAACGTCTACATCGGCCACGAGGTCGAGCGCACGGAGGATTTCCGTTTTCTGACCGGCCGTGGCGTTTTCGTCGACGACTACGAACCCGCCGGGGTGTGGCATGCGGCGATCCTGCGCAGTTCGGTCGCGCACGGTCGCATCGGGAAAATAGACGCCGCAGCGGCGCTAAAAATTCCGGGCGTGCATGCGGTCATCACCGCTGCCGACATTGGCGAGAAAATCCCGACCATCCCAATCAGGCTCGCGCCCATTGCCGGACTTGAAAAGTATCTTCAACCGGTTATCGCCACCGACAAGGTCCGTTACGTCGGCGAGCCTGTTGTCGTGGTCCTCGCCGACAGCCGCGCCATTGCCGAGGACGCAGTTGCAGAAATCGACCTTACGATCGAATCGCTCGACCCGATTCCCGACTGGCGGGCTGCGGAAACCGACAAAACCCTGCTCTTCGAGCAGAACGGCACCAACGTCGCCACCCGCTACAGTGTCGGATTCGGCGATACCGATGCGATCTTCGCCAGCGCCGAATATACCCGACGCGAGTTCTTTCGCGCGCACCGCCACACGGCCGTACCGATGGAGACGCGTGGCGTGGTTGCCGAGTGGGATGCAGCCGCGGAGCGGCTGATCGTCAATGGCGCGACCAAGGTGACCTTCTTTAACAGGCGCGCGCTCGCCGCCATGATGCAGATGCCGGAAAGTGCGATCGATCTGATCGAACTTGACGTCGGCGGCGGCTTCGGCATCCGCGGCGAGTTTTATCCGGAAGACTTTCTCATTCCATTCGCGGCGCGCAAGTTCAAGAGGCCGGTGAAATGGATCGAGGACCGGCTTGAGCATCTGCAGGCGGCCAATCATTCACGCGAAATCGACTGCGAACTGGAGATCGCCTGCCGCCGTGACGGCACCATCGTCGCGCTGCGCGGGTGCATTTACAGCGATATGGGAGCCTATACGCGCACGAATTCGGGCGTAGTGCCGGCCAAAGCCGCACAATTCCTGCATGGACCCTATCACATCCCTGCGGTCAAATTCGACGTCGCCGCCTACATGACGAGCAAGACACCGGTCGGCACCTATCGTGCGCCCGGCCGCTTTGAAGCCAATTTCTTCCGCGAGCGGCTGATCGACATGGCGGCGCGCGATCTCAAGATCGATCCAATTGAATTTCGCCGAAAGAACCTGATTGCCGCAGCAGAGATGCCCTACTCCATCGGCAAACTGGTGCCGTACGAAAACGAATCCGCCTACGACACCGGCGACTATCACGCCGGGCTGGACAAATGCCTGGAGGCATTCGGCTGGAACGAGAAGAAGCATTTGCAGGGCCGGAATATCGACGGGCGTTATCATGGCCTTGGCGTGGCCTGTTTCGTCGAAAGCGGCGGCGCGGGCCCGCGCGAAAACACGCGCATGATCCTGGAGCGCGACGGGCGTATCACGGTCGCCATCGGCTCATCCGTTCTCGGCCAAGGCCTGGAGACGGTGTTCGCCCAGATCGCAGCCGACGCACTATCGGTGCCGTTCGAGACTTTCCGCGTATTGCATGGCTCGACCACGCTCGTGGATGAAGGTTTTGGCACTTACCACTCGCGCGCTGTGGTCATGGGCGGTTC
>JBARCH010000002.1:0-4215 GCA_049793875.1 Pseudolabrys sp. | reverse complement strand
GATATGACTAACGCGCAACCCGCTCAAAAGATCGAAACTCATGCAATCATCGCAGATTCGCATCCGTCCCGGCGGCGGCCCATGTTCTCGGTGCACAGGCCGCATCAGTCCTTGGCCGGGCGGGTTGCCTCTGTGGCCCCACCGATAACTGCTCACGGGACCGGTATTTTTTATGCGCAATACCGGCGCCGCGCTCCATTCAGCCGTGATAAATTCCGTCTGCGCTACCGCTAAACGCCACAACCGGCTGCTGGGCCGCTCAATCGAGGACTCGCGATGCTTCACATCCGTTCCGTCCAATTCGCCATGCTATTGCTTGCCGGCGCGTTTCTCGTCGCGCCCGCGGCGGCGCAGCAGCAACTGCCGGTCGCGCCGCCGGGACCCTACAAGGCCGTGCCGTTGACGCTGCCGAAGCCGCTTGCCGATCCGTCCTTCGAGGCCTTTCGCAAGCAGATCGGTGATGCGGCCAGGAAGAGAGACCGCGCCGCACTCGGCAAACTGGTGGTCGCGCAAGGATTCTTCTGGGAACGTCAGGGCGGCGACGGCGCCATCAAGAAAAATTCCGGCATCGACAATCTCGCGAACGCTCTCGGCCTCAACAACAAGGATGGTGCGGGCTGGGACATGCTCGCGGCCTATACCGACGATCCGACTGCGTCGCCATCGCCCGATCACAAAGGCGCGCTCTGCACGCCGGGCGATCCGGAATTTAAAGGTCATGATCTGGAAGCGCTGATGCAAAAAACAAAGACCGAAGTACCGGACTGGGCCTTTCCGGTCAGCGACGGCGTCGAAGTCCGCGCCAGCGCACAAAGCAACGCACCGGTGAGCGACAAGCTCGGATTGTATTTCGTACGCGTTGTACCCGATCCGTCGCCCGCCGCCGCGGTCGCGTCCGTGGTGCGGATCGTCATGCCGTCCGGAAAGACCGGCTACGTTTCCATCGACATGATTGCGCCGATCGGCAACGACCAGCTTTGTTACGTCAAAAATACCGGCGGCTGGAAGATCGGCGGCTACGTCGGCACCGGCGACGCGCAGTAAGCGCGAAGCCGTGGCACAGCCGTCTCCGCAGGATCAAAGCCAGCCAGCGATGCGGCGGCTGACCTGCGCGCAATGCGGCACCGCCTTCGACTGCGGCCTCGGCGGCGAATGCTGGTGCGCGGCAGAGCCCTATCGCTTGCCGTTGCCCGATACCACCGCGGAAGATTGCCTGTGTCCCGCGTGCCTGCGTGCGCGGGCGGCCGCCCCGCCGCCCTAGGGCCGGGACAAACCCGCCCCCCTTCATCTATAGAAAGCCGCCGCTATTTTGCGGTGACCGTCCGAGAGAGCTTTCCATGATCGACCTGTACGCATTGACCAGCCCGAACGTGCAAAAAATCTTCATCATGCTCGAAGAGTGCGAGTTGCCTTACACCATGAAAACCGTCGACGTGTGGAACGGCGAGCAGTTCACGGCGGAATTCACCAAGGTCAACCCGCTGCAAAAGGTGCCGGCGATCGTCGATTCGGATGGCCCTGCGGGCAAGCCGTATACCGTGATCGAATCCGGCGCGATCCTGATGTATCTCGCCGAGAAAACCGGCAAATTCATTCCGCACGATCCGGTGAAGCGCTACGACACCATTCAATGGCTGATGGTGCAGATAGCCAATGTCGGGCCGATGTTCGGCCAACACGTCCATTTCAGCAAATTCGCACCGCAGCCGCAGGAATACGGCGGACCGCGCTACCGCACGCAGGTCAACAAGCTCTACGATCTTTATGAGCAGCGGCTTGCGGCGCACCCGTTCGTGGCCGGCGGCGACTACACCATCGCGGACATCGCCGTGTTTCCGTGGCTGCGTAATATCCAGTTGCTTGGCATCGACCTCGGCAAGCGGCCGAACGTGAAAAAGTGGGTTGAGAAAGTTGAGGCGCGCGACGGCGTCAAGCGCGCACTTGCCAAGGTTGCCACCATCAAGTCGGCGCGCGATACGGCGACCGACGACGCCAAGGATCGCTTCTTCGGCCGCGGCAAATACGCGACAGCCTGATGCGCGACTTTTGCCACGCTATCGACACGAACCGGTATTAGGTACGGCCCCGAATTGATCCCTGTCAGAATGACGCGCGCGGCGCTTTAGGGCGTCGCGCGCGCTGGTATTGAAACCGATGTTCCACTGGCTTGAAAAATCGCTGACCCTGACCTCGGCACCGGCGCCTACTGCGCCGCCGCCCGGGCTGGCCGCGTTCTATTGGCACTTCGCGCGCCAATCCAAGGGCCTGTTCATCGCGCTGTTCGTGGTCGGCTTTGCCGTTGCGCTGCTCGACGTCACCATTCCGGTCTTCATCGGCAAGGTCGTCACGCTGGTGACGAAAAGCTCGCCGGCCGACGTGCTCGCAAAGTCCTGGCCGATGCTGCTCGGCATGGCGGCGGTCCTGCTGGTGCTGCGGCCGCTCGCCTTCACCGCGCAGCACTTGCTGATGAACCAGGCAATCGCCGCCAATGTCGCCAATCGCATCCGCTGGCAAAATCACTGGCACGTCTCGCGCCAGTCCTGGGCGTTCTTCCAGAACGATTTCGCAGGCCGCATCGCCAACCGCGTGATGCAGACCGGCCCGGCCATCCGCGAAAGCCTGGTGGCGCTGCTCACCGCCGTCTGGTTCATCGTCATCTACGGCACCAGCGCGGTGGTTTTGCTGGCCTCGGCAGACCGCTGGCTGGCGCTGCCGGTGCTCATCTGGTTCGCCGGTTACATCGTCATGCTGCGCCTCTTCGTGCCGCGCATGCGTGACCGCTCGAAAGTTGTGTCGGAAGCGCGCTCGATGCTCACAGGCCGCATCGTCGATACCTACACCAACATCGTGACCGTAAAGCTGTTCGCGCGCGCCAAGCACGAGGACGCCTACGTGCGCGACGCGGTCGACAATCACACCAGCCGATTCCACGAATCGCTGCGCCTCAACACACTGTTCGCATTCACGCTCACCGCGCTCAACGCGATGCTGATAACCGCTACCGGCGCCTTTTCGATCTGGCTCTGGATAAAAGGACAGGTCGAGGTCGGCACGGTCGCGATGGCGCTGCCGCTGACGACGCAGATCGTCAGCGCGTCGGGCTGGGTCGCCTGGCAGGTCACCGACATTTTCGAAAACGTCGGCGTCGTGCAGGAAGGCATGCTCACGATTGCCCAGCCGCTCACGCTCATCGACAACCATGACGCCAAGCCGATGAAGGTGGAGCGCGGCCACGTTCATTTCGAGAATGTCCGGTTCGGCTACGGCCGTGAGAATGGCTTGATCGACGACCTCAGCCTCGACGTGAAGCCGGGCGAGAAGATCGGCCTTGTCGGCCGCTCCGGCGCCGGCAAGTCCACGCTCGTCAATCTGCTGTTGCGTTTCTTCGATCTCGAAGGCGGCCGCATCCTGATCGACGGGCAGGACATCGCAAAAGTCACGCAGGAAAGCCTGCGGGCGCAAATCTCGGTCGTGACGCAGGACACATCGCTGATGCACCGTTCGATCCGCGAGAACATCCGCTACGGCAAACGCGATGCCAGTGACGATGATATCGTCGCCGCCGCCAGGCTGGCGCACGCGCACGAATTCATCCTCGAACTCGAAGATTGGATGGGCCGGCGCGGCTACGACGCGCATGTGGGCGAACGCGGCGTCAAGCTTTCGGGCGGGCAACGCCAGCGCATCGCGATTGCGCGCGTCATCCTGAAGAACGCGCCGATTCTCGTGCTGGATGAAGCGACATCCGCGCTCGACAGCGAAGTCGAGGCGGCAATCCAGTCAAGCCTCGGCACGCTGATACGCGGCAAAACCGTCATCGCGATCGCGCACCGGCTGTCGACCATCGCGCAGATGGATCGGCTGGTCGCCCTCGACCACGGGCGCATCGTCGAACAGGGCACGCACGAGAGCCTGCTGCGCGCGGACGGCCATTACGCCGCGCTCTGGCGGCACCAGTCCGGCGGCTTCATCAACACCGCCACGCAGCAAGCCGCGGAATAGCGCGAGCGCCGCGCACGCCCCCCTCTCCGCTCGAAACGTTTCGGGGCATTGCAGTCTGGAAATTACGTCCAGAACAACCGCGCCGGCGTATCGACCAGAATGCGCCGGCGCGTTTTTTCGTCCGGCGTCCACGCATAAAACAAATCGAGCAGATTGCCGTCGTCCGGCATGACGTCGGCCGGGATCGACGGATGCGGCCAATCAGTACCCCAC
>JBARCH010000001.1:0-4569 GCA_049793875.1 Pseudolabrys sp. | reverse complement strand
TCAGGCGAACATCGCGCAATAAATTAAAATTACGGGCGGGGGTTCCAGCCGCAGGGTTAGCGCCCGAGCCGCCGAGCGGAATATGCCGGCGATGCGTTGCAGGGCTCCGATGTTCATTTGGTCGGCAGCGATTGCCTGAGCCACTAAATCATCACGCCCGATCACCGGAACAAAATTCCGTTCCACGCCGACCGAGGGTTCCACTTCAAACGGCCGCGATTTTTAAACGTGGCGGGCGCCGAGCGCGCCCATTAATTCTTCCAGTGAAAAGGAACAACCGCAATCGGTGCGACGTTCCTTTGAGCACGCGCGCGGCGGATGCGGAATCCACGCGTAGCTTCAATCTGAAAATCTGAAAGAACATTCCATGACGCTTTCCAAAACCGACACGGACGGAGCGGGGTGGAGCCGGCGGAACTTTCTCACAACTACAATGGTCTCAGGCATGAGCTTGACACTTCTGGAACATTCCCGCGCCGCCGCGGCACCCGCCCTTCCCGACTCGCGCGGTCCCTTCAAAATCGAATTACGCGTGAACGGGAGACGGCACCAATTGGCGCTCGACGTCCGCACCACACTGCTCGATGCGTTGCGCGAACACATGGGCCTCACCGGCAGCAAGAAAGGTTGCGACCACGGCCAGTGCGGCGCCTGCACCGTTCTCATCGGCGGCAAGCGCGTGCTCTCTTGCCTGACGCTCGCAGCAAGCGCGGAAGGCAAGGAGGTGACGACGATAGAGGGGCTGGCGGCAGCGGACGGCACGTTGCATCCGATGCAACAAGCCTTCATCGATCATGATGCGTTCCAGTGCGGCTATTGCACGCCGGGACAGATCATGTCGGCGATCGCCTGCGTGAACGAGGGGCATGCGGAGAACGAAGCGCAAATACGCGAATACATGAGCGGCAACCTTTGCCGCTGTGCAGCCTATCCCAACATCGTCGATGCCGTTCAACAGGCCAAGACGCAGATGAAGGGAGCGTGAGATGCGACCTTTCACCTACGAACGCATCGGCAGCGTCAAAGAGGCCGTGCAGGCACAGATGTCGGCGGGGACGGCAGCGCGGGGCGCAGCCACCGTGCACGCTCCCGGCCAATATCTTGCCGGCGGCACGACACTTATCGATTTGATGAAGCTTGACGTAATGCGGCCGCAGTCCGTGACCGACATCAACGCGCTCGACCAATCGCCGTCCGGGCATATCATCTACGACACCAAGGGGTTGCGCCTCGGAGCTTTGGTTCGAATGTCGGCCGCGGCCGACAATGCCGACATCCGGAAAAACTACCCGGTGATCGCGCAGTCGCTCGATCTCGCCGCAAGCGCCCAAATCCGCAACATGGCGTCGCTCGGCGGCAACGTCCTTCAGCGCACGCGCTGCACTTACTTTCGCGACACAAGCTACGAGGCCTGCAACAAACGCGAGCCGGGCTCCGGTTGCGCCGCCATGCAAGGCATCAATCGGCGGCACGCCATCCTTGGCACCAGCGAACGGTGCATCGCGGCTTACGCGGGTGATTTCGCGCAAGCGCTGACCGCGCTCGATGCGCAGGTCGAAATTGCCGGACACAAGGGAACGCGCACGATAGCCTTTCAAGCCTTGCACCGCCCGCCGGGACAAACGCCACATATCGAAACCACCCTGCAGCCGGGTGAACTGATTACGGCGTTCGTCGTGCCGCCGGCTACATGGGCGCGGCGCTCGCTTTACCTGAAGATCCGAGATCGCGAGTCGTACGAATTCGCGCTCGCGTCCGCTGCCGTCGTCCTCGATCTCGACAACGGCACAGCGCGGCAGGTGCGCATCGCGCTCGGCGGCGTCAGCGCCTTGCCCTGGCGGGCGCATGCGGCCGAGAAGCAACTGACCGGCAAGCAACTCGATGACGGCACGCTGAACGCCGCGGCAGACACCGCCTTCGCGGACGCGCGCCCGATGGAACACAACGCATTCAAGGTCGCGCTCGGCAAACGCACGCTCATTCGTGCGCTGCGCCAGGCTGCGACGATGGAGCTTTGACATGAACAGAGCCGCACCCGACCCGAAGATCAACATGGGCAATCCGGAGCCTCGCGTCGATGGCCGGCTCAAGGTGACGGGCGAAGCGCGTTACGGATCGGATTTCGCAGCTCCCAATCCGGCGTTCGCGTATCTCGTCACCAGTGCGATCTCCAAGGGCCGTATCGAGCAGATGGACCTGAGCGACGCCAAGGCGGTGACGGGCGTGCTGGAGATTTTCACGCACGAGAATACAAAAGGCATGAAAGAGGTGAAGTTCTCTGCCGGCGGCGTGAGCGCCGCCACGTCGATGCAGGATTTCGGCCCTGAGATCTGGCACGACGGGCAAATCATCGGCATGGTCGTTGCCGATACATTTGAAGTAGCGCGCGAGGCAGCCTACCGTGTGAAGGTCCGGTACGCTGCGGAAAAGCCGAGCGCCACTTTTGACTCGCCGGGCGTCACGCAGGAAGATGCCAGCAAGGCCAACGCGCGCGCCAAGGATTTGCCGCAGGCCGGCGATGCTGATGCCGCGATTGCAGCGGCTGAAATCGTGCTCGATGCCGAATATCGCACGCCGACGCAGCACCACAACCCGATCGAACTCTTCACCACCACCTGCGAATGGAAAGATGGCGAACTGACGGTCCATGAGCCCAGCCAGTTCGTCTATGGCCTGAAAAATGCGGTCGCCGAAAAGATGGGCATTTCGCCGGATAAGGTGCACGTCGTCAGCCCTTACGTCGGCGGGGCGTTCGGGTCGAAAGGACAGTTCTCGCCGCGCACCGGCCTTGTCGCCTTCGCCGCGCGGAAACTCAATCGTCCCGTCAAGCTGGTCGCAGCGCGCGATCAGGGCTTCACGATTCAGACTTACCGCGCCGAAACGAAGCACCACATCAAGATCGGCGCGCAGCGGGACGGCAAAATCGTCGGCTTCAGCCACGAGGGGTGGGAAATGACATCGCGGCCCGACCCCTACGCCGTTGCAGGCGTCGAGGACAGTGCGCGGCTCTACAACTACGGCACGGTCAAGACGCACGTCACGCTCGTGCACGCCGACCGAAACACGCCCGGCTTCATGCGGTCACCGCCGGTAGTGCCCTACATTTACGCGCTGGAAAGCGCGATGGACGAACTCGCCATCAAACTCAACATGGACCCAATCGAATTGCGGCGCGTCAACGATTCGATGACCGACACGATGGGCAAGCAGTGGTCGAGCCGCTCGCTGATGAAATGTTACGACCAGGCGGCGAGCGCCTTCGGCTGGTCGAAGCGCAACGCCAAGCCCGGCTCGATGCGCGACGGGAACTGGCTGATCGGCTGGGGATGCGCCAGTGCCGTTTATCCGACGCATGTCGGCGCGGCGGCAGCGCGCGTGCGGCTGCTCGCGACCGGCGACGCGCGCGTGCAGATCGCCGCACACGAAATCGGCACCGGCGTGAACACCGTCATAGCGCAGATGGCAGCCCAGCGACTCGGCATCCCTCTCTCGTCGGTTTCGATTGAAACCGGCGACACCACGTTGCCGCCTTCGCCGGTTGCCGGCGGATCAAACCAGACGGCAAGCTGCTGCAACGTCGTGATGAAAGCGTGCGACGCCATTCGCGAGAAGCTTACACACGCCGCCATCACGTCGAACGAAAGTCCACTAGCCGGCAAATCCGCAGGCCAGATTCGATTCACCGAAGGCCGTGCGGTGTCGCAGGAGGGCGGCGAAGAACGACTCGCTGATCTGTTCAAGCGGATGGGCGTCGGTGCCATCGAGGAATATGCGGAATTCCTGCCGCCAGGCGCCAAGCCGGATGCCATCAAAAACCTGTACGCCGGCATGCCTTTCCTTGGCGGCGGCTCGAAGGGCGAAAAGCTGATGTACGCGCTCGGCGCCGAATTCGTGGAGGTGCGCATCAACGAATTGACTCGTGAAATCCGCGTACCCCGCATCGTCGGCGCCTTTGCGGCCGGTCACATCATGAATACGCGCACTGCGCACAGCCAATACATGGGCGCGATGATCTGGGGAATTTCTTCTGCGCTACACGAAGCGACCGAGATCGACCCGAACGTCGCGCGTTACGTGAACGACAATCTTGCCGACTATCAGGTGCCGGTGAACGCCGACATCCAGCAGGTCGAGGTGATCCTCGTTCCGGAAGAGGATAATTTCGTCAATCTGGCGGGCGTCAAAGGCATCGGCGAGCTTGGCAATGTCGGCACCGCCGCCGCAGTCGCGAACGCGGTCTACCACGCGACCGGCATTCGCGTGCGCCAGTTGCCGATCCGGCTGGAAAAACTGCTGGTGTGAGCCGCGCTACGTGTGCGGATAGCCAGGGTGATTAACCGACCCCGCTATTCCGGCAGCCAATGGCCGCGTTTCTGCCGGTCAATTCCAGGGGCGAGTTCGGATGTCAGCGCTGTTGAAGCACCCTCTACGCAAGCAACAACTGGTCGTCGGAAATTTCCGAGCCTTCTTTCCGGCGGAACATCTGCACAAGCTGTTCGACCGTCATCGAGGCGCGCTCCGCCCCGGTGATGTCGAGGATGATCTGGCCCTGATGCAACATGATGGTGC